>JADMJQ010000196.1 GCA_018780415.1 Roseateles sp. | reverse complement strand
AGATCGCTGACGCGGCCACGGTCATCTGCCTCTCCCCCGACGGCAAGACCCTGGTGTTGGCGCTGGACGAAGCCGGCTTCCGTCAGCCCTATGGCTTGGACGTCGCAACGCGCACGCTGCGCCCCTTGCTGGAAGGGGGCAAGGGCGAGTTCGAGGCGCATCAGGTGCTGGGCTTCACGCCCGACAGCAAGGCGATGTTTGTGGCCGCCAACAAGGGCGATTTGGCGGCCATGAATCTGTTCCGCGTCAATCTGGCCGATGGCAGCCTGCAGGCGCTCGGCGCGGCGGCCGACTATCACCGGGGCGGCGTGGTCTCCTATGACGGCCAATGGCTGGCGGCCAACGCCGGCAACTGGGCGGCGCGGCCGGAGCTGAAGCTGATCGCGGCGGCTGGCGTGTCAAAGGCCGAGGCAAAGGTGTTGACCGACAGCCACGACAAGGCCTGGGCGCAGGTCGATGTCTTACGCCCCGAGCGCTTCGCGTTCAAGAATCGCCACGGTGACAGCATTCCCGCCTATGTGTTCAAGCCGGCCGGCTGGAGTGCGGCCGATAAGCGTCCGGCGGTGGTGTACATCTACGGCGGGCCGCTGAACGACCGCCATTCGGTCGAGGCCGACAGCTTCCAGCCCAGCGCCTATGTGTTCGCCATGTATATGGCGGCCAAGCATGGCTATGTGATGGTAACGATTGATTCACGCGGACACTCGAACTACGGCCGCCGCTTCTCGGGCGCCAACTGGGAGAACCCGGGCCTGCCGCAGACCGAGGATCTGGAGGATTTGTTCACCCATATGAGTGCCAACTTCGGTATTGATCCGGCGCGCGTCGGCCTGAATGGCTGGAGCTTCGGCGGCTTTCAGACCCAGTACACGCTGTACAACAAGCCCGATCTGTTCGCCGCCGGCATCGCCGGAGCGGGCCCGACCGAATGGGAAAACTACAACAGCTGGTACAGCGGCCGCACCATCGGCAAGGTCGATCGGACCAAGCCGAACCTGCGCAAATACTCGCTGCTGCCCATGGCCAAGGGGCTGAAGAAACCGCTGCTGCTGGTGCACGGCATGCTGGACCCTAACGTCTTGTACCAAGACACGGTGAATGTTTACCGGGAGCTGCTTGCGTCGGGCAAGGAGGGGCTGGTCGATCTCTTCCTCGACCCGGACGGCGAGCATGGCATGGGCGGCACGGTCAAGGCCGTCGGCTGGCATCGCAAGTACGAGGCCTTCTGGCTGCAGCATCTGGGCCGCGCCCAGCCTTGAGCCGCTTCGTCAGGGCGAGGTCACCACGACCTTGACCCGCTGGCCGGGCTTGGGCTCAAGGTCCAAGGCGCCATTGAGCAGCAGCAGCTGCGCCTCGGCGCGCTCGCCCAGCGGCGAGTTCTTGGCCAACTGGGCGAAGCCGCCGGCCGGCATGCTGGCGCTGCGTAAAACCCAGGGCTTGGCGGCCGCGCGGTCGGCCGGCGTCATGGCCCGAAAGCTGGCCTCGGCCTCCTGCATTCGACGCGCGGCGCGTGCCATGGCGTTGGCGTCGCGGGCGCGGTAGAGCAGCATGTAGTTGGCTTTGTTCGGCCCGCTGATGAGGGTGAGCTGGATCGCTTGCCGCTGGCCTTGTGCGTTACGTTGCACGGCATTGACGTGGCTGGCGGGCAGGCCATTCAGTGACTGCTTGTCAATCTGCAGCTGTTCGGCCTGCGGCAGCATCTGACGCAGGATCTGTTCATGGCTGCCGCTGAACTTGGCCGGTACGGGGCGCAGCAGCAAGCCAGCGTCCTGCTCGGGATTGCTCAAGATCAGCGCGTCCGTGCCGTTTTGCATCTTCCAGCCCGCGGGCGCGGTCAAGGCGAAACCCAGGCCCGGGTGATAGAAGTTCCGCCCCCGGCTGAGGCCTTGCTCGGCACTCTCGCCATAGCTGAGGCCCTCAATCGCCGCGAGGTAGCGGGCGCGACCATCGTCTTGGTAGCTGTTGCCCGCGCCGGCCGCGTAGGTGGAGGCGGTCTGGCTGATTTGGCTGAGGCGCTGATCGTTGCTGGGATGTGAGGCCAACCAGTTGCTGCCGCTGGGCGCAGCGCGGCCCTCCAGGCGCGCTTGTTCGGCGGCAAAGCGCTCCTGGTTTTTCAGCACATGAATCACGTCGACCATGTTTTTGGGGTCGTAATGGCTGCGCGCCAGATACTCGGCGCCCAGGCCGTCGGCCTGCAGTTCTTGCTCGCGCCCGTAAGAGGCGACATAGCCGGCTGCGGCCCCTTGCGAGGCCTGACCGAGCAATTGCCCGGCGCCGCCCAAGCCCTGAGATTCAAGCACCGCGCCCAGCACCGATGCCGCCAGCACGCCGATGCCGGCCGTTTGTTGGCGGGTGGCACGCTGGGCGCCGTGGCGGGCGGTGACATGGCCGATCTCATGCCCGATCACGCCGGCCAGATCGGCCTCGCTCTCCAGATAGGCCATGATGCCGCGCGTGATGTAGACATAGCCGCCCGGCAGCGCAAAGGCATTGACCTCGGGGCTGTCTAGCACGGTGAAGTGCCAGTCCAGATGGCTGCGATGCGAGGCCTTGGCCAAGCGCTGGCCGAGCTCGTTCACATAGGCCTGCAGCTTGGGGTCGGCCAGCGCCGTGTATTCCTGCAGCACTTGCGCATGGGCCTTGCGGCCCTCGGCGATTTCGCTGGCCTCGTCCATCACCGTGCGCTCGGCCTTGCCGGTGACCGGGTTGACCGCAACCGTGCCGCAGGCGGCCAAAGTGGTCAGCAGGGCGGCTGCGGCTACCCGCCGAAGTAAGGCCTTAGGCCCTAGACACAAGACCATCAATGCTTGGCGCGTGCGGCCCAGAGCTGCAACACATTGTCCAGCACCGCGCGGCTGATGGCGTCGCGCTCCTTGGGGTCGGCCAGGCGGGCGCGGTCGGCATCGCTGAGTTGCGTCTCGTCGCCGCCCAACAGGGCGATTGGCGCCAACAGCGGGCCGGTGACGGCGTCGTCAAACAGCGGCTCCCAAGCCTCGGGCGCCAGATCGACGGCGGTCAGGAAGCCGATCGCCCATTCTTCGGCATCGGTCAGGTCGGCTTCGCCCTCGACATCGCTCTCGGCGACGCTGAAGATTGGCTCCCACAGCTCGGGCTTGGCCGTCCACTGCCAGGCAATCGAACGCAGATGGCGCAGCACCAAGAGCGTCACCCGCTTGCGCTGCTTGCCGCTGGCGAAGGGGTAGTTCTCGGGCTTGGTGGACGCCTCGAGGTCGTCGCCGTCGCCGCCCCAGGCGGTCGGCAACCAAGCGGCGCCGGGGAGGTCGGCCAGCGCAGACGGGCTGAGCAGCAGCGCCGCCAGATAGCCGTCCAGCGCTTCGATATTCATGGCGGCTTCGCTGGGCAGCTTGGTCAGCATGTCATCCAGCGTCGACAACTCCTCGTCGGAGAGCGGCAGATTGTCGGATTGGGGATCGTATTGGGGATATTCCATGGCGTGATTGTCGCAGGCCGTTGCTTTAGAAGCGGCTGCGCGCCTTCTTGCCGTCGAATTCCTGCAATTGCGCCTTCAGCAAGGCCATCAGCACGCGCGCATTGGTCTCGGTCAGCGCGATGATGGTGCTGGGCTCTATCCCCTCAACTTCGGCCTTGGGCGAGACCAAGGCATCGACCTTGAACAAGACCTGACCGTGGATATTGTTCGAGGCGGCCTTGAACTTCTGGACTTCAATTTGGTAGATCTTCATGCCGACATCGTACTCTGGACTGTCATATTCGCGCCATTGGCTTGGCGCGATTTGGGCTTCAGACCTGACCCTTGCCAATCCGCCAGAGCCTAAGACCCAGGGTCACGATGGCCACGCTGATGGCGCCGGCGGCGAGGCCGACCAAGCCGTCGACCGCTAGCCCGGCCACCGGCGCGGCCGGCCCCAGCAGGCCCGCCAAGGCCGGCGCCAAGCCATGCAGCTGCGGCAGGCCGTGGCTGAGAATGCCGCCGCCGACCAAGAACATCGCAATCGTGCCGACCACGGTCAGCGTGCGCATCAGACCCGGCGCCATGGCGACCAAGCCCAGACCAAAGGCGCGCAGTGGCCGGCTCTGGCTGCGGCTTAGATGGAGGCCGGCGTCATCGAGTTTGACGATGCCGGCGACGAGACCGTAGACGCCGATGGTCATCAGCACCGCGATGCTGCTCAACACCAGCACCTGGGTGGTGAAGGTGGCGGCGGCGACGGTGCCCAGGGTGATGGCGATGATCTCGGCCGAGAGCACAAAGTCGGTACGGATGGCGCCCTTGATCTTGTCGCTCTCAAAGTTGAGCAGGTCCTGCTCCGAGGTGAGGGCGGCACTGCGCAGTGCCTGCTGCGCATCGGCATCTTCCTCGGCGCTGTGCAAAAACTTGTGGGCGAGCTTCTCGAAACCCTCGAAGCAAAGATAGGTGCCGCCGACCATCAGCAGCGGCGTCACCGCCCAAGGTGCCCAGGCACTGATGGCCAGGGCGCCCGGCACCAAGATCGCCTTGTTCTTTGCCGAGCCTTTGGCGACGGCCCAGACCACCGGTAGCTCGCGCTCGGCGGCCACGCCACTGACCTGCTGGGCGTTGAGGGCCAAATCGTCGCCGAGCACACCGGTGGTTTGCTTGGCAGCGGCCTTGCTGAGCAGGGCCACATCGTCCAGCAAGGTGGCGATATCGTCGATCAGGGCAAACAGGCTGGAGGCCGCCATGGGGTGCTTTCAAAACAGTGCAAGAGAAGTGCCGCTTTGTACCGCATCTTGCATGGCACACTCGGCGCTCGTTCAAATTTTGCAGATCATCACCATGAAGAAGCTCGCTCCCCTTGCCTTGTTGATCAGCTTGCTCGTTGGACAGCCGGTGCAGGCTCAGAGTCAAGTGGCCAGCGCGCCAATGCAGGCGCCCAAGCAGGTCTACAACGAAGCGGCCGATGCTCGCGCTGAATTGAATCAGGCGCTCGCCAAGGCACAAGCTCAACAGAAAAATGTGCTGGTGGTCTTTGGCGCCAATTGGTGCGGCGACTGCCTGGCGCTCGAAAAGAAGATGAGCGCCGGATCGCTGGCCGAACATGTCAATAAACGCTTGGTGGTGCTGAAGGTCAATGTCGGGCGCTTTGATCGCAATACCGATTTGGCGGCGCAGATGGGTATTGTTCTGAAGAAAGGCATTCCGGCGGTGGCGGTGCTGCAGCGCGACGGCGAGCTGCTGCGTGCGACCAGCGGCGGCGAGCTGGCCGACGCTCGCAATATGGGTGATGCGGCGGTTTTGACCGTTTTGGAAGGCCTGCACGCGACCCGCTGATGCGGTTTGCATGACCTGACCCCTGGCAGTTGCTGACCGCTGGCGGCGAGCCCGTGACCGCGGGGTCAGGCCTTGCCTTTTGCAAAGCGGTGGACTATGTTTGCGCATGGCTCGTCCTCCCCGCATTGAATTTCCAGGCGCCGTTTACCACGTCAGTGCCTGGTCGGAAGCCGGTACCGCGGCCTTTGCGCAAGAGCGTGACCGGGCCTTGTTTTTGGGCGTGCTGGCGCAGACGATGCAGCGCTTTGATGCGCAGGTCTTGGCCTATTGCCTGCTGGACGATCATTACCATTTGGTGCTGTACACCCGCCAAGCCAATCTGTCGCGCTTGATGCGCCATTTGGGCGGCGTCTATACCCAGCAACATAAGCGGCAGCAGCGCAGCAGCGGCGCCTTGTTTCATGGCCGCTTCAAGGCGATCTTGGTTGACCGCGAAGCCCATCTGCTGGATGTGTGCCGCTATGTGGAGCTCAACCCTGTGCGCCGTGGCCTGGTGGCGACGGCGGAGCAATGGGCTTGGTCGAGTTGTCGTGTGCACGCCGGACTCGAGCCCGCGCCGACCTGGCTTGATGCTGTTGGTTTATGGGGTTATGTGCTCGGACGGGAAGTCTGCACCCCGGCCGATCGGCGCCGCGCTGCAGAGCGCTATGCAAAGTCATTGGCCAAGCAGGCCGGTATGCAGCTCTGGCCGGGCCGCCTGCGGCAGCAGATATTTTTGGGCGACGCGGCTTTTGCCAAGGCGATGCTGGCGCGTGGCCAGCGCGAGGCCGAGGCATTGGCCGCTGCAGGGGCTCCGGCCAGCGAGTTCCAACGGCGCGGCGAGCGCACGCGTAGCCAACCGACGCCCAACTTCGACTGGTTGCAATGCAGGGCCAGTTGCGAGTCCCGCGAGCAGGCGCTGTACAAGGCACATACCGTAGCCGGCCAAACCATGAGCACTCTGGCTGGGCGGCTGGGCTTGTCGGTGTCGCGCGTCAGCCGCTTGATTGCCGGTTTTGAGCAAAGTTTGCTCGCATCGCCTACTTCCCCAGGCGGGCAGTCCTAGTGGTCAGCCTGCGCCTTCAACCAAAGATGCAACTGCTGCAGCGCCCGATTTGAGGCGCTGGCGCGACGCGTGCACAACATATAGCCCACCGTGTAGGCGACCTTGTTTTCGAACGGGATGGCGATGCGGCCGGCGCCGAGTTCATCGTCAATCAAACAGCGCTGCACAACGGCGACGCCCAGTCCGGCGGCCACCGCCTGAACCAGCATGGTCACCTGTTCAAAATCGGCACTCGGTTTGATTTGCTGGCCGGTCAGGCCGACCGCGTCCAACCAGATGTGCCAGTTGTGCTGATAGTTGGTATTGCAGAGCAGCGGCCGAGTCAGCAAATCGGCCGGCTCGCTCAGCGCCGTGCTGCCGCGCAAGTCCTTGGGATGGCAGATCGCGACGATTTCGCGCCCGACGATGTAGTCGGTGGCGATGCTGCTCGGGAAACCGCTGGCGCTCGGGCGCAACCAAGCGTCAATGTCCGGGTCGCCGAAGTCCTCTGCATACGGTGAGGGCGCCAAGGACAGCGTGATCTGCGGATGCAAGGCCTGCCAGTTGGGCAGTCTGGGGATCAACCATTTGGCGGCCAAGGTCGGCGGCACCGACAGGCGCAGCCGGGTCGGGGCGTCCGGTGAGCGCTGCAAGGTGGCGGCGGACTCCAGCGTTTGCAGGGCGGGGCGAATCAAGCCCAGGTAGTCGCGCCCACGCGGCGTCAACTCGATGCCACGCGCGTGGCGAACAAAGAAGGTCTGCCCCAACTGTTCTTCAAGATGAGCGATGGCGCGGCTGATGGCGCCCTGGGTCACGCACAGGTCTTCGGCCGCCTTGGAGAAGCTGCCGAGCCGGGCGGCGGCAGCAAATGCATGCAACTCATGCAGGGAAGGGGAGCGAATACGCATGGCGCCATTCTCATTCATCGACGCGGCTTTGCCGGCCCATCGGTGCGCGGCGGTCGTGATCTATCCCCGCTGTCTGTGGATAAGTCCGTGGGCAAGCCGGGCGCAGCGCTTATAAGTCATTGATATGACTGGTATTGCATCGGTCTGCCTCATTTGGAGGCACATGCTGGCGCGGCTAGGGCTGCTTCTCGGCAACGGCCTTCAAATTGGCCAGGCCGGCCTCGAAGTCTTGGCCGACCATGCCGTCGGCAAACAAGGCCATCCAATGGAACAGCGGGTTCTTGCCCATATCGCCATTCATCGACCAGGTGACCTGTGTGCCGCCGCCGGGTTGTGGCTCAAAGCGAAATTCCCCGCTGGAGGTGGTGCCGAAGTCCGGGAAATAGAGGTCGTAGGCAATGCGCTTGGGGGCCTCCGCCGCCGTGAAACTCATCTTGCCGTCGCCCTCGCTGGCACTCTTCCAGGCCCAGACCGCGCCGCTGCCGGACTCGGGCCCGCTGTACTCGATCGCCATGGCCGGATCGCGGCGATTCCAGACGCTCCATTGCTTCCACTGACTGGGGTTGGCAACCAGGGGGAAGATTTTGTCGGCGCTGGCGGCAATCTGCACGCTGCGCGAGACGCTGAACTTGGGCGACAGCAGCAGGCCACCGATCAGCAGAGCAGCCAGCAGGCCCAGCAAAATGAGGCCCAGAGTTTTGAGGATCTTCATACGCAGCTCCGTTTGAACTGCCGGCTAGCATGCCGTCGAGCCGCGAAATTTGCAATCGGCGAAAACCTGTCGTGCTGACGTGCTGACGTGATGTCGCTCGGTCAGCGACAGCGGCTCGCCCTCAGTGCGTTTGCGTCTGCGCTGGGGCCGCTAAGTCGGCGTCAACCCAGGCCTCTTGGCTGGCCTCGCGGGCGGCGGCTAGTTGCTGGCAGAGCTCGAACACGCCCAGCTTGTCGGCACCGACTTGCTCGGGCATCGGTGCATTGCCGATCTCGGCGGGCAGGTCGGCCAAGGCGCCGAGCAGCTCGAACAGGAGTTCCAGCGTGGGCTCGCCACCGGCTTCCATCTGCCGCGCCAGACCGAGGCTGCGGCACAAATACCAGCAAGCACTGGCCGCGTCATCGCATTGCGCGTGGTATTGGGCCTGGGTTTCAAGCGCAGCGCTGCGAGCGGCTTGCTCTTGGCGCGTTTGCACTTCATCCAAGCTCGGCCAGGTGCTGTCGATCAAAATGCTGTCGTCCTGCTCGGTTTGCGGGAGCTGGGGAAGAGTGGAATGTCGCGCCATGATGTGCTTTCACTGCTATCGGCCCCATGCTAGGCGGTAGCTCCCGCCGGCGCTTCCCGCAAATCGGGGGGAGCGAACAAGCAAGGCGACCGTCGGCGTGAATTATCGCGCACACGGTCGGCATTCGTCAGCGTTTCTTGACCGGCCTTGTCCATCCCGCAATGGCGACCTGTTTGCCGCGCGCAACACTGAGCTCGCCGGCGGCCACGTTTTTGCTGATGGTGGAGCCGCCGCCCACGGTGGCACCAGCGCCTATGACCACCGGGGCGATCAACACGCAGTTGGAGCCGATATGTACATCGGCGCCGATCTCAGTGCGGTGCTTGTTGGCACCGTCATAGTTGGCGGTGATCGAACCCGCGCCATAGTTGACCCGCTCGCCGATGGTGGCGTCGCCCAGATAGGCCAGATGATTGGCCTTGGCGCCCTTGGCCATGGTCGAGTTCTTGACCTCGACAAAGTTGCCGATATGGACTTCGTCGCCCAAATCAGCGCCGGGGCGCAGCCGCGCGAAGGGGCCGATCAGGGCGCCCGCGCCGACCTTGACGCCTTGCGCCTCGCCGTCAATATGGGTGAATTCATGAATGCGTGCGCCCGCGCCAATGCTGGCATTGCGGATCACGCAGTTGGCGCCGATGCGCACGCCGTCGCCCAAGCTGACTTGGCCCTCGAACACGCAGTTGACGTCGATCTCGACATCTTGGCCGCAGCTCAAACTGCCGCGCAGATCGAAGCGGGCCGGGTCGGCCAGGCGCACGCCGGCTTCCATCAAGCTGATGGCTTGGCTGCGCTGGAAGCGGCGCTCCAGATCGGCCAGTTGCAGCGGGCTGTTGACGCCCAGCACCTCGGTCTCGTTGCTGGTTTTGATGCCGATGATGGGCACGCCCTCGGCCAGCGCCATCGCGACGATATCGGTCAGGTAATACTCGCCTTGGGCATTTTGATTATTCAACTGGCCGACCCAGCGCTTCAGCGAGGCGCTCGGGGCGGCCATGATGCCGGTGTAGCACTCGCGGATTTGGCGCTGCTCCAGGCTTGCGTCCTTGTGCTCGACGATGGCCTGCACCGCGTCGCCCTGGCGAATGATGCGGCCGTAGCCGGTCGGGTCGCTGTACGCAATGGTCAGCAGCACCAGATTTTTGCCGTCGCAGGCCTCGACCAGTTGACGGGTGCTGGTGGCTGAGATCAGCGGGGTGTCGCCGCTGAGGATCAGGGTGCTGCCGCTGTCGGGCAAGATCGGAGCGACCTGCTGGATCGCATGGCCGGTGCCCAGTTGGGGCATCTGGCGGATGAACGCAATGCCTGGGCCGGCGACGGCGTTCTCGACCGTCTCGGCACCGTGACCGGTGATCACCACGCGCTGCGTGGCGCCCAAGTCGGCGGTGGTGTCAAGCACATGTTGAAGGAGCGAGCGGCCGGCCAGCTTGTGCAGCACCTTGGGCAGGGCGGACTTCATACGGGTGCCCTTGCCCGCAGCCATGATGACAATATTCAGCGACATAGAGGAGGTCTGACTCAGTCTGAGAAGGCGCAATTATGGCGGGGCAGCGTGGCGTTCCAATGACGTTGCCCAAGTTAACATTCCAAGCATGATCAATAGCAACAGCTCCGACTCCGTGCCAAGCATCACGCCGATCCGCGCTTTCCCCGACAGCAGCTGGGGCGACGACGGCCCGACTCGCGGCATCGAGAGCGTGATCGAGGCCGGCGAGGTCCTGCAGTTTCCGCATTTGCCCTTTGTGCTGGCGCCAAACGAGCGGCAGTTCCTGGACCCACGCTGGGCCGACGCCAAGGCCAAGAACATCTCGGTGCGCTGGCCGGCGAATGAGTTGCGCGGCGCGGTCGGCAGCGCGGGCCCGGCGTCTGTTCCCGCATTACCGCGGCCATTTGCGCCGCGGTAACAGCGCGTTCAGGCCGGTCAATGTGGCCGGGCGCGAAACCAGCTGGCGCAAGGACGACACGCGTTTGCATGTCGATGCCTTCCCGTCCAACCCGATGCAAGGCACGCGGCTGCTGCGTGTTTTTTGCAATGTCAACCCGAACGGACTGCCGCGGCAGTGGCGCGTTGGCGAGCCCTTCGAGGCGCATGCCAAGCGCTATCTGCCGCAGATCGGCCGGCCGCTGCCGGGTTCGGCCTGGTTGCTGGAGAAGCTGCACATCACCAAGCGCCGGCGCACCGAATGCGACCACCTGATGCTGAAGCTGCACGACCACGCCAAGGCCGATGCCGAGTTTCAGCGCTCAAGCCCACAGAGCCGGGTTGACTTCGCGCCCGGCACAACTTGGGTGGTGTTCAGCGACCAGGTGCTGCACGCCGCGATGGGCGGGCAACACATGTTGGAGCAAACCTTTTATCTCGACGTGGCGCATCAGCAGCGGCCCGAGGCTTCGCCGCGCGGCACGCTGGAGCGGCTGCTGGGTCGCGAGCTCCGCTAACTTTCACATCAACGCCTCAGCCCAGCTTGACCGGCACGAAGATCTTGCTGTCGCCGCGCTGGATCAGCAGCGCGACCAGATTGCCGGCCTTGGCGACGACCTCGCGGACCTGCTCGGCCGACTGCACCGGACGGCCGTTGATGGCCAGCAGCACGTCACCGGCGTTGATGCCCGCCCGCGCGGCCGGACCCGCAGCGTCTTCGATCAGCATGCCAGGTGCACCTCCGAGCGCGCGGTTCTCGTCCTTGTTCAAGGGCCGCAGCGCCAGGCCCAGCCGGCCTTGCTGAGCGCTGGGCTCTTTGGCGCTGCTGGCCAGCTTGGCGTCGGCCTCGGCGCCGCCCAGTTCGACGTCCAAGGAGTGCGTCGAACGGTCGCGCCAGATCTTCAGCTTGATCTTATCGCCGGGCGCCGACAGGCCGATCAGGCTGGACAAGGCGCCCGAGCGCACCACCGGCTCGCCGTCCACATCGGTGACCACATCGCCTGGCTTGAGGCCGGCCTTGGCGGCCGCGCTATTGGGCATGACCTGGGCGATCAAGGCGCCGTCGGGGCGGGCCATGCCGAAGGAGTCGGCCAGCGACTGGTTCAGGTCTTGCACATTGACACCCAGGCGGCCATGTTGGGCGCGGCCGGTGGCGACGATCTGGTCCTTGATCTTCAGCGCTACATTGATCGGGATGGCAAAGCTCAGGCCCTGATAGCCGCCGGACTGCGAGTAGATCTGCGAGTTGATGCCGACCACACCGCCCGTGCCGTCAAACAGCGGGCCGCCGGAGTTGCCGGGGTTGACCGCCGCATCGGTCTGGATGAAGGGCACGACGGCGTCATTCGGCAGCGAGCGGCCCTTGGCGCTGACGATGCCCTGGGTGGCGGTTTGCTCCAGGCCAAACGGCGCGCCGATCGCCAGCACCGGGTCACCGACCTCCAGCTGGCGCGGGTCGCCCAGGCGCACCGTCGGCAGATCGCTGGCTTCGATGCGCAGCACCGCGATGTCGGTGGTCTTGTCGATGCCGAGCACCTTGGCCGGGAACTCGCGCCGGTCGCTCAGCTTGATCATCACGTCTTTGGCGCCGTTGACCACATGGGCATTGGTCAGGATCAGGCCGTCGCTGCTGATGATGAAACCCGAGCCCTGGCCACGGAAGGGCTGGGCGCCCTGGTCACGGCCGCGCTGGCCGGGCTGGCCGCGGAAGAATTGCGAGAACGGCGATTGCGGCTCGGCGGCCGAGTCGGACTCGTCCTGCTCCTCATGGCCGGCGCGGCGCATGCCCTCGACAGTCACGCCGACCACGGCCGGGCCGGCTTGCTTGACGATGGCGCGGAAGTCGGGCACGGCACCGGCGGCCAGCGCGGGGATGGGCGCGATCTGCGGCGTCACTGCAACTGCGTCGTTCGCGATTTGCGTGGTGTTGGTTTGCTTGGTGCCGGCGTTGGCTTGTTGAAATTGCGGTGCATTCAGCGCGATGGCGATGGCGCCGCCAGTCAGGCCAGCAGCCAGCAAGGCGGCGTTCAGTGGTTTGATGGTCATGGGGCGTTCCTGTCGTCAAAGCCGCGGAAGATTCCGCATGGCCTGAACGATAGGCGCCGCCGGTTAGGGTCTGATTAGGCGAGCGTTAGGCGAAAGTTAGGCTGACCCGCAGCCCGCCCAGCGGCGAGTCGCTCAAGGTCAGGCGCGCGCCATGCTGCTCGGCCACATTGCGGGCGATCGCCAGGCCCAGGCCCGATCCTGTTTCGGCGCCGGGGTTGCGGCGGTAGAAACGGTCAAACACGCGCTCGCGCTCGTCGGCCGGAATGCCGGGGCCGTCGTCGTCGACGGTCAGCGTCGGCCGACCGTCCGCCTCGCTAACGCTCAACTCGACCTGACCGCCGGGGCGGCCGTGGCGCAAGGCGTTGTCGAGCAGATTGCGCACCAGGATCGCCAACGCCGCCGGCTCGGCCTCAACCGGCACTGGCGCATCGGCTTTCAGGCTCAGCTCGGTGCCGCGTGCCACAGCGAGTGCCAGGCTGTCCGCCATCACGCCGCGTACCAGCTCGCTCAGATCTAGCGTTTGCAAAGCCAGGGCCGGCCCGTCGGGCGCGGCGCGAGCCAAGGCCAGTAACTGCTCAACCAAGCGGGCCGCGCGGTCGATGCCGGCCGTCAGCGCGGCCATGGCGCTGGCGCGGCCGGCCTCGTCGGGCGCGCGTTGCAGCAGCTGGGCCTGCAGCTTCAAGGCGGTCAACGGCGAGCGCAGCTCATGGGCGGCGTCGGCGACAAAGGCGCGCTGCTGGTCGAGCGTGGTGCCGAGCCGCTGCAGCAGCGCATTCAGCGCGCCGACCAGGGGCGCCACCTCGTCGGGCAGGCCGGCGGTCGGCAGCGCCGCCAGTGCTTGCGCGTCGCGCTGGCTGACCTCGGCCGCCAGCGCACGCAGCGGCGCCACCGTCAGCGCGCTCAACCACCAGCCCAGCAGGCCCAGCAGCGGCGCCAGCCAGAGCAGGGGCAGCAGGCTGCGCAGGGCGGCCTCGGCGGCAAGCCGGCGGCGGATCTGCACCGGCTGGGCGACCTGGATCACCCGGCCCGGCGTTGCCACGCTGAAGGTACGCCAGCGCTGGCCGGCCACGTCGATCTCGGCCAGACCCAGCAGCGCGCGGGCCGGCAGATTGGCATGCTGGCGCGAGGCGTAGATGCTGCGGCCGTCGGCCGTCCAGATCTGCACGACGAAGTCCAGCTGTTCGTCGCTGAGGGTGCGTGCATGGTTGGGTGGAATCTCGCCTTGGTCGCGCAGGGCCAGCGCCATCTGGCGCAGCTGGTAGTCGAACAAGGCTTCGGTCTCGGCCCGTACGCTGCGGTAGCTGGCCGCCCCCATCACGACTGCAGCGGCGGCCAGCAGGGCCAGCAGACTGAGCAGCAGGCGGGCGCGCAGCGAGTTCAGTTTCATGGGCTGCTGCCACCTGCGGGCGAGCCGACGTAATAACCGACGCCGCGCAGGTTGTGGATGAAGTCAGCCCCGAGCTTGCGGCGCAGCTGGTGGATGTAGACCGTCACCGCATTGCTCTCGATCTCCTCGCCCCAGCCGTAGAGCCGGTCTTCCAACTGGGCGCGCGACAGCAGGGCGCCGGGCCGCTGCATCAAGGCCTCCAGCAAGGCCAGCTCGCGGGCCGACAGCAGCACCGGCTGGCCGGCCAGCGTGACCTGGTGGGTGGCTGGGTCCAGCGTCACATCGCCACAGACCAGCAGCGGCTGAGCGCGGCCGCTGTGGCGGCGCAGCACCGCGCGGATGCGCGCATTCAGCTCGTCCAGCTCAAACGGTTTGACCAGATAGTCATCGGCGCCGCTGTCCAGGCCCAGCACCCGCTCGCCCGGCCCGTCGCGGGCGGTCAGGACGATCACCGGCGTGTTGTCCTGGCGTGCGCGCAGCGCCTGCAGAACACTGAGGCCACTGGGCGCCGGGGTATTGCTGGCTCTTGCATGCGGCCCGCCCTCGGGCAGGCCCAGGTCCAACAGCACCAGGTCGAAACGTTCGCTGGACAGCGTCGCGTTGGCGGCGCTGATGTCGCGCACCCAGTCGACCGCATAGCCGTCCTGGCGCAGCGCCAGGCGCAGGCTCTCGCCAATCATGGCGTCGTCTTCGACCAGCAGCAGGCGCATTCAGCGTGGCCGCAGCGTGATGACGGACGTTGGTGCTTGCGGCGCGCAGCTTTCGTCCTCGTCAAAGGCGATGTCGCCATTGGCATCCGGCACACCGGTGGCCTTGATGGTTTGGAAGGGGAATAGCTCGCGGTCCATCATGTGCGAGGGCACGACCTTGCTCATCGCGGTGAACATATTTTCGACCCGGCCAGGGTACTTGGTTTCCCATTCATTGATCATCGCCTTGACCTGCACGCGCTGCAGGTTCTCCTGGCTGCCGCACAAATTGCAGGGGATGATGGGGAACTCGCGGTGCGCGGCCCAGCGCACCAGATCGGGCTCGGCCACATAGGCCAGCGGGCGAATCACCACATGGCGGCCGGTGTCGCTGACCAGCTTCGGCGGCATGCCCTTCATGCGCGCGCCGAAGAACATATTCAGCAGCAGCGTGACGATGATGTCGTCGCGGTGGTGGCCCAGGGCGATCTTGGTTGCCCCTAACTCCTCGGCCACGCGGTACAAATTGCCGCGGCGCAGGCGCGAGCACAGGCTGCAGGTGGTCTTGCCCTCGGGGATCAGGCGCTTGACGATGGAGTAGGTGTCTTGTTCCTCGATGTGAAAAGGCACGCCGCGCCCCTTCAGGTATTCGGGCAGGATGTGTTCGGGGAAGCCGGGCTGCTTCTGGTCCAGATTGACGGCGATGATCTCGAAGTTGATCGGCGCGCGCTGCTGCATATTGATGAGGATGTCCAGCATGGCATAACTGTCTTTGCCGCCGGACAGGCAGACCATCACCTTGTCGCCCTCTTCGATCATGTTGTAGTCGACGATGGCCTGGCCGACTTGGCGGTGCAGGCGCTTGGACAGCTTCTTGATCTCGACCGTCAACTTAGGGTCGTCGGTGGTTTCGGCGGACTCAGCTGGAGCCAGCGCTTCGATATTGATTGCGTTCACTTTGTGTTCACCATTGGCCGCATTCGGCACTGATTGCGACTTGGCAGTCGGGAAAAATTTCTAGCTTGGTCACTTTGACGCGCACGCCGGCCACGCCGGGCAGCTTCATCAGCCGCGTGCAGAGCTTGCCCAGGAGAGCCTCTAGCAGATCGGTATGTTCGGCCGTGCACTCGTCGATGATGATGGCGCGCACGCGGCGGTAGTCCAGCACATGGCCGATATCGGCGTCGCGCGAGACGATGGCCTGCGCGCCCAGATTGACCTCGGCGTCGACCTGGATAGGCTGCGGCCCCTCGCGCTCGAAGTCCAGCACGCCCAGATTGGCACCGAAACGCAGACCGCTGATGTGGATGATCTGGCGGTTGTTGCGGCGCATCGCCAGCGTCGGCTGACCCTCGGTCAGCGGGCGCAGAAAAGCCTCCACCGCCTTGGCCGCGACGACGCCGTCGCCCAGGGCGGTCTGCACGCTGGGATGCTGGTGGCCGCTGGCGTCACCGGCGACGAACAGGCCCAGCGGCGCGAAGCGCGGCTCGTCGCGAAACGGATACGAGGGCGCCGTGACGCCGGCGCGCTGCAGCGCATCGCCGGCCAGCAACCAGGCGCTGGGCTCGGCCTCGAAGCCCAAGAGCACCGCCACATGGTCAAACTGCTCATCACCAAACTGCTGGGACTGAACGCCGACCCCGCTCGCGTGGGCGCTCAGGCGGTTTGGCATCGCGCTGCGGGGGCGCATCGTGATGGCGCCGGTCTGGGCTTTGAGTCGCTCCACCAGGCTTTGTTGGGCGCGCCAATCGCTGCGTGACCAGAGCGTCACCTGGTGGCCGCGCGCTTGCAGGAACAGGGCGTTTTCGACGGCGTTGTCGCCGCCGCCCAGCAGCAGGATGCGAGCCGGTGGCAGTTGATCGCGGCAGGCGGTCAGGCCCAAGGCATCCATCAGGCGCGGGTTGGGGCTTGCCGAGACGGGAAAGAAAATTTCCGGGCGCAGCGGGGTCAGGCCGGTGGCCAGCAGCAGGGCGCGCGCCTTCAGGCTGCGCCCGTCGTCCAACTGCATGCACCAGCCTTCTGCGGCGGCCCAGTCCAGATGGCTGGGCTTGCGGGCCAGCAAGACCTGCACGGCGGCCAGTCCCTCGATGTGGCGGGCGTATTGCTGGCCGAGGGTGGCCAGGTTTTGGCCGGGTGAGCCCAAAACCCAATCCTGGCCAAACTGCAGCGATTGCAGGCCGGCGCAGAGTTGCGCCTCGCGTTCGATCAGCGCGACGCTCAGCCCCAGTTGTTGCAGCCAGGACGCCGCGCTGCAGCCGGCCGGCCCGCCGCCGATGATGGCGACGTCATATTGAGCGGACTGCAAGGCGTTTGGCATGAAGGGAGCTGATGGAGGGGCTATGAAGTGATCGATTATCCCCGGGCGCGCCAGAACCGATGAACCCGCCAGCCCAGCAGCGCCGCCAGGATCGCGCCATAAATCGCCGGTTCGCCAAAATTCTGCTTGCCCGCGCGCATCCAGATGAAATGCATGATGGCGATCAGTGCGATAGCGTAGACGGCCTTGTGCAGGGTTTGCCAGCGCTTGGCGCCCAGCGCCTTGATGGCGCGGTTGAACGAGGTGGCAGCCAGCGGCAGCAACAGTGCCCAGGCCGTGAAGCCCATCAGGATGAAGGGGCGCTTGGCGATGTCCTTGGCGATATCGGCCGGCACCAGGCCCATGTCCAGCCAGGCATAGGACAGCAGATGCAGGGTGGCGTAGAAGAAGGTGAACAGGCCCAGCATGCGCCGAAAACGTGCCAAGGCCGGCAGGTTCAGGCCCTGGCGCAGCGGTGTGATGGCCAGGGTCAGGCACAGCGCCCGCAAGCTCCAGTCGCCCAGGCTGCGGATCAAGGCCTCGGCCGGATTGGCGCCGAGGCTATTGCTGATCGCTGCCCAGACCAGATAGGCCAGCGGCAACAGGCAGAGCAGGAACACAAGGGGCTTGGCGGCGGGGTGCAGCCAGAGTGAGCGCCTCACCACCTTAAAAGTTGCGCTTCAGGTCCATGCCGGCGTAGAGCGAGGCGACCTGATCGGCATAGCCGTTGAACATTAGCGTCGGCCGCTTCTTGGCGAACAGCCCGTCTTCGCCGATGCGGCGCTCCGAGGCCTGGCTCCAGCGTGGGTGGTCGACCTGCGGGTTGACGTTGGAATAAAAGCCGTATTCCTGTTGGGCGGCCTTGGTCCAGCTGCTGGTCGGCTGCTTTTCCAAAAACCGGATCTTGACGATGGATTTGGCCGACTTGAAACCATACTTCCACGGCACTACCAGACGCAGTGGCGCGCCGTTCTGGTTCGGCAAGACCTCGCCATACATGCCGAAGGCCAGCAAGGTGAGCGGGTGCATGGCCTCGTCGATACGCAGGCCCTCGACATAGGGCCAGTCCAGCGAGCCGCCGCGCAGGCCCGGCATCTGTGCCTTGTCGGCCAGCGTCGTGAACTCGACGAACTTGGCCTTGGACGTGGGCTCGACCTTTTTGATCAGCTCGGCCAGCGAGTAGCCCACCCAAGGGATCACCATCGACCAGCCCTCGACGCAGCGCAGCCGGTAGATGCGCTCCTCCATGGGGCTGAGTTTGAGCAGGCTGTCCAGATCGAACACACCGGGCTTGCCGACCTCGCCCTCGACGCTGACGGTCCAAGGCCGGGTCTTCAGCGTGCCGGCGGTGCGTACTGGATCGGACTTGTCGGTGCCGAACTCGTAATAATTGTTGTAGCTGCTGGCGTCCTGGTAGCTGGTCGGCTTGTCCATCACCAAACTACCGGCCACGGCACTGCGCGCACCGGGCAACTTGGCCAATTTGCCGCCGCCAGGCGCCTGGGCCATCGCTTCGCGACCTGCCCAGCTGGCCAAGGCCGTGCCCGTTGCGCCGCTGGCCATCATGCGCAGCCATTGGCGGCGCGCCTCGTAGGCGGCTTGTGGGGTGATTTCTGCGGCGGAAATGAGCGGAACCTTGCTAGTCATGGCGTACCTTGTGTGCGGTTGATTGCGGGTCTTGGCTGTCTGTCGGCCTCGCCCGCAAAAGCTTACGCGTTGCGGCAAAGTTTCGTCAGCGTAAGGGCAGGGCGCTGCCGGCCCAACTCGGCGGGCACTGCACGGTTTGCAGGAGCCGGCCGTGCTCGCCACTGTCTCGCAAGGCCTTCAGGCCACGGTTGAAGTCGCTCAGCAAGCCGGCGCTGCGCGGCTGTTGTGGTGGCAGGATCAGGTGGGTGGTGAAGCTGTCGGTCAGCAAGCTCGGGTGGGCGGCAAACTCGTCCGCTTCTTTGGCGCTGAAATTGTTCTTGAGCAGGTCACAGGCGACATTGCGCTCCATCGGCATCACATCAATGCGGCCGCGGATCATTTTGCGCAGGCCGGCCAGGTCGTTGGGTGTGTTGTCGCCGTGCAGTGTCTTATTGCTCAACAGGGCCCAGAACTCCGGCGTGTAGGTGTAGTAGCGGATAAAGCCAATGGTGTAGGGCTGCAGGTCGCTCAGCTGCGTCCACTGCAGCGCAATGCTTTTG
>JADMJQ010000243.1 GCA_018780415.1 Roseateles sp. | reverse complement strand
GGCTGACCTTCAGGATGCCGTTGCGCACCGAGATACCTGCCAGCGTGATGAAGCCCACCAGCGCGGCCACCGACAGCGGCTGGCCCGACAACGCCAAGCCCAGCACCGCACCGACCAGAGCCAGCGGGATATTGGCCATGATCAGCAGCGCGAGGCGCGTGCTCTTGTAGCGACTGAACAGCACCACAAACATCAAGACCGCCGACACGATGGACAGCAGACCGACCAGGCGCGAGGCCTCCTCTTGCGCCTGGAACTGACCGCCCAAGGTGATGAAGTAGCCCTCGGGCAGCTTGGTCTCGGCCACGACCGCGCGGATGTCGGTGACGATGTCGGACAGCGGCCGCCCCTGCGCGTTGGCAGACAGCACGATGCGGCGCTTGCCGTCGTCGCGGCTGACCTGGTTGGGGCCGTCGCCCTCTTCGATGGTGGCCAGCTTGGACAGCGGGACGCTGCCGTTGGGTGTCTCGATCAGGATCTGGGCCAGGCCCTCGACCGAGCGCGCACTTTCGGGCAGCCGCACGACCAGGGCGAAACGCCGGCTGCCTTCGACGATCTGAGTGACCTTCTCGCCTTCGACCAGGGCCTGCAGCGTCGACAGGATCTGCGGTGCCGGCACGCCATAGCGCGCGGCCGCGGCGTAGTCGACGCGCACCTTGATCTGCGGGGCCAGCACCTGCTTCTCGATCTCCAGGTCAGCCACGCCGGGAATGGCCGCCAGCCGGGCACGCAAGACGTCGGCCTGGCCGCGCAGGGTATCCAGATCCTCGCCGAAGATCTTGATCGCGATCTGCGAGCGCACGCCGGAGAGCATGTGGTCGATGCGGTGCGAGATCGGCTGGCCGATGCCGATGGCAGCCGGCAGGTTGATCAGGCGCGAGCGGATGTCGGCATTGATCTCGTCCATCGAGCGCGTGATCTCGCTGCTGGGTTTTAGGCCCACGTCGAGTTCGCTGACGTGCACGCCCTCGGCATGCTCGTCCAGCTCGGCCCGGCCGCTGCGCCGGCCCACATGGGTCACCTCGGGCACCTGTTTGATCAGCACCTCGGCCTGGCGGGCCAGAGCCGAACTCTCGGCCAGGGTCACGCCAGGATTCAGTCGCAAGCCCACCAGCAGCGTGCCCTCGTTGAACGGTGGCAGAAAGGTGGTCGGGAAGAAGGGGACGGCCGCAGCGGCGAGCAACACCGTCACGCTGGCGGCCGCAAGGGCGGCCTTGGGACGGTTCAGCGTGGCTTGCAGCCCGACGCGGTAGCGGGCCTTCAACCAGGCCAGCAACTTGGTGTCGCCGTGATCCAGCGACTTCATGCGCGGCAGCAGGTACAGACTCAGTACCGGCGTCACGGTCACCGACACGATCAGGCTGGCCAGGGTGGAAACGATAAAGGCGATGCCCAGCGGCACGAACAGCCGCCCCTCCATGCCCGGCAGCGCGAACAAGGGGACAAACACGAGCACGATGATGACCGTGGCGTAGAGGATGGCAGAGCGCACCTCCATGGTCGCCATGGCCACCACTTCCAGCGGATTCAGACGATGGTCATGATGCTTGGCACGGTCCTCCTTGAGGCGCCGCATAACGTTCTCGATGCCCACCACCGCGTCGTCCACTAGGCCGCCGATAGCGATCGCCAGGCCGCCCAGGGTCATGGTGTTGATCGACAGCCCGAAATACTTGAACACCAAGGCCGTGATGAAGATCGATACCGGAATGGCCACCAGGGCAATGATGGTCGTGCGCAGATTGCCCAGGAAGAGCAGCAGGATCACCGCCACGAAGGCCGAGGCGCCGATCAGCTTGCCCTGCAAAGTGGTGATCGAGGACTCGATGAAGCTCGCCTGCCTGAACGTCACTCTGGGCGCCTCCATGCCGGCCGGCAACGAGCGCTTCATTTCGTCGAGCGCGCTCTCGATGGCGCGCGTCAGCGAGATGGTGTCGGCCGTGGGCTGTTTCTGGATGCCCAGGATCACCGCAGGCTTGCCCTCGAAGCCGGCATCGCCGCGTTTGAGGGCCGGTGCGAAGGTCACGTCGGCAAGCTGGCGCAGCAGGATGGGCTGGCCATTGCGTGCACTCAGGGCCAAGTTCTTCAGATCATCAAGGTTGGACGTGCGGCCGAGATTGCGGATCAGGTACTCGCGACCGTTCAGCTCCAGGAAGCCACCCGAGGTGTTGGACGAGAAGCCCTTCAGTGCCGCTTCGAGCTGCTCATGCGTGATACCCAGCTCCGACATACGCGCCGTGTTGGGCTGCACCTGGAACTGACGCACCTCGCCGCCGATCGGGATCACCTGGGCCACGCCGGGGACTGCCATCAGGCGGGGGCGCAAGACCCAATCGGCGTACTCCCGCACGGCCATCGACGAGATCTTCGCCGTGTCGATGGGGATGGCGATCTGCATGATCTCG
>JADMJQ010000186.1 GCA_018780415.1 Roseateles sp. | reverse complement strand
GCCGGATGCTCCGCCATCCAGCTCAGCAACTCACCCAAACGTTGGCCCGCCTTACCGGACTTGCCGCTCGCCTGCGTCTGCGCCCGCAGCCCGGCCGAATATTGCGACTGCCCGCCGGGTCGGCGCAGATACAGCACCAGATTGCGCGCCACCTGCAGCGCCAGCGCCTGCCCCAGATCGGCCTCCACCAAGGCCAGTGACAAATCAATCGCGGCGGTAATGCCGGCTGAGCTGTAAAAAGGCGCATCGGCGACATAGATCGCGTCGGGCTCGACCAACACCCGCGGATACAAGGCCCGCAGCCGATCACAGTACTGCCAGTGCGTGGTTGCACGCCGGCCATCGAACAGGCCCGCCGCGGCAAGAGCAAACGCGCCGGTGCAAACGCTGCCCATGCGGCGCACTTGCGGCGCGCGGCGCTGCAGCCAAGGAATCAGCTTGGGCACCGAGCCGGGCTGCTCCAGCACCGCATCATTGCCGCCGACCACCAAGACGGTGTCGATGTCGCCGCGCAAGGCCGCCAGCGCCGTCGTCGGCCCCAGCTGCAGGCCGGAGTTGCAGCTCACCGGCCCGCCCAACGGCGAGGCAAGCCGCAGCCGATACGGCGCTGGCCGGCCGGCGGTGACGCAATAGCCATTGGCCTTGCTGAAGACCTCCCAGGGGCCGGTCACATCGAGCGACTGGCAACCGTCATAGGCAACGATGACCACGACACGTGGCTCGGTCGTTGGCTCGATAGATTGTTTGGCAGTTTTTGCGGTCATTGTGGCGATACAGACATTTTGCAAAAGCATACGCTATGCCGCATGAGCAACACACACCCCAAGCCCCTCCAGACCGTCCGCCTGCTGGTGCTCAGCCAGGCCTTGTTTGTTTGCGCCTCGGCCATCGGCCTGACGCTGACCGGCCTGGTCGGCGCAATGCTGGCGCCCAGCCCCGCCTTGGCCACCCTGCCCTATGCGTTGGTCACGGTGGCGACCGCTTTGAGCACCATCCCGGTCTCCATGCTGATGCTGCGCTGGGGCCGGCGCCGCGTCTTCACGTTGGGCGCTTTGAGCGGCGCCATAGGCGGCGGCCTGGCAGCTTGGGCCATCGCTCGCAATGACTTCTTGCTGTTTTGCATCGCCAATCTGTGCCTGGGCCTGTTTGCCGCAAGCGCGCAGTACTACCGCTTTGCCGCCAACGAGGCGGCGCCGGCCGAATACAAAGCACGCGCGATCGCCTGGGTGATCAGCGGCGGCGTGTTGGCGGCCCTGATCGGCCCGACGCTGGCCGCCTGGGCGCGCGAGGCCGTGCCGCGCCACAGCTTTGCCGGCTCCTACTTGGTCTTGCTGGGGCTGGCGTTGCTGGGGGCGCTGGTGCTGAGCCGTCTGGCCGTTGCCAGTCAATCTGAACAGGCCGTTAGGTTCGATGGCAGCACTTCTTCGACCCCCTTGAGCCAGCTGCTGCGCCGCCCGGACTTCTTGCTGGCCGCGACCCACAGCGCCTTGGCTGCCGGGATGATGATGCTCGTGATGACGGCCAGCCCGCTGGCCGTGGTCGGTTGCGGCTTGCCAGTCACCGTCGCAGCCTCGGTGATTCAATGGCATTTGCTGGCCATGTATGTGCCCGGCTTCTTCAGCGGGCGGCTGATTGCGCGCTGGGGTGCAAAGCCGGTCTCGGGTCTGGGCGCCGGCCTGTTCGCCGTTGGGAGTACGGTAGCCCTGGGCGGGTCAACGCCGCTCTACTTTGGGCTGGCGCTGGTGCTCAACGGCATGGCCTGGAACTTCATGTTCGTCGGTGCCAGCACCCTGCTGGCCCAGAGCTTCGCCGCCGACAGCCCGGCCGACCGGGCGCGGGCGCAAGCCGCCAACGAGTTCATCACCGCGGCCGTCGCCGCCAGCGGCGCATTGCTGGCCGGCGTCGTCTTCAATGCCTGGGGTTGGTCGGCGATCCAGTGGGGGCTGCTGCCTTTGCTGATATTGGTGGCCGCGGCGGCTTGGCGTTGGGGCGCTCGACGCCCTGGTCAAAACAAAAAGGACGCACTTCACCATGCTTGAACTTCGACCCATTTGTGAACATTGCGCCAAGGCGCTGCCGCCGGCATCGCTGGAGGCGATGATTTGCAGTTTTGAGTGCACCTTCTGCCGGACCTTTGTGGATGAGGTGCTGGGCAATGTCTGCCCGAGATGCGGCGGCGGCTTTTGCCCGAGGCCGGTGCGGCCCGCCACCGACTGGAACCGTGGCCTGTCGACCACCCAGTACCCGCCCGGCGATCAGCCTTTGCACAGGCCGGTCGATGCGGAGCGGCATCGCGTGTTTTCACGGCTGTTGAAGGGGGTGGCGCCGCAGGAACGCTAGGGACCCTCTGCAAAACCCCCATGGGCCGCGGCGGGATCTTTGCGGGATGTTGGCCAAGGCGCGGACCGCCGCCCAGA
>JADMJQ010000104.1:8965-19326 GCA_018780415.1 Roseateles sp. | reverse complement strand
CAGCATCCCGCAAAGATCCCGCCGCGGCCCACGGGGGTTTTGTAGAGGGTCCCTAACTCAGGCCTTGATCTGATTGCGCGCCGCCACCTTGGCCTTGACGTCGTCGGGTGACCAGAACAGCCAGTCGTGCTCCTGCATATGGGCGCGGATGGCCTCGCTCTGGCCCTGATTGACCTTGCCGGCAATCATGCCAAGGCGCACCTTGGTTTCGGCGTTAGCCATGCCCAGCGTGATCAGGTCTTGCAAAAGCCGCGCCAACACCAGGCTGCGATAGCGCTCGGAGGTGAACAGCTTGAAGCGGCCGGTCGGCACATCGTGCTCTTCTTGCAGCAGGGACAGCTTGGCGCCGGGTGAGTCCAGATAGGCCTTGACGTCCAGGGCCAGCACCTCGTTGGTCGCCAAATTGAAGGCCAGCATATCGATCTCGGGCTTGGGCGCGGACTGCTTGCCGATCTGCTTCTTCTCCTCCAGGCTGACGCTGACCTTGAACTTGTGGCGCACCCAAAAACCCTCTTCTTCTAGCAGGGTGGTGACGATGTTTTCGAACTTGTCGATGGTCTTGAATACTTCAATCATGTGCGCCTGCGCCCTTTGGGGTTCTTTTGTGCCTTCTTTGCAAGGCCTGGATTCTATCGGGCGCGCCTATCATGCACATCGCAACGAGGCCCACTATGTCCCGATCCACTCACCCACGCTCACAGCAGCTGCAGCGAACTGACCAGTATCTCGACTGGGGTCTGGAGATCGGGCGGGCCCAGCAAGCGCTGCGCGCGCAGCAATGGGAACAAGCGGCCGAGCTGTGCCAGCAGTTGCTCCAGGCCGCCACCTTGGGTGGGCAGTTGACCCAGGCCTGGCTGACGCTGGCAAGGGCGCGCTGGCACCAAGGCGACCTGCCCGCCAGCTACCAGGCCGCGCTGCAAGCCAAGGAAGCGGCGCAGCGCTGCAATGACGCCGCCAGCGCCATCAGCGCGGCCACCTTGGCGGCGTTTGCGTTGGCGGAACTCGGCTTGGCCGACCAGGCCTGGGCCCTGGCCGAATACGCCTTGGCCCTTGCCGAGCAGCCGGCCATGTTCAAGCTGCTGCCGACCGCGCTATCCTGCGCAGCCCATGCACATGCCAGGCGAGCCGACCTGCCGCATTCCGAAAGCCTGCATATGCGCGCACTGTCCTTTGCACGCGAGAGTGGCGACCCCAAGGCACTGCAACTGGCCTATGACAACCTGCTTTTGTCCTTCATCTTTTTGCTGCGCTCGGCGCAGCAGCAGGGTCAGACCAGGCTGGTCGATGCGGTGCAGCAAAGGGCCAGGAATTACGCGCCGCAGATCCGCAGCCTGATCGACAGCCCGCAGCTGATCGACTGGCGACGCATCAGCCTGATGCACAACCTTGGTGAGTTGCTGAGCTTGTGTGCAGATCTGGACGCCGCGCAAACTCTTCTGGAAGCCAGCCTGGAGCAGGCACGCAAACTAAGTGCGAACTATTCGACACTGTCGGCGCTGATTGCGCTGGCCGAGTTGAGCCACCGCCGAGGTGATGCCGAGGCCGCGCTCGCCTACGCTGCGCAGAGTCTGGCGATGGATGAAGTCAGGACAGCGGGTCATCTGCTGCACAGCCGCTGCATGCAAATCGCGGAGACCTGCTACCGGGCCCAGGGTCGCTCAGATGAAGCCGACGCCATCGCGGAGCGTATGAATGCAGCGCGCCAGCGCCATCAAAGCGTACTTCGCGCACTGACCGCACAGGGATCGCTCGCGGCAGTCTGAGCCGGTGTCGGGCAGGCAGTGCCTTTGCCTTTGCCTCCACCGCTGCGCCGGGCCGCTCAAGGGCAGTCTGCGCCGCTGCTCGAGGAAAGCGAAATGGCGCGCGAAACCTGCTCTGCAGCGGCCCTCCCGCCTTTGAAACCTGGGTCGCGCAACTCGGCGACGTATCATGAGTTTTAATCTGAACGCAAGAGGAGCCATCAAATGGACAAATCAATGGTCAAGGGCCTAGTCATCGGTGGCATCGCTACAGTCGTTCTGGGTGCGGGCGCCGTCACCGGCTACCGAACGATCAACACACCCACCAGCGCCGAGGTGCTGGCAGTCAAAGAAGTGACGGAAACCGTTGTCACGCCGAAGGAAACTTGCAGCGACGTGGCCGTGAAGCACCAAGCACCGGTGCAGGACGACAAACGCGTGGCCGGCAGCGTCATTGGCGGCCTGGCCGGCGGTCTGCTCGGAAACCAGATCGGCGGCGGCAATGGCAAGACGCTGGCGACGGTGGCCGGGGTGGCGGCAGGCGGCTATGCCGGCAACCAGGTCCAGAAGAATATGCAAGAAAAGGATGTCGTTGTCACGACCGAGCGGCGCTGCCATACCGTCAACGAGAAGTCGCAGAAAGTCGTCGGCTATGACGTCACCTACCGTCTGTCCGGCCAGGAAGGTCTGGTGCGCACCTCATTCAAGCCGGGCGCCACGCTGCCGGTGAAGAACGGCGCGGTGGTGGTGACGCCACCCGACGCACCCGCCAAGTCCTGAGGCGCCGCGCCAGGTGATGCGGGTTGGCGAGAAGCTTCCGCCAGCCCGCTGCTGTTGTGATGCAGCTGCATCTTTGTGTGAACGCCGTCGCGGCTGATTCTGACCCTCACTTCAGGTGTGCCATGGCGCAAAAGGCGTTGACCGGACAAGCGCCCAGATCAGACCTTGCGGCCAGGCATCATCCCGTCCTCCCAAACCACGCGCATCTCGGCCAACAGGGCGTTCGGTATGCGCTCGTCCGACGCGGCCTCTCGCAGCGTTTGCGCCATCGCCTCAGCAATACGCTGAAGCACTTGTTCAGGCCGGTTGACACCGCAGACTTCCCGGCCGAACCTCAGCAACTCCTGCGTGGCCGGATAGGCCTTGGTCTGGCCCCGTCCCGCAAAGAGCTTCAGGGCTAGCGTGCGGTCTTCCAGATCTGGGCCGCCCATGTATTGCTGATAGCGATAGATTGAGGTGGTGACCACATCAAACATCGGCGCCAGCCAAGCATCCCCTGGCGCGCGGTAAAGCAGCCCAAAGTTCTTCAGGTGGCCATCGCCGTTGCGCACCATCACCGTGAAGGCGACTTGTTCGAAGAAGCGACGCAGGTTCTCGCTGGGCAGTTGCAGGTATTGCAGCAGTTGCGCGACCGTCTCGTAGCTGCCGCGGTACTTTCGATCAGACAGGACATCACGCACACGCAGGCCCATCAAGGCAGCCACATCCTCAAAGCCCAGGCGAGTGCCATCGGGCTCGATATCGAAGCGGTCCAGCACCAGCATCTGCCCGTCATGCGACAGATCGAATGCTGGCGTCGAGATGCCTGCTTTCGCGGCGGCCGTGAGGCACATAAATTCATTGGCGGCCAAGCCAGGGTAGGCGCTAGACGCTGTCTTGACGATGAGCGTGGGGATAGGGATCGTCGGTCGATCCGGCACCATGATCTTGGGCTGCATGCCGGCAATGCCGGCGCCCGTGCTGAGATAGGCTCGCACAAGCTCGTCAAACACCTCGGGCGTGTACGTCGTCCCCAGCAAGGCCTTGCGGTCCATCACGGTTCCCCGTGCCGCCGCCGGCCTATCGGGCAACTGGTAGCCAAGTCGGCCGATGCCGTTGGAACCAACCAGCGCCAGCAAGTGCATTGGCGTCAGCGGCTGCTTGGGAAACAGGGCGCGCAGGCGCATGAACAGATCGCCCTCAGGCAGATGCTGATCCATGACAGCGAACAGGTCGCCATCCCGATAGGTGGGGGTGCTGGGCGGCATCAACAGGCCAACGGCCGGCTGATCTTCCACAGCGCTGTCGATGTAGCGGAACTCGTAGACCGAGTGCTTGAGCAGCTGGCCGCGCACGGCGCCGCCGATCTCGACCTGCAGCTGTTTGATTTTTTCAGGAAGCGGCTGCATCGTCGTCCTCATCGACCGAAGCAAAGCGCCGTTGCACGTCTTCCAGCGTCGGCATGCCCGCACGCTCAAGCCGAATGGTCAGGCCCATGGCCCCCAAGATGGCCATCAGCGAACTGACGGTGACATCCTCGCCCTGCTCCAGCCGGTAGAGCACATCACGCGCACGGCCCGCACGTACCGCAATGTCGGTCGCCTTCATCTTGCTGGCCTTGCGCTCCCGCATCACGGCGTGGCCCAAATCACTTGGCAGGCGAATGACGTCTTTCATGTAAGACATTTTAAGCGAATTTGAATATTTCGTCTTGTATAGACGACATATTTATGTTTCAAGAGGTTTGAGCACAGCGCGGCTACGCGATGCAGAAAAGCGCGGTTCTACGGCTGCAATCCAGCCTCGCTGACGCCATTGCATGGCACGTCCTGGCGTTTCTGAATTCAAAAAACCAGTCGTTCAAACGCCGGTAAAGGCCGGCCCAGGGCCGCCCTCCAGGGAATTCCGAAAAAGTTTTCAACCCTCCCGCCCCACACAAGCTTCTACGTGTCACCGAAGCCGGCGCATTTGGCTCGGCCATCCGCTCAAAGCTCAAAGCTCAAAAGGCAAGGCGTCGCCAGTCTCAATGGCTATCCGGTGATCCGAACTTGCTTCAAAGACTATGAGATGGAGACGCTTGATGTCGACTACACGGTCGGTGGCGGCAGCAAGAAGGTGGCTAGGCGAGAGCTGATCATTTACAACTGGCCAATCTCGACTGAGCCGGTTGGGCTGTTTTGACGTCCGAGAGAACTGTCAACAAGCCCTCGCGACTCAATCCGTCATTCAGTCAGCGCAAGCAGTTCGGAACTGGCAAGTAGCTCCGTCGCCATTTGTCTCAAGTCGGCATATGGGAAGCACTTGATCGGCTCTCCCCAAGGGTCGGGCTCACCCATCATTGTGAGGACTACCCTGAACTCCGTTTCCGCCCGCTCATTGGTCGACACGACGCCTGCTGCACCGGTTGTCGTTTCTGTCTGCAGTTGCCTTCGGCTGCTTTTGGCCACTGCCAGCGCGTTGGGCGCATTGCTATAGCAAAATGCCCGAGGCACTACTCAGGGAGGCCTTGTGAGCAAACTATCTGGTGACAAGGGTGGCAATGAAACCCCGGAAACAAGGGAGTTCAAAGGAAAAATTGATCGAAGCGCTACCGAGAGACTGCGAGTAGCAATGCATGCGCAAGTGCCGCTTGCGATCGCTATCGATACCTGCATCTACCAAAGCACAAACTTCGATTTGGAGGGGGCGTCATTTCGCGACCTCGCGGACTTGGTGGAGAGTGCGCGAGTTTCCGTCGTGGAACCTTACGTCTGGGCAATGGAGGTGCAAAAGCACTTGAGAGAGCACGTCAAGGCCAAGTTCGACGGATTGCTGAAGCCTTTGAGAGAGGGCAAACACGCCGACCAGACGGGTCTCGGGGTCATCCTTGAACAGGTGCTTGTTGCGGTCAATGCCTCAAAGTCGGTCGACATTGCATCAGCGCGTCTCAAAACCCACCGAGCCAAACTGGCAATCGAGCATTTGCCTGTAGCAGACAGCTGCACGTCGCAGGTTCTGTCTATGTACTTTGCCTGTAAGTATCCATTCGAGAACAACGACGAAAAGAGGAAGGAATTCCCGGATGCGTTTGCGCTGCTGACGCTGGAGCTCTTTGCTGAAGAACGGCACCGATGTGTGGTCGTAGTGTCGCGTGATGTTGGTTGTTTGAAGTACTGCGAGACCTCTCCGAAGCTGATCGGGTTCTCAACCTTAGACGGAGCTTTGGCAGCCCTCAGGACGCAGCCGGAGGTTGAGCGCTTGTTGGCATTCCAGAAGGTCTTGGAACCGATGCTGAGTGATCCAACATCTAATTTGTTTAATGCCTTGGCGGGGTCTTTTCCAGACTTGGACAGGGTGGTCCTTGACCGTTTGTCTATGCCCGATACGTCTGCTCCCCACATATCCTTCTGGCGAATGCTGACGCCTTTCCGCCTCATGCCTGTTGGCCCCAATGGCTCACTGATCAACCTGAATAACCAGCGGCCGGGTGAGGCGCACTTTTCAGGTGTAGCGGTAGTGCCCATCCAACTGTCCCTGCTTGTCAATGCGCGAAACCGGGACGATGGAACGGCTGCCAGAAGGGAACTGGAATTCACCGTGGATCTCGAGTTCGCGTTCCATGCAGAAATTCGATGGGAAGAAGGTGAGCCTCTTGATGCCGCCAAGGTGGTGTACGCCGAGAGCAACCTCAGTCACTCGGCAAAGCAGATAGAGCTCCCGGAGATGACTGCACCTTGGGAGATCCTGCCGTTTCAGCGCTGACAAAACGGAGCGGTCTGGCTGTGGATAACCTGAGGCTCTGGCTGCGCGGTTTGGCTGTTAAATCTCATTCGGGTACTGCAAAAGCCGGCGCCGGTTACTGCAAAAGCGGCTGCAATTCGCTGCAAAAGCGCGCGCCGCGCCATAAACACTGGCACCAGACTGGCACCAGCGCCCAGAATGGAAAAAGCACTCAGAACCCAATGGCGCCAAGTGCTTAATTTACATACGTTTTTTGGTAGGCCGTATAGGACTTGAACCTATGACCAAAGGATTATGAGTCCTCTGCTCTAACCAACTGAGCTAACGGCCCCCAGGGGGTGCTTCATTCATTCACTCCGCCGCGAAGGCGGAGCGCGCGATTGTATAGGTCTTGGCGGCGGCTACTTCTGCGACAGCGCCTGACTGATCATCCTCGACGTGATGTCGACAATCTGGATCATCCTGTCATAGGCCATTCGCGTCGGCCCGATCACGCCCAAGGTCCCGACGACCTGGCCGTTGACTTCATAGGGCGCGGAGACGATGGACAGCTCCTCAAACGGCACGACCTGGCTCTCGCCGCCAATATAGATGCGCACGCCCTCGGCGCGGCTGGACACGTCCAGCAAACGCATCAGCTGCGTCTTTTGCTCGAACACATCAAACAAGCGCCGCAGGCTGCCCATATCGTTACCGAAATCCTGCACGGTGAGCAAATTGCGCTCGCCGGAGATGACCACCCGCTCCTCCTCATCCGCCATGGCCTCGGTGCCCGCTTGCACGGCCGCGCTCATCAGGTTGGCAATTTCACCGCGCAATTCATCCACTTCATTCTTCAAACGCTCACGAACCGCCTCCAGGCTCAAGCCGGCGTAATGGGCGTTGAGTCGGTTGCTGGCTTCGGCCAGCTCGGCCTGGCTGAGATCTTGGGCGGTGAAGATGACACGGTTTTGCACATCTCCGTCGGGTGACACCATGATCACCAACACGCGCCTATCGCCCAGCCGCAAAAATTCGATGTGATGGAAAACGCCGGGCTTGCGCGGCGCCGTCACCACGCCGACAAAATTGGACAGGCTCGACAGCAGGTGCGCGGCGCTGGCGATCACGCGCTGCGGCTGGTCGGGCTGCAGATGCGTGTCTATCGGTTTGGCGTCCGCGCCCAGCAGGGCCGGTTGCGCGGTCAACATGGTGTCGACAAAAAGCCGGTAGCCGCGTGCGGTGGGGATGCGCCCGGCGCTGGTGTGCGGGCTGGCGATCAGGCCCAACTCTTCAAGGTCGGCCATCACATTGCGTATCGTGGCCGGGCTCAGCTCCAGGCCGGAGGCTTTGGACAGGGTGCGGGAGCCAATCGGTTGGCCGTCGGCGATATAGCGCTCGACCAGGGTTTTCAGCAGTGATTTGGATCGCTCGTCAAGCATGGCTTGATTGTAGGTTCCCCCGGGGCAAGCGCCACGCGGACTTCCCCGTAACGTCATAGTGCTGTGGTGTAATTCCTCGCTATGGCGAAACGTTTCCAGCATGTGGCAATTGTGGGCAAGCATCAGGCGCTGGGGATACGCCCAATCCTTGAGGAAATTGCCGAGTTCGTCACGCGGCAAGGCCTGGACGTTTCTCTGCAACAAGAGACCGCCCTGAACACCGGCATGACCAGCTATGAAGCGCTGTCGAATGAGCAGTTAGGCACACAGTGCGACCTGGCCATCGTTGTGGGCGGCGACGGCACGATGTTGGGGTTCGCGCGCGAGATGGCCCGCTTTGGCGTGCCCTTGGTAGGCATCAACCAGGGGCGGCTGGGCTTCATCACCGACATCTCGATGGAGCGTTTTCGCGAGGCGCTGGCGCCGATCTTGGCCGGCGATTACGAAATGGAATACCGCAATATGCTGGAAGGTGCGGTCTGGCGTGATGAACGCAGCATCTTTGAGGGCTTGGCCTTGAATGATGTGGTGGTCAGCCGCGGCGCTACCGCCAGCATGGTGGAGTTGCGCATCGATGTAGGCGATGAGTTCGTCGCCAATATGCGCGCCGACGGCGTGATCGTCGCCTCGCCGACCGGCTCCACCGCTTACGCCTTGTCGGCCGGCGGCCCGATTTTGCACCCCAGCATTGCCGGCTGGCTGCTGGTGCCGATTGCCTCGCACACCTTATCCAACCGCCCCATCGTGCTGCCGGACACCGGCGATGTGACACTGGAAATCGTCGCCGGCCGCGACGCCAGCGTGAACTTCGATATGCAAAGCCTGGCCAGCCTGCTGCATGGAGACCGCATCAGCGTGCGCCGCTCGGCCCATAAGGTCTGCTTCTTACACCCCAAGGGCTGGAGCTATTACGCCACCTTGCGCCGCAAGCTGCGCTGGTATGAGGGCGTGAGCTGATGGGAGCCCATTGATGCTGCGCCGCCTGAGCCTGCGCGACTTTGTCATCGTGCCCGAATTGGAGCTTGACTTCGCTGCCGGTTTCTCGGTCCTGACCGGCGAGACCGGTGCCGGCAAATCAATCTTGGTCGATGCCTTGCAGCTGGCACTCGGCAGCCGCGGCGACGCTGGCGTCGTGCGCGAAGGCGCCACGCGGGCCGAGATTTCGGCCGAATTTGACCGCCCCGTCCATCTGACCGGCTGGTTGGAGGAGGCAGGTTTCGATGATGGCAGCGGCAGTCTGCTGCTGCGCCGCGTGATCGATGCGCAGGGCAAGAGCCGCGCCTGGATCAACGGCAGCCCGGCCACGGTCACGCAGCTGCGTGAGCTGGCCGACAGCTTGCTGGACATCCACGGCCAACATGCCTGGCAAGGCCTGACCCGCCAACCGGCGGTGCGCGCCCTGCTCGACAACTATGCCGGCCTGGACTGCACGGTCTTGGGGCACGCCTATGCCGCTTGGCGAGTCGCCAGCGACCAGCTCGCCGCCGCTGAATCGCGTCAGGCTGACTTGTTACGTGAGCGTGAGCGCCTGGCCTGGCAGATCGGCGAAGTGGCGCGTTTGTCGCCCGGCCTGGATGAGTGGGACTCGCTGAATTCAGAACATCAAAAGTTGGCGCATGCGCAGTCACTGCTGGACGCCGTGCGCGCCGCTTTGGATGCCTTGACCGAGGCCGAACCCAGCGCTGAGTCGCAAACCGACAAGGCCTTGACCCAGCTCGAGAAGGTTTTGGATTACGACAGCGGCCTGCTGCCTGCCGTCGAGGCCTTGCGCGGTGCGCAGGCGCAGCTGCAAGATGCCGGCCACACTCTCAGCACCTATCTGCACGGCACCGAATTGGAGCCGGCCCGCATGCAGGAACTGGACGATAGGCTCTCCGCCTGGCTGACGCTGGCGCGCCGCTACCGGCGCCCGCCCGCTGAACTGCCGCAGCTTCTGAACCAATGGCAAAGCGAGTTGCAAGCACTGGACGCGGCCACCGACATCGCCACTCTGAGTGCCGCCTTGGTCAGCGCGCGCAGCGGCTTTGAGCGGGAGGCCAAGCGCATCAGCAGCTTGCGGCGCGCCGCCGCGCCCAAGCTGGCGGCTGCCGTCACCCAGGCCATGCAGCAACTCGGCATGGGTGGGGGGCAGTTTGAGGTCAGCCTGCTGGCGCAAGAGCAACCGCAGAGCTTCGGCCTGGAGTCGGCCGAGTTCTTGGTCGCCGGCCACGCCGGCAGCACGCCCAGGCCGCTGGCCAAGGTGGCCTCGGGCGGCGAGTTATCGCGCATTGCCTTGGGCATTGCCGTCACCACCTGCCAGCAAGACAGCGGCGGCGTGGGCACCCTGATCTTTGACGAAATCGACGCCGGCGTCGGCGGCGCCGTGGCCGAAACCGTTGGCCGCTTGATGAAGCAGTTAGGGCGCTCCACCCAAGTGCTGGCCGTCACCCATCTGCCCCAGGTCGCCGCCTGTGCCGATCAGCATTTGGTCGTCGCCAAGGCCATGGCCGCGGGGCAAACGCTCAGCTCGGTGCAAGCCGTCAGCGGCGAAGCGCGGGTGGCGGAGATCGCCCGCATGCTCGGCGGTGAGCGCCTTTCGTCGACCAGCCTGGCCCACGCCCAAGAGATGCTCGACCTGTCCGCCAACCCGGCGCCAATGACAAACTCGGCAGCAACACCAACTCGCCCCAAGAAAGCCAAGTCATGAGCAGCAATACGGACGCGAATCAGCAAAGCGATGTGG
>JADMJQ010000104.1:7174-8955 GCA_018780415.1 Roseateles sp. | reverse complement strand
CGCGGAGAAAAGCAATGTCGTGCTGGTCACCGGCATGTCCGGCGGCGGCAAGTCGGAGGCGATGCATGCACTGGAGGACGCCGGTTTTTTCTGCGTAGACAACCTGCCGGCCGACCTGCTGATGGACTTTTTGCGCCTTGAGCAGCAGCGCGGCGAGCGCCGGGTGGCGATCGCGGTGGACGTGCGCAGCGTCGGCTCGCTGCCTCTGCTGTTGCCCTTGTTCAAGCAGTTGCGCGCCGAGGGCGTGGCGATTCGGTCGATCTTCTTTGACGCCAACACCGAGACCTTGATGCGGCGCTTCTCCGAGACCCGCCGCCCTCACCCCTTGCGCCATGACCAATCGCCGTCAAGCCAAGACGACAGCCACCGCGCCTTGTTGGAGGCGATTACGCTGGAGCGAGAGCTGCTTGGCGCGCTGCGGATTGAATCCACCGTGTTGGACACCAGCCAGCTCCGCCCCGCGCAGCTGCGCGCCTGGGTGCGCGATCTGGTGGTGGTGGAAGGCAACTCGCTGACCCTGGTGTTCGAGTCCTTTGCTTTTAAGCATGGCGTGCCCAGCGACGCCGACTTTGTGTTTGATGTGCGCGTGCTGCCTAACCCCTATTACGACCGGGCCATGCGGCCGCTCAATGGGCGCGACCAGCCGGTTGCCGACTATCTGGCCGCACAGCCCGAGGTCGGCCTGATGCTGAGCCAGATCGCCGCCTTCCTGACCCAATGGCTGCCCAAATTCGCCGCCGATCAGCGCAGCTACTTGACCGTGGCGATTGGTTGCACCGGCGGCCAGCATCGCTCGGTTTACTTGGTCGAAGCCCTGGCGCGTCAGTTTGCCCACCACGGCCAGGTGCTGAAAAGGCACCGCGAGTTGGACGCCAAGTAGGCGCTCAGACCTGGGGCTGCTTGTCCTCGGCCGAGTACAGCAGCACCAAGAGCGCCACGCTGCTCAGCGGCGCCAGCAGCACCAGGGCCAGCATCCAGGGCAGCAGGCGGCGGCCGCTGCGCCGCAAGGCCTGACCCATGAAAACCCAGTGCGCCATCAGGCCGGCCGCCATCCCAAGGCTTAAAAACGTCAGCAAGGCCGCTGAGGGTTCACCGTCTGCATTGGCGGCCGAGATCAAAAACCACAAGCAGCAGGCGGCCGCCAACAAGGCGACCAGGGCGGATTCAACGGCATTCTTGGTGGCGGCATTCATCTCGGTTCGTCTCTCAGGCAATCATTTTTTTCAGCGGCGCGGGCAAGGCGTAATCGGCCAGCCGCTCGCGGGCGACCCAAACACCGCCGGGGCCAAGCTCGACAGGGTAGGCAGCCAGATCAGCGCGCCGGGTGTGCAGTATCCAATCAAAATGCGTCAGCGCATGGTTGATTTGCGGCATCACTTCAAGTTCGGCGCCGAGCCGGTCGGCCGCGGTCTGCAGCGCCGCCTCATCGTCATACAGCGGCAGGCTCCACAGCCCCGCCCAGACGCCACTGTCCGGGCGCCGCTGCAGCAAGACCTGACCCTCGCGTTCCAGCCAGAGCCACCAGTTCTCGCGCCGGCCGCGCTTGAGCTTGCGGGTCTTGATGGGGAATTTCGTCGGCTCGCCGCCAATACGCCCCGCGCACAGCTCGGCCACCGGGCAAAGCAGGCATTGCGGCGTGCGGGCGCCGCAGATGGTGGCGCCCAGATCCATCAGCCCCTGGGTATAGGACTCGATGCCTTGGGCCGGCAGCAGCTCGGTGGCCAGCGCCCACAGGCGCTTTTCTTCGACCGTGCTGGCCAGATCACCGTCAAAGGCCAGCA
>JADMJQ010000104.1:5282-7164 GCA_018780415.1 Roseateles sp. | reverse complement strand
CCCGCGGCCCAGCACCCGTTTGACATTGCCGTCAAGAATGGCGACGCGCTCGCCGAAGCAAAAAGCCGCCACCGCCGCCGCGGTCGAGCGGCCAATGCCGGGCAGCGTTTGCAAGGCGGCCGCGTTGCGCGGGAACTCGCCACCGTGCAGGGTCACCACTGCCTGCGCGCAGGCATGCAGATTGCGCGCCCGGCTGTAATAGCCCAGACCGGCCCATAACGCCAGCACCTCGTCCAGCGTCGCCGCCGCGAGCTCGGCAACAGAAGGAAAACGTTCCAGAAAGCGCCGGTAATAGTCGAGCACCGTCGTCACTTGCGTCTGCTGCAACATGATCTCGGACAGCCAGACGCGATAGGGGTCACGGGTGTTTTGCCAGGGCAGCGCATGGCGGCCATGGCTGCGCTGCCAGGCAATCAGGGTCGGGGCAAACTGTTGAGACAGGGCTAGCGTTTTTGACATTGAGGGCAGAAAAAAGTGGAGCGCTGGCCTTGCACGATGCGCCGGATAGGCGTGCCGCAGCTCAGGCAAGGCAGGCCCTCGCGGCCATAAACGCGGGCCTGCATTTGAAAGCTGCCGGCCACGCCGTGGGCGTCTTTGAAATCACGCAGGGTGGTGCCGCCCGCCTCCAGCGCCTGGCCCAGCACGGCGCGCACCGCCTGCGCCAGCCGCTCGGCCCGCGGGCGGCTGAGCTTAGCCGCCGCCAAGCGCGGATCGATACCGGCCAAAAACAAGGCCTCGCAGGCGTAAATATTGCCGGCACCAACGACGATGTCGCCGGCCAGCAGGGCCAGCTTGACGGCGACCCGGCGCCCGCTCAAGCCCGCATGCAGATGGGGGCCGTCAAAGCGTGGATCAAAGGGCTCCATCCCTAAGCTGCCCAGCAGCTTGGCGGCCGGGTCGGCATTGATGGCCGGCGACCAGACCACCGCGCCAAAACGCCGCGGGTCGGTCAGGCGAAGCAGGCCACGGTCGGTCTGCAAATCAAAGTGGTCATGCTGGCCAGCCGGCAGTTCGCCCGCGCCTGGCGTGAAGGCCAGCGAGCCCGACATGCCCAGATGCAGCAGCAGCCCGCCGCCATCCGATGGCCGCGACAGCGGCAACCACAAATATTTACCGCGCCGGCTGACGGCGCCGACGCGGCCGCCGCTCAACTCCTCACAGGCCAGGCCCAGCGGCCAGCGCAGCGGCTTGCCCAGGCGCGCCTGCAAGACGGTGGCGCCCTCAATGGCGGCGGCGAAACTGCGGCGGGTGACTTCAACTTCTGGGAGTTCGGGCATGGTCGGCATGATATCGGGGCAAAATGCCCCGTCGCCCCTTCCTGTTGCTGGTCCCTAGCCGCGGGTCGGGGCTTGTATTTATGCAGGAGCTGTTTCCATGCCCGAGAAGTTTCGCCGCCGCGTCGCCGGTGCCAATAGGCTTGGCGCCACGCTGCTGCTCGCCGGTCTGCTGGGCCAACAGGCCGTCGCCGGCCCTGCTGTGGATGCCCAGACCAAGCCGGCGCCCGCCGCCAACTCCGGTATGGACGCGCCGCTGTTCTACCAATTGCTGGTGGGCGAGTTGGAATTGAGCACCGGCCAGCCCGGCGTTGCCTACCAGGTCTTGCTGGACGCAGCGCGCCGCACCGGCGATGAGGTGCTGTTTCAGCGCGTCATCAATATCGCCTTGCAAGCGCGCGCCGGTGACCAGGCCTTGATCGCCGCCAAGGCTTGGCGCGAATCGCAACCCAAATCCGCAGCCGCTCACCAGATGGTGATCCAGTTGCTGGCCTTGCTGAACCGGCCCGCCGACGCCGCCGACGCCTTGCGCTCGCTGCTCGCCATCACGCCCGAGGCCGAGCGAGCGGCCGTGTTGGCGTCGCTGCCGCGGCTGTTTCAACGTGCTG
>JADMJQ010000104.1:1962-5272 GCA_018780415.1 Roseateles sp. | reverse complement strand
ACCCAAACGCGTACTGGCCGCCCTGACCCCGGTGCTGCAGGCCGCCACCCAGCAGCCTGAAACAAGGCTGGCCGCGCTGGCCGCTATGGCCAGGCTGCACTTGGCCGCCGGTGACAGCCAGCGCGCCCTGGCGCTGACCGAGGAGATCGCCGCCTTCGCGCCCGAGGCCGACGAGGCGATGCAGTTGGCTTTGGACTTGCTGCCGCAGGCGGCGCAGGCCGAGGCGCTGATCACTCGGCGCTTGCAAGTCAAACCCGACAATCTTGCCTTGCAGCTCGCCTATGGCCAAGCCCTGGCGCGCGCGCAACGGCCGGCCGAGGCCGCGCGGGAGTTCCGTGCCATCACAATCGCCTCACCCAGCATCAGCAGCGCCTGGTTTGCGCTCGGCACCCTGGAGCTGGAGCTACGTCATGCGCAGGCGGCGGACGAGGCGCTGCGCGAATATCTGAAACTGCTCGATGGCCCGCCCACGGCGGGCGAGGACATTGACCCCAAGGCAAGTTCCGAAGCCCGCCAACAAGCCTGGCTATTGCTTGCGCAGGCGGCCGAGATGCGTGGCGACCTGCAGGCGGCCAAAGCCTGGCTGCTCAAGGTAGACGCGCCGCAGCGCCAGTTGGAGGCTCAGTTTCGCCGCGCGTCATTGCTGGCGCGCCAGGGCAAACTGCCCGAGGCTCGCAAGCTTTTGCAATCGCTGCCCGAGACCAGCCCGCAAGAGTTGCGTGCCAAGCTGCTGGCAGAGTCACAGCTCTTGCGCGATGCGCAGGCTTGGGGGCCCGCCCATGACGTGCTGGCCCAGGCCAATGAGCGCCTGCCCAATGACCCAGACCTGATGTATGAGCAAGCCATGATGGCCGAGAAGCTGGGCCGCATGGACGAAATGGAGCTCTTGCTGAGAAATGTGATCGCCACCAAGCCCGACCATCACCACGCCTACAACGCTTTGGGTTACTCACTGGCCGAACGCAATTTGCGGCTGGACGAGGCCAAGGCCTTGATTGCCAAGGCGCTCAGCTTTTTGCCGTCCGACCCCTTTATCCTCGACAGCATGGCCTGGGTCGAGTACCGGCTGGGCAATCACGCCGAGGCCTTGCGGCTGCTGGGCCAGAGCTACGCGGCCAGACCCGACGCCGAAATCGCCGCCCATCTGGGCGAAGTGCTTTGGGTCAGTGGCCATCAGACGCGAGCCCAGCAGATCTGGAACGAAGGCCTCGCGCGCGACCCCAAGAACGAGGCCTTGCGCGAAACCATCAAACGTCTGCAAGGCCAGCCATGAACAAACTACTGAACGCCATAGTCCTTAGCAGCGCCGCGCTCTTGCTGGGCGGCTGCGCCACGGTTGCGCCGAAGCCGGTTGAAGTGATGGCCGAAGGCGATGTGCGCCTGAGCGGCCGGCTCAGCGTACAGGTGGCCGGCAGCAGCGGCCGCGCCTCGGGCGGCAATGCCGGCTTCGAGCTGCTGGGCAACCCGCGCGCCGGCACGCTGGAGCTGAGCACGCCGCTGGGCAGCCTGGTCGCCCGTGCCAGCTGGGGCCCTAAAGATGCGACCTTGCAGACCCCCGAGGCCGAGCGCAGCTTCCCCGACATGGATGCCTTGACCCGAGAGCTGCTGGGCGAAGCGATCCCCGTGGCCGCCTTGTTTGACTGGCTGCGCGGCCGCCCATGGCCACAGGTGCACAGCACCCCCTTGATCGAAGGCAATGGTTTTAGCCAACTTGGCTGGCAGATTGACTTGGCCAATTTGCAAGACGGCTTGATCATCGCCACTCGTAAGACCGAGCCCGCCGTCACCTTGCGCGCCCGCGTCGAGCCCTGAACAAACTCACTCCTAAGCAATGCAAGCGATCTACGACGTCCCGGCTCCGGCCAAGCTAAACCTGTTCTTGCATGTGGTCGGCAAAAGGCCAGACGGCTACCACCTGCTGCAATCGATCTTCACGCTGATCGATTGGGCCGACACCCTGCACTTCGAGCGCCGCAGCGATGGCCAGTTGCTGCGCCACGACCTTGGCGCCAGTTTGCCTGCAGATGATTTATGCCTGCGCGCGGCCCGCCTGCTTCAGCAGCAAAGCGGCTGCGCCTGGGGCGTTGACATCCAGATCGAGAAGCGCCTGCCGGCCGGCGCCGGCATGGGCGGAGGCTCTTCCGACGCGGCCTCGACCCTGCTGGCCCTGAATCGGCTCTGGGGCCTGAACTGGCCGCTCAGCAAGCTTTTGTCGCTGGGCCTGAACCTGGGCGCCGACGTGCCGTTCTTCCTCGGCGGCAGCCATGCCTTCGTCGAAGGCATAGGCGAAATCCTTCACCCGATAGCCCTGCCGCCGCTGACGTTTGCGGTCCTCAAACCGAGCCAAAGCATCTCCACACAGGAAATTTTTTCTAGCCCCCTCTTGGCAAGATCAAAAAACATGGCTATAGTAGCGGGCTTTCCTGCAAACAATTCTTCAGGCGAAAAACCAGGCAGAGGCTCTGGAGCTTTCGGAACCGACGAAGAATTGATTAGCTTAGGCGACGAAGGCATTGCAAAGATATTGGGCGGGTTTGGTCGCAACGACCTACAAAAACCAGCCGAAGCAAATTGCGCCGGAGTTGTTCAAGCACTGCAGATATTGGAATCTGAATTCGGCAATAGTCGAATGACGGGCTCCGGAAGCGCAGTATTCGCCAGAGTTAAAACTCCGGCGAATGAGCAGGAAGAAAATCTGTTAAATCAGATAATTTTTTCGAAATTGCAGGGTTTACCTGCAAATTGGTCTGGTAGAATTTGCCGCAGCTTAGACAGCCACCCACTGCAAGGTTGGGCCGCTGGTTAAAAGATAAGCTGAAGTAATTTCCTAGAACAATCTTCGAAGAAATTGCAGAAAAGTTATAGGGTGCAGCAGCTCTGCTGTGTCCTGTGTAGGGGAGTCGCCAAGTTGGTTAAGGCAACGGATTTTGATTCCGTCATGCGAAGGTTCGAATCCTTCTTCCCCTGCCAAATTTATTTGCGCTAAGACGCTAAGTCTTTAAGAAATACCCCGGACACGCTGGCTGGCCACGGGTCCTTTTAAAAAGGATGGCTCGTGCTACTCAATACCGTCCTCTTCACCGGCAACGCAAACCCGGTTCTCTCCCAAGAAATTGCAACACACCTAGGTCTCGACCTCGGCAAAGCCTTGGTTGGGCGCTTTTCCGATGGTGAAGTGACCGTCGAGATTCAGCAAAACGTCCGCGCTCGCGATGTTTTTGTCATTCAGCCGACCTGCGCGCCGACGAATGAGAATCTGATGGAACTGCTGATCATGGTCGATGCCCTGAAGCGCGCCAGCGCTCGCCGC
>JADMJQ010000104.1:0-1952 GCA_018780415.1 Roseateles sp. | reverse complement strand
AACGCGTGCTGACGATGGACTTGCATGCCGACCAGATCCAGGGTTTCTTCAATATCCCGGTCGACAATATCTACGCCTCGCCGGTGCTGTTGTCGGACCTGAAGGCCCGCAATTATTCGAACCTGGTGGTGGTCAGCCCCGACGTTGGTGGCGTGGTGCGCGCGCGCGCCCTGGCCAAGCAACTCGGCTGCGATCTGGCCATCATCGACAAGCGCCGCCCGGCCGCCAATGTGTCCGAAGTGATGCATGTGATCGGTGAAATCGACGGCCGCAACTGCGTGATCATGGACGACATGATCGACACCGCAGGCACCCTGGTGAAGGCCGCCGAGGTGTTGAAGGACCGCGGCGCCAAGAGCGTGTTTGCATATTGCACCCACCCGATTTTGTCGGGTCCGGCGATTGAGCGCATCTCCAAATCCATGCTGGACGAGGTCGTCATCACCAACACGATTCCGCTGAACGACGCGGCCAAGGCCTGCGGCAAGATCCGCCAGTTGTCGGTGGCCTTCTTGTTCGCCGAGACCATCCGCCGGATTTCGGACGGCGAATCGGTTACTTCGCTGTTTAGCGAGCAAAACAACAACTTCTGAACCAGCGCCGAGGGCGACCCCGGCACTGGTTCGAAACGCGGTCGCAAGACCGCACAGCCTGAGCAGCCTGGTCGCGGGCGCTCAACCTCATGAACACCGGCAACGGTGTTCAGCCTTTTTGGAGTCACTATGAAATTCACAGCTTTTGACCGCAAGTTGCAGGGGACCGGAGCGAGCCGCCGCCTGCGAGTTGGTGGCCGCGTCCCCGGTATCGTGTTCGCCGCCGGCGAGCCAGCGATGATCGAAATGGATCACAACGCCTTGTTCCACGCCTTGAAGAAGGAAGCCTTCCACAGCACCATCCTCGAGATGGACCTGGACGGCGTGGTCTCGCAAGTGCTGTTGCGCGATTTCCAGATGCACCCGTACAAGCCGCAAGTTCTGCACGCAGACTTCCAGCGCGTTGATGACACGACCAAGATCACCAAGAAGGTGCCTTTGCACTTCGTGGGCGAAGAGACCTCGGCCGCCGTCAAGACCGACTCTTGCACCGTCAACCACGTGATCACCGAATTGCTGATCACCTGCTTGGCCAAGCAATTGCCTGAGTTCATCGAGGTGAACCTGGCCGGCCTGACCAAGGGTCACTCGGTGCACGTCAATGACCTGACATTGCCAGCCGGCATCAAGGTCGTCACGCACGGCAAGCCAAACCCCGTGGTTGCCACGCCGGTTGATCCAGCCGCCGAAGAAGTCATCGTGGTCGCCGCAGCACCTGTGGACGACGGCAAGAAGAAGAAGAAGAAGTAAGCTGTTCTTTCGCTTTCTTGCTTGTTCGAAAGGCCCTGCTCTGCGGGGCCTTTTTGCATTTTTGAGCGCATCAATGGCGCCGGCGCGGCCATAAAATCCTCCCATGATTCGACTCTTTGTTGGCCTCGGCAATCCAGGCCCTGAATACGCGGACACCCGCCACAACGCCGGCTTCTGGTGGATAGACGCCGCTGCCCGCAAGCTCGGTGCCTCGCTGCAGGTCGAGCGCAATTACTACGGCTTGTGCGCCCGCGTCAACAACGCGCCAGGTGCGCCGGGGCCGATCTGGCTGCTGCAGCCGATGACCTTTATGAATTTGTCCGGCAAGGCTGTGGCGCCGCTGGCTCGTTTCTTCAAGATTGCGCCGGAAGAGATTTTGGCCATCCATGACGAGCTCGACCTGGAACCGGGCCAGATGAAGTTCAAGCAGGGCGGCGGCAACGGCGGCCACAACGGCCTGAAGGACATGCAAGCGCAACTCGGCTCGGCCAATTTCTGGCGCTTGCGCTTAGGCATCGGCCATCCCGGCCACAAAGATGAGGTCGCAGGCTTCGTGCTGCGCAAACCGCCGCTGGCCGAGCGCCATTTGCTGGAAGACTGCATTGACAA
>JADMJQ010000082.1:13694-19338 GCA_018780415.1 Roseateles sp. | reverse complement strand
AGTCGCTGCGCGACGCCCGGCAAATTCTCCGCTCCTCGCCCATGCAGAAGGGGGACTCCAAAGAACACGGCTCGCTGCGCGTCGCCTCGAAGGGTACTGCGCTGCGCTTGCACCTCGTTGGTCGATGTCGTGAGGGTCAGGTCTTGCCTATATTTGTGATGCCGAACCCCGAACCCTACCTCAATCCCCGGCCTTTGCGCGAACCTTGTGACCCCGAACCTTGCACTGCTGCGCTATGCTCGTTTCATGGCGAAATACAGACTGATCATCGACACTAACGTCTACCGGAAAAATCCCCGCAGAGACAACCTGCCTTTCTCCGCGCTGTCTCGTCTGTGCAAGGCTGGTGTAGTCAAGCTGTTCATCCCGCACGTGGTGCTCAGAGAATTCCAGTCGCAGCAAAGTATTCAAAGTAAGGAGCATCTTGCCTCGCTCGTCTCAGCTGCTCGTTCGCTTGAAAGAACTCCCGGCGTTCCAGCGGATCTAGTAACGACGCTCAGTGACCTCGCCCTCCAACTGACAGCCAGAGAAGCGGAAGTCGCCACAGGAACAGAGAGCGAATTCCAAGGGTGGGCGAACGACAACGGTGCGACCGTCATCGAGTTGTCCGCCGACCAGGCCAATGCGGCGATGGAGGCGTACTTCAAGGGTACAGCCCCGCTCAAAGCGCTCAAGGTGCGCAAGGACATCCCGGACGCACTGATCTTTCAGGCGATACGTTCAATTGCGGCCGAGCCTCTAACTCTACTTAGCGACGACGGCAATTTTCGAACGGCATGCGCAGAGATTGGCAATGTCACGGCATTCGCTTCACTGGAAGTTTTCATTGAGTCCGAGGGCGTGCAGGACGAGCTCAAAGAACTTGATTTCTTCGAAAGCATCGGCCCGACAGTCGATGCTCTAGAGGCGTTCGACAAAGAGACTCGGGAGTTCACACAGGCAGTGACCCAAGAGCTTGGGGAAGCCTTGATGTGGAAGAAATTCACGTCGCGCTCCATCCCCGATGACAACCATGAGGCGGCAGTCAGCGGCTACAACGAGGCTGAGGACGTCGAGTTGGACTTCGACGAAGCGACCTACTTTGGCGGCGGCGAGTTTGGAATCCCATTCACGACCACGATCCTGGTTACCGGTACCTACTACCTGTTCAAAGGCAATCTGTACGAAACTGAGCATCGAGAAGTGAGCCTGTCCGAGCACAACGATCACTTCTACGAAGCTGAAGAGGAATTTGAACTCGTCGTATCCGGCCTGCTGAAAGTTACATGCGACAGGGACGGAATCGATCTGGCCGGGATTGATGCCGCAATAAGGTCCATCTCGATTGATTCGGTCGACTCGCTGCAACTCGCCGAGGAATCCTCGCCAAATTCGGAGTCAGATACCGTCTTGAAAGTCAAGCCTTGGAAGCGCCAAACCAAGATCAAACGGTTTGCCTGAGCGCAACACGCCGAAGATGAGCAAGGCCATTTTGTGCATGCAGGCGCCGATCACGTCCTTGGGTGCATGGCCGCTCGCCTTGAGGCGCTCGCTGAAGACCTTCACCGCCTGGTTGTGCCGTACTGCCACCAGCGCCCTTTGAGGCGACGCGCAGCGAGCCGTGTTCTTGGGTGTTCACCCCTTCTGCATGGGCGAGGCGCGCAGAATTTGTCGGGCGTCGCGCAGCGACTTCAAAAACTGAATTCGCGCCCCTTGTCTGAACGGAGCGTAGCGCAGTGAGTTGGGCGCGGCCCGGCAAATTTGAGCACCGAGCGGACCCGCAGGGCCATGCGGCAGGGGCGCCTTCTTTGCCCTCTTTCTTGTGCGCACAAGAAAGAGGGTCGCCCGCCGGGGCGAACTCCCGGCATCGTGCGGGGAGAGTGGCCGCGCCAAAACGCCATAAATTTCCGCCGAGTGTCACCGCCGAGGGTCAAATCTTGAATCTGCAGCAAGGCCTCCCGGCCATCTGCCACCGCTTCATCGACGCTGGCGCCATCGGCCAGCAGGCCCGGGAAGTCCGGCATGGTGAAAAACACGAAACCACCGCCGTCCTCGGCCGCCAGCGGGCACACCACATGGCTGTAGGCCTCGAACACATGGGGCGGCGCGGCCAGGTGGATGGTCTTGACGGCATTGGCCTTCATGGCATGTCGGCGGCAAAGACCCCGTTACTTCCAGTACTCGATGATCTTTGAGACTTTGGCGTCGCGGAACTCGAACACTGCGAGATGCTTTGATGTGACGCCTTTGTGGGTCTCTTGGCGCTCAACCGCAATGCTGTTATAGCCGGGGATCGTCGAAATCAAGGTGTAGCGAGGCTCGGTCTTGCTATAGAGGCCGCGCGCCAAGAGACGGGTGGTGTTGCCGTAGAGTTTCTCTCTCGTGTAGGTGCCGCCATATGCCTCATGGACGTAGGTGAAGTCGTCGGCGTACAGAGAAAAAAGCGCATCCACGTCTGCCACCGTAGACCCCAGCAACATGACCTTGTTCTGGGCTTCCGTGATCTCAATCACCTTCGCCTTTAGCTCATCACTGGATAGCGGAAGAGGATTTGCAGCTTGGCAGAACGGTGCGGCCAACATAGCCAAGACAAAGATGAGTGATTTCATTGAAACCTCCTGTGTGGGCGGAAAGTGCTGAAATGCTAACGTCAAATGTGTACGAGCAAGATTGTGCCAATCTGAATTTGGCAGCTTGCGAGCGGCGCTGAGTAGTTCAACCGAACCCAAGCGGCGCAAGAATCACCTTCAATCTCTGGCAAGGCCGTGAGCACAGGCGTGGCGTTGTCCATGCCCCAAAATAATTTTTGGCCAGGATGGAGGGGATGAAGGGGATGAAGGGGATAAAAGGAATCCGGGAGCGTGGGCCGCCCTTGATATGGACATGCTTTGCCGGTTTGGCAGCAGGCCCTCTTCGCGCACGGTTGCATGAATTCACAGCCCCAGATAGCCCGGATCCATAACGCTCAGGCTATGCGGCGCATCGGTGCGCCGCGCGGCCGCCAGCGCCTGCTCGCGCAGGGTCTTGGCCGCCACTGTGTCACCCGCCGCCTCCAGCACCTTCGCCTGCACCCGCCAGAGATAGGCCTGCATGCGCACGTCGCGAAAGCCGCTGACCCGCGCCCAGGTGTCGAGCGCGGCTTGGGCATGCTGCGCGGCGGCCGGCCGATCGCCCAGCATCAGCGCGGCGCGGGCCAGCCCGGCCTGGGCCAGCGCGACGTGGCTCCAGGTTTTGACGGCGGCCTCGTCGATCACGCGCTGCAGCTCGGTGGCGGCGGCCTCGGGGCGCTGCATGTCGAGCAGCAGCCGGCCCAGGCGCTCGCGGGCGGCGGCGCTGGGCTGGCGGCCGGGCGGCTCGTTGGCCTCGTGGGCCTGCAAGGCGGTCTGCAGCAGCGCCAGCGCCTCGTCATGCCGATCCAGGCGGGCCAAGGCGTCAGCCAGATGGCGTTGCACCCGGCGCTGGGCAAACTCGAACTGCCCACGCGCTTGCTGCCCGGCCAGAGCCTGGCGCAGCAAGGGCAGACCGAGGGCAGGGCGGCCTTCGGCCGCAAGGCGCTCGCCGGCATCCTCGCGGATGCTGTCGGCGTCGGGCCCCAAGTGATCTATCTGCCCGAGCAGGCGCTCAAACAAGGCGCTAGCTAAAACCCGCTCGCCACTCAGGTGCAAGGTGCGGGCCTGGCGGGCGCGGGGCAAAAGTGCAGTGGCGAAGTCGGCACCGCTGGTGCGCTCGGCGATCTCGGCGGCGCGCCCGAAGGACTCGGCCGCCGCCGCGAGCTCGCCGCCCTGCATCAGGTTCATCCCCAGGTTGCTGTGCAGGGTCTGCAGCTCGACCTCGTTGCGCTGTGGCAGGGCCAGTGACATGGCGATGGCGCGGCGGTTGGTGGCGGCCGCTTCGCTCAGGCGCAACTGGCCGTTGTACTCGGTGGCCAGCTCGCACAAGGCCGTCACATGGCCGCGCTGGCCGGGCGCGACCTGGGCGAACAGCGCCTCGCTGCGGGTCAGCGCGGCGAGGCGGGCGTCGGCCTGGTCTGGCTGATCGCGCAGGCACATGGCCTGGGTGGTCCACCACTGCGCGCGCAGCGGGTGTTGATCGCGCCCGGCGGCGCGCAGATGCGCGTCGGCCTCGTTCAGCAGGCGCCGACAACCCTCCAGATCGCCGCGCAGATAGGCGCGCAGCGCGGCTTCGAGTTCGGCATCCAGGATGTTGTCGTGCAGCGGCCCGAAGTGTTCGCGCACCAGTGCGAGTTGGCGGGCCTGCAGCTGCTCAAAAGCAGCGTCCTCGCCGAGCTCGCGGTAGATGTCTACGGCGGTGCGCAGCAGCTCGATGCGCAGCTCGGGGTCGGCGGCGAAGCGGCCGTCGTCGATGCGCGCCGCAATGCGGTCGAGCAGGGTCTTGGCGGGCGTCTGCGCATTCGGCTTGCCGCCGGCCAGGCGCGGATCGGCGGCGCTGAAGATGCCGAGCACGAAGTCCTTCACCGCCTCGGCCCGGCGCGCCTGGGCGCGCGCCTCATGCGCCTGCCAGGCGGCGCCGCCGGTGCCCGCCAGCAAGGCGAGCACGAGGGCGGCCGCCAGCGCCGCCGGCAGACGATGGCGGCGCAGATAGCGGCCGGCCAGGGCCCAGGCGCTGAGGTGGCGGGCCAGGATGGGGCGGTGCTGGCGGTGGCGCAAGAGGTCGTCGGCCAGGGCGGCGACGCTGGCGTAGCGGTCTTGCGGCCGGGTCTGCAGGGCGCGGTCGACGATGGCGTCGAGGTCGCCTGACAAGGCCTTCCTCAGCACCGGGTCGGCGGCGGCGCGCGAGGGCTGCGGCCGCAATGTGCCGGGCGGCGGCGGGGCTTGATCGGTGAGCAGCTCGAACAGCATCAGCCCGAGGGCATAGATGTCGGTGGCCACGCTGACCGGGCCGCCGGCGAGCTGCTCGGGGGCGGCGTAGCGCGGCGTGGCCAGCAGATCGCGGGTCTGGGTCATGGCGCCGCCCTCGTCGGGCGCCAGCAGCTTGGCGATGCCGAAGTCCAGCAGCTTGACCTGGCCCTCTTGGGTGACCAGCACATTGGCCGGCTTGAGGTCGCGGTGGGCGATCAGCTGGCCGTGGGCATGGCTGACCGCGTCGGCCACCTGGGCGAACAGGGCCAGCCGCGCCGCCAGCGGCAGGCCCTGCTCGCGGCACCAGGCGGTGATGGGCTGGCCGTCCACGGCCTCCAGCGCGAGATAGGGCTGACCATCGGCGCCCAGGCCGGCGTCAAAAAAGCGCGCGATATGGGGGTGATCAAGCGCGGCCAGGATGTCGCGCTCGCGCTCAAAGCGCTCGCGCACCGGCCCGGCCAGCAAATGGGCGTGCGGCAGCTTGAGCGCCACCTCCCGGGCAAAGGCGCCATCGCAGCGGCGCGCCAGCCACACCACGCCCATGCCGCCGCGCCCCAGCTCGCGCAAGAGCTCGTAGGGGCCGATGCGTTCACCCGCGCGTTCGGCCGGCGCGTCGTTCGCAGCTGAGAATGATGCTGGCCCGCTGAGGAAGTCATCGGTGACGCCGGGCAGCCCGGCCAGCACCGCCGCGAGGCCAGGGCGCAGGTCCGCGTCGGCCTCGGGCAGGCCAGCCAGCCAGGCGCTGCGCTCGGGCTCGGGCAGGGCCAGCAGCTCGTCCAGGCGCGCCGAGTAGCGCGGCCAGAGCG
>JADMJQ010000082.1:245-13684 GCA_018780415.1 Roseateles sp. | reverse complement strand
TGGGCAGGGCAGGCAGGGGCTCATCTTCTGACCAACGAAATCATCGCGCCAATCCGGACGGCTTTTTCACAGCATGGTGCGCAGCAGCGCGCGGGCCTTGTCCCAGTCGCGCCGCACGCTGCGGTCGCTCAGGCCCAGGGCGGCGGCGATCTCGGCATCCGTCATGCCGCCGAAGTAACGCATCTCCACCACCTGGGCCAGGCGCGGCTCGACCTCGGCCAGCAGGCTGAGGGCGGCGTCCACCTGCAAGGTCTCGTTGGGGGCGACCAAGAGCTGGTTGGACACGGCGGTGTCCAGCGTCAGATGCACGGCCCCGCCGCCATGGCGCTCGGCGCTGCGGCTGCGCAGCTCGTCGACGATGACCGAACGCATCACCTGCGCGGCATAGGCATAGAAATGCCCTGGGCTGGCGAAGTCGAGCTGGCCGACGCGCTGGGCCAGGCGCAGATAGCTCTCGTGCACCAGGGCGGTGGTGTTGAGCCCGTGCTGCGGCCCGGCCGCATGCAGGCGCGCGCGGGCGATTTTTTTCAGCTCGGGGTAGGCCTGCTGCCAGGCGCTCGGCCAGGCTGAGAACGGGGCGGAGGGGGATTGCATGGCCAGCATCTTCACCGCTCGCAGCCGTCCGCCGGCCGACGCCTTGCCGGCTCCCCCTAGTTTGAAGAAGCGCGCCCTGTCCGGCTTGCGCTGTGGCCCGCGTTGGCTGGGTTAGGTCGAATTTGTCGATCGCATCAGCGAGTGAACACCATGAAACGAACACCTTTCTTCCTTCCTCTAGCCACCGCGCTGCTGCTGCCCTGCGGCGCCTGGGCGCAGAGCTATGGCTCTTCTGGCGCCGTCAACGCCACCACCACGCTGGAGATCGCCGGCGCGCCGACGCAGACCATCGCCAACGTCGACAACTTCAGCTTCATCCACCAGCCCGAGGCGCTGCAGCCGTATCGCTTGGATGAGCGTGCCACCGTCGGTGGCAGCGTCGGCAATGCGACGGCGCTGTTCGAAGGCTCCATCGGCACGCTCAAGGCCTACTCCTCTGCGGCCTACGCTTACGGCTATGACGCGCAGGGCCATGGCCTGTTTCGCGGCTATGCCAGCGCCACGGCGCAGGGCAGTTTTTCCGACACCGTTTTGGTCGGCGGCGCCGGTCTGGCCCTGGGCACGCCGGTGAACTACCGGGTCGAGTTCCGCATTGACGGCACGCTGTCCTCGCCGTCGTTCGAGATCGGCGGCTTTTTGAACGCCAGCGCCGGCGCCTCGGCGCGCTTGACCGATCTGCAAAGCGGCCAGCAGGTCAGCTTCATATGGGACGCCAGCCGGCAGACCGTCGGCCTGTACACGCTGACGCTGGCCACCCAGGTCGGCCACAGCCTGCAATTCACCGGCTCGCTCGCCACCTCGGCCGGCGTCACGCATTACGCCCAGACCGGCCGCAGCGCCGAGGCCGATTTTTATCACTCGGCCTACTACGCATTGGCACCGTCCGTGGCTGGGCTCAACACCGTCGGTGCGAGCGGTCATGAATTTGCTGTCAGCAACGTGCCCGAGCCCGCCAGCTGGGCCTTGTTCGGCGCCGGCCTGCTGGCGCTGTTGCTGCTGTTGCGTCAATCCCATCCACTTCAAGGAGAACTCGCATGAAAGCCCTCAAACTCGCAGCCATGGCCGCTGTCTTTGCTGTCAATAGCTCGCACGCCGCATCCATCCTCGACACCTTCAGCGACGGCAGCGGCCTGATTCAGACCGACGCCGCACCCTTTGTCGAGGCCTATCTGCCCTCGGCCGAAGCGCCGGGCGGCGGCCGTTATCTGGCCAACGCCATCGAGGCCGGCGTGGCGCAGAGCGGCAAGTTCACCTTTGCCGCCATCCAGGCTGGCGCTTACTTCACGCTCTCTGACGCGGCCGTGCCGCTGGTCACCAATCTCAGTTACGGCATGGCCAATCTGTTGGGCCAAGACCTCTCCATTGACCTGCTCAGCGAGACTGCCTTCAAGCTCGACTTCCGCTATGTGTCGGCCCCGATGTCGCTGACCGTGGCAGTCATCACCGCCCATGGAGCGGGCAGCTTCAGCAGCGTGGCTGGTTTCGCGATGGCGCTGGATGCTTCGCTGGCACAAAGCGTCCTGATCCCTTTTGGCGCATTCATCGAAGCGAGCGGCAACCCGAGCCCGGTCAATTGGGGCGACATCGACGCCATCGGTATTTTTGTTTCCGGCCCCGGCGGGTCGGGCTTCGCGCTCGATACCTTCAGCACGACCCAGGCCGTGCCCGAGCCGGCGAGCTGGGGTTTGCTGCTGGCGGGTTTGGGTGTTGTGGCGACGCTATGCCGGCGCCGTATGACTTGAGCGAGCTGCCGGCAGGCTGATGCAGAATCGCGCCATAGCTTTTTTCTCTTTCACCTGAATCTATGGCCACTGTTTTGATCATCGGCGCCTCGCGCGGCATCGGCCTGGAGTTCGTGCGCCAATGCCGCGCCGCCGGTGAGCAGGTTGTCGCCACGGCGCGCAGCGAGGCCGGTCTGGCCCTGCTGCAGGCCGAGGGCGCGACGGCGCTCAAGCTTGACGTCAGCGACACCGCCGGCGCCTCCGGCCTGGCCTGGCAGATTGATGGCTACCAGTTCAACCAGGTGCTCTATGTGGCCGGCGTGTTCGGCCCGCGAAGCAGCAGCCTGCAGACCCCCACCGAGGCCGACTTCAACGCCGTCATGCATGCCAATGTGCTGGGGCCGATGCGGGTGCTGCCGCAGCTGGTCGACGCCTTGGCTCCGGGCGCCAAGCTGGGACTGCTGTCCTCGCGTATGGGCTCGGTAGGCTTGCGCGAGAATGGCAACGCTTGGCTTTACCGCGCCTCCAAGGCGGCTGCCAATTCGGTGCTGAAGGATGCGTCGATCGCCCTGCGCGAGCGCGCCATCTGCGTCAGCCTGCACCCGGGATGGGTGCGCACCGAAATGGGCGGAGAGGGCGCCGATATCGATGTGCAAACCAGCGTGGCCGGCATGCGTGGCGTGCTGGCCGGTTTGACGCCGGCCGACAATGGCGGCTTTTTCAATTACGACGGCCAAACCCTGGCCTGGTGACGAGACAAGACCATCATGTTACTGAGTGAAGACCACCAAGCCGTGCAAGACGCGGTGCGCGCCTATGTGCAGGCCGAGATTGCGCCCAAGGCCGCCCAGTGGGACAAGACCCACCATTTCCCGGCCGCCGAGTTGCAGGGCTTGGCCGAGCTGGGCTGCTACGGCGTGGCCGTGCCGACCGAGTACGACGGTGCCGGCCTCGACTACTTGGCGCTGGCCATCATCCTCGAAGAAATCGCCGCCGGTGACGGTGCGACCTCGACCGTGGTCAGTGTGAATAACTGTCCCTGTTGTTCGATCCTGATGGGCTTTGGCAACGAGGATCAGAAGCAGCGTTTCCTCAAACCGCTGGCGCGCGGCGACATGCTGGGCGCCTTCTGTTTGACCGAGCCGCATGTCGGTTCCGAGGCCGGCGGCCTGCGCACAGTCGCCGTTCGCGATGGCGACGAGTATGTGATCAACGGCGTCAAGCAGTTCATCACCAGCGGCAAGAACGGTGATGTCGCCATCGTCATGGCCGTCACGGACAAGGCCGCCGGCAAGAAGGGCATCAGCGCCTTCCTGGTGCCGACCAACACGCCCGGCTACGAGGTCGACCGGATCGAGGACAAGATGGGTCAGCACGCCAGCGACACCGCGCAGATCCGCTTTGAGAACTGCCGCATCCCGGCCGCCAACCGGCTCGGCGAAGAAGGCCAGGGCCTCAAGATCGCCTTGGCCGGTCTGGAGGGTGGCCGTATCGGCATCGCCTCCCAGGCGGTCGGCATGGCGCGGGCCGCATTTGAGGCGGCGTTGAGCTATGCCAAGCAGCGCGAGTCCTTCGGCCAGCCCATCTTCAATCACCAGGCGATCAACTTCAAGTTGGCCGATATGGCCACGCAAATCGAGGCCGCGCGCCAATTGATCCATCATGCCGCCAGCCTCAAGGACGCCGGCAAGCCCTGTTTGAAAGAAGCGGCGATGGCCAAATTGTTCGCCACCGAGATGGCCGAGCGCGTCTGCTCCGACGCGATCCAGGTCCATGGTGGTTACGGTTATGTCAGCGACTTTCCCGTCGAGCGCATCTACCGCGATGTGCGAGTCTGCCAGATCTACGAAGGCACGTCCGAGGTGCAGAAGATTCTGATCGGGCGCGCGCTAGCTTGATGCGGTGAATTCGGGTAGGAGCCAGGCACCCGGCTCCTACCTCCAGCCCTCAGAGTTCAGCCACGCTCTTGATACGCTGTTGCGGCATCGCCACCACCTGCTCGGCGGGTGCGGCGACCCGACCCTGGAATCTGTCCAGCAAGGCCTGCTGCTTGGCCCGCACCAGCGCGACATTGGCGTGCTTGACATGGCCGTAGCCGCGGATCTGCTCGGGCAGGCGTGCCAGCTGCACCGCCAAGTCCAGCTTGTCGGCGCTCAAACCCGTCAGCAACTCATTGACGAGTTGCTCATAGTCGCCAATCAGGCGGCGCTCCATGCGGCGCTCCTCGGTTTTGCCGAAGATGTCCAGGGCGCCGCCACGCAAGCCTTTGAACTTGGCCAGCAGCTTGAAGGCTTTGAAGGTCCAAGAACCGAGTTCGATTTTCTTGACGCGGCCATCGTTGCCTGGCTTGGAGATCAGCGGCGGCGCGAGGTGGAAGGACAGCGAGTCCCAGTTGTCGAATTGCGCTTTCATGGCGGCTTCAAATGTGCCGTCGGTATAGAGCCGTGCGACCTCGTACTCGTCCTTGATGGCCAAGAGCTTGGCGTAGTAGCGCGCCACGGCCTTGCTCAAGCGCTCGGCTTTGCCGGCCTCGCCCAAAGTGGCTTCGGCCTGCCTGACCTGGTTCACCAGGGCCAGATAGCGCTGCGCATAGGCGCTGTCTTGGTAGGCCGTCAGATGTGCGCTGCGGCGGGCGATCAGCCCGTCTTCACCGTCCAAGCGGTCGAAATTCAGGACCTGGATTTTTTGCCCTAACTCGCCGGCCAAGCGGCGCAGAGCCTCAGGGTCAGCCATCGCCAGCCTACCCAGCGCAAACGCGGTCTTGTTGCCTTCTACGGCCACGCCGTTCAACTCCATCGCGCGCAGCAAGGCCGCTTCGCTCAGCGGAATCAGGCCACGTTGCCAGCACGCACCCAGCATGACGATATTGGCCGGCATGGTGTCGCCCATCAGCTCTTGAGCGATGGCCTGTGCGTCGATGGTGTTCATCAACTCAGGCTTGCCGCCTACCGCATACAGCATCTTGGCCAGCAGCGAGTCGCCTTGTAGGCTAGCGTCCGGGTTGCGCACAAAGGCGGCGGTCGGCAACTCATGCGTATTGGCCAGGATCACCGTACGGCCGGGCTTGACGGTACCCAAAGCGTCCGGCGAGGCGCCGACCACCATATCGCAGGCCAACAGCACATCGGCCTGCTGGGTGTCGATGCGCACCTGATTGAGTAGGTCCTGCGTGGGAGCGACACGCACAAAGCTCAAGACCGAACCGCCTTTTTGCGCGAAGCCCATGAAGTCCAGCACCGAGGCCTGCTTGTGCTCCAGATGCGCGGCCATGCTGATCAAGGCGCCGACGGTGACGACGCCGGTGCCGCCGACGCCGGTCACCAATAAGTCAAACGGGCCGGTCCATTGCCATGGGGCGGGGGCAGCTATTGCCGCGATCTCGCGTGCCAGATCGGCCGGCGTAAAGCCGGCACCGCTGCGCTTCTTCAATTGCGCGCCATGCACCGATACGAAACTGGGGCAGAAGCCGTTGACGCAGGAGAAATCCTTGTTGCAGCTGCTCTGCTCGATCTGACGCTTGCGGCCGAAATCGGTTTCCACCGGCACCACCGACAGGCAATTGGACGCCTGGCCGCAGTCGCCGCAACCCTCGCAAACGGCCTGGTTGATGAAGATGCGCTTGGGCGGATCAACCATCTCTTTCTTCTTGCGACGGCGACGCTTTTCTGCTGCACAGGTCTGGTCGTAAATCAGTATGGTCACGCCCTCGATCTCGCGCAGCTCGCGCTGCACGGCGTCCAGCTCGCTGCGGTCGTGAAACGTTGTGCCGGCCGGGAATAGGCCGTGATGGCCGTCGTACTTGCCAATTTCATCGGACACCACGACCAGGCGCTTGACGCCCTCGGCCTCGACCTGGCGGGCGATCTGCGGCACGCTGGTCTGGCCGTCGACAGGCTGGCCGCCGGTCATCGCGACGGCGTCGTTATACAAAATCTTGTAGGTGATGTTGGTGTTGGCCGCGATCGCCTGGCGGATCGCTAGATAGCCGGAGTGGTAGTAAGTGCCGTCGCCGAGGTTCTGGAACACATGCTTTTCGGTCGTGAAGCGGCTGTGCGCCGCCCAGTCCACGCCCTCGGCGCCCATCTGAATCAGACCGGACGTGCCGCGCTCCATCCAACTGGCCATGAAGTGGCAGCCGATGCCGGCCAGCGCACGCGAGCCCTCAGGCAGCTTGGTGGAGGTGTTGTGTGGGCAGCCCGAGCAAAAGTACGGCTGGCGGCGCACGCCGTCGGCCGCGTTGGACAAGAGGCAGGGGGTCAGGAAGTCCACCACCAGATGACGGCGGTCTAATGCCGGATTTAAGCGAGCCAGCCAGTCGGCCACCGTGCTCATGATGCGCGAGGGCCGCAGCTCGCCCAGGGCGCTCAGCACCGGTGCGCCCAGCTCATCGGTCTTGCCGATCACATGCGGGCGCTGCGCGTCGGGCAGGTGGTAGAGCAGCTCCTTGATCTGGCGCTCGACGACGGGGGCTTTTTCCTCGATCACCAGCATATCGGTCAGGCCGCGCGCGAATTCGGCCATGCGGGTAGCCTCCAGCGGGAACACCAGACCGACCTTGTAGACCCGCACGCCGGCGGCGGCCAGCGCGTTCGGGTCCAGGTCCAGGCGGCGTAGCACCTCCATGAAGTCGTAATGCGCTTTGCCCACGGTGACGATGCCCAAGGTCGCGGCGGGGCTGCTGACGATGTGCTTGTCGATCGAGTTGAGTTTGGCGAAGGCCTTGACGGCGTTCAGCTTGTGCTCAAGCCTTGTTTCCAACTCCAAGGACGGCAAGTCGACAGCGCGGATATGCAGATCCACAGGCGGCACATGGTCCACCGGCAATTCGAAGTCCAGCGGCACGCCGTCCAGATCAACCGTCATGCCGCTTTCCACCACCTCCGAGATCGCCTTGAAGCCGACCCAAGTGGAGGAGAAGCGGCTCAGCGCCCAGCCGTAGAGGCCGAACTCCAGATACTCGGCCACATTGCCCGGGTGGACGATGGGCATGTGCCAGGCTTGCAGAGCCAGATCGCTCTGGTGCGGGGTGCTGGAGGACACGCAACCATGGTCATCGCCGCAGACAACCAACACGCCGCCTAACTTCGAGGTGCCGTAGACATTGCCATGCTTGAGCGCGTCGCCGCTGCGGTCCACGCCGGGGCCCTTGCCGTACCACATCGCGAACACGCCGTCGGCGGTGCGCTTGGGGTCAAGTGCCACGCGTTGCACGCCAAGGCAGGCGGTGGCGGCCAGGTCTTCGTTGATGGCGGGCAGGAAGTTGACTTTTGCCGCCTCAAGAAACTTCTTGGCCTTCCAAAGCTGCTGGTCGACCATACCCAAGGGGCTGCCGCGGTAGCCGGACACGAAGCCGGCGGTGTGCAGGCCGGCACGCTCGTCTTGCGCTTTTTGAGCCAACAGCAGGCGCACCAAGGCTTGGGTGCCGGTCAGAAAGACGGCGCCACTGCGGGCGGCGAGGTTGTCAGAGAGCTTGTAGTCGCGCAGGCTGGGCGAGCCATCCGTGGCTGGCATTTTGATATCGGGCATGGTCTCTCCTGGCGGAACTTGGGCTGGCGAGATTTTTCATCAAGAGCCCAAGTGTTTGTTGCTCTCATTGCTAGCGTTAGCGAATCAAGTGAGAGAATTTGACTCAAAGAGGTGACTTATGGAGCTTGAACGTTTCGATAGAGCGAGCCGGCAGATTCTTGCCGCCTTGCAGGATGATTGTCGGCAAAGCACGCAGGCCTTGGCCGACAAGGTCGGCCTGTCGGCAACGCCGGTCTGGCGGCGCATCAAAGAGCTGGAAGACAGCGGCGTCATCCGCCGTCATGTGGCCTTGGTGGACCGCGAAAAGCTCGGGCTCAATATCTGCGTGCTGGCCAATGTCAGCCTGGTGCGACACAGCGAGGGCGCGGTCGAGCAGTTCGAGCGCCTGGTGCTGGCCAGCCGCGAGATCATCGAGTGCCACGGCATCACCGGCGAGGCCGACTACGTGATCAAGGTCGTGGTGGCCGATATGAAGGCCTATGACCAATTCCTGCAGTCCCAGATCTTCAAGGTGCCTGGCGTCGCCAGCGTGCGCAGCAATGTGGTCCTGCGTGAAGTCAAGTACGAGACGGCGCTGCCGGTGAGCGTCTGAGTTCAGGGCGGCGGCGCGCCAAGCCGCAGCGTCAGCAGCATGGCCTCGGCGGCCTTCAGTGCGGCCGGGTCCGTGCCATGGGCCAGCAGCGTCAGGTGCAGCGGACCTGCGCTCGACATCTGAATCTGCGCCAGATGCAGGCCGACGAAGTAGCGCCTCGGTGCGGGTTGATCAAGCCGCCAATGCACCAGGCGCGCCAGCCGGCCATCCACGATCACGTCCCGTTCCACGCGGGCACTGATACCCTCGCGCGCCAGCAAGGGGTCGGCATACAGCCCGAGATCGTAGTCAAGCTGCAGCCCGTCGCCGACCCAGCGGCCGCTGTGTGAGTCGATACCGCCGCGGGCTTGCAGCGCCAGGACGGTGGGCAGTTCGATCGAAAAGCCACCGAGATCGCGGCGCGCCTGGGCCATGGCGCCGCTGCCCAGGCAGAGCAGCAGCGCCAGCAGGGGCGCGCCGAAGATCGATGTCATCCGACGCTCGTGCCGCGCCGGCGCGCAAGGCCCAGCAGCAAGACACCGCCCAGCATCAGCGCCCATGCCGCCGGCTCGGGCACCAGCACCGCAATCGGCTGGACGGTGATGTACTTGGCCTTGGCGTCGGTCTGTACCAGGGCGCTGGCCAGGATGGTGGTGATCTGGCCGGCGCTCAGCGCAAAGCTGGCCGAGATGGTGGGATTCATCAGATTGGCGGCGTTGTCCGGCATCAAATGGGGCAAATTCAGGTTGTGGCCCAGCTCATGGCCGGCCAGGTTGCCGCCATAGGTCGCGTCGGCCGCCCAGGCGGAGTCGAGCGCCAGCACATTGCCTGGTTGTTGTGCGCAGCCTATGGTGGTCAGCGTGGGCGCGCCGCACCAGAGGATTTTGTCGACGAAGTACATATTGACGGTCGGCGAGGCGAGGTTGCCGGCCAGGCCGGTGAGCGTTGCCCATTCGGCGCCGTTGTCGATAACCGTCAGCGCGACATTGATGATGCTGGTGGCGGTGTTGAAGCGGATGTCGATCGGGTTGGCGCCAAAGCCGGCCTGCGAGTAGATCGTGTCGAGCTTGGCTTCGTTGGTGGTGACATAGCCGCTGGCGGCCAGGGCGGCGGCCGGCAATGTGCTCAGCGCCGCCGCGGCGAGCCAGGTCCGGGCGGTATGAGAGGGGGCTGGTTTCATGCTGTGCTCCTGTGTTGTGCTCATGGGTGCGCTGCCCACGCGGCAAGCGCCCCTGTCACAGTAGGTTTGAGCCGAGCTTGATTCAAGCGATGACCTAGGGACAAGCTGCGAGACACCGATGACCTGCCGCCAATTTAGGGCATGGAGCGTCAGTCCAGCTGCTGCTCAATCCGCCGGTCCGGCAGCAACCACAAGCCGGCGACGGCCAAGTAAAGCGCCAGTGCCAGGGCCACATGGACAAAGGCCAGCGCAATCGCCAGCAGATAGGCCGCGATAGAAATCAAGCCTTTGGAGTCACGCCCGATGGCCTTGGCCAGCGACGAGTCCGGCCCGTGCTGATGCACCAAGACGCGCGCCAGCAGGTAATAGGCCAGGCCCGCCATCAGCAGGATGAAGCCGTAAAGCGCCACCGGCAAGGGCCCCCAATGGTTCTCGCCCATCCAGCCGGTGGCAAAGGGCACCAGCGACAGCCAGAACAGCAGATGCAGATTGGCCCACAGCGCCGCGCCGGAGATCTGCTTGCTGGCGTGCAGCAGATGGTGGTGGTTGTTCCAGTAGATGCCGACATAGACAAAGCTCAGCAGATAGCTGAGGAAGACCGGAATCAGCGGCCGCAGCGCCGCCAGATTGTCGCCATGCGGCACCTTCAGCTCCAGCACCATGATGGTGATGATGATGGCGATCACGCCATCGCTGAAGGCCTCAAGCCGGCCCTTTGGCATGCCCACCATTCCTGTATTTGCTGTCACAGCTGCCGCTCCTTGCCGACACCGCGGTCAGCTTGAGCGGCACTGTAGTGCAAGTCGTCGACGCCGCCGACGATCTGCCACAGCCATCAATGCTCGATCGATTTGCCCAGCTTCTTGCCCAAGGCGATGGCCCCACCGCCGTTGTGCACATTGGTATAGCCCAGCCGCTGCATCAGGCCCAGCGCTTGCTCGGCACGCCCGCCGGAGGAGCAATACAGCACGATGGGCGCGGCGTGATCCGGCGCCATCTGAGCGACCAGATGGTTCATTTGCGGCAGCGGCAGGCAATGCGCATCCGGCAGATGGCCGGCCATGTATTCGGCGTAGGAGCGCACGTCGATCAACAAGGCGCCCTCGGGCAGGGCGGCGGCCTGCTGGGGGTGTAGGTGTTGCGGCACTTCATAGGGCGCCATCTGTGCGTCAACGGGAAGGTAAAACGATGCCCAGGTCATGATGCTCTCCTCTCGCACGGGTCTCGAAGGGCGGCTTGAGTCTCTTTGCCAGGTTTGCAAACACCAAGAGCACCGAACCGTGCTTGAGTTTTACCTCAAGTCATATCGCTTGGCGAGCGAAAAAGCAGCCCGCCTTGCCTTGGATGCCCGACAGCTAACTCAAATTTTCAGCGTGCTGCGTTCGGCATGCACCCGCACCCGCAGCAGCCGCATGCCGTTGAACACCACCAGCAGGCTGGCGCCCATATCGGCGAACACCGCCATCCACATCGAGGCGTTGTCGAACAGGGCCAGCAGCAGGAACACCAGCTTGATCCCCAAGGCCAGCGCGATGTTTTGCCACAGCACCGCGTAGCAGCGCTGCGACAGGCGGATGGTCTCGGGCACGCGGCGCAGATCGTCGTTCATGATCAGCACATCGGCGGCCTCCATCGCGGTGTCACTGCCGGCGCCGCCCATGCCGAAGCCCAGGTTGGCGGCGCTGAGGGCCGGGCCATCATTGACGCCGTCGCCCACCATGGCAACCACGTGGTCCCCTCGCAGCGCCTCGATCGCCGCCAGCTTGTCCTGCGGCAGCAGGCCGGCGCGCACATCGGCAATGCCCAGCGGCGCGGCAATTGCGCGTGCGGTGGCGGCGTTGTCGCCGGTCAGCATCACCGGCCGGATGCCCATGGCCAGCAGCTCCGCGACGGCCTGCTGGCTGCTCGCCTTGACGGTATCGGCCACCGCGAACAAGGCCAGCACGCCGCTCGCACCGGCCAACACGGTGACCGTGCGGCCTTGCTGCTCATGCTCGGCCATCATTGCTTCCAAGGCGGGCGAGCATTGCCCGCGCTCTTCGATCCAGCGATGGTTGCCGAGCAGATAGTCCTGCCCGGCTATGCGGCCCTGCACGCCCCGGCCCGGCGCGGCGGCAAAGTCGTTGACGTCGGCTAACTCGGCCAGCTCGGCCCGCGTGCCGGCTGCGATGGCTTTGGAGACCGGGTGGTCCGAGCGGGCGGCCAGGCTGTGGGCAATGCGCAGCAGCCGGTCTTCGGGCAGCTCGGTGCTCAGCATCATCTGCGCCACCAGTTCGGGGCGGCCGGCGGTCAGCGTGCCGGTCTTGTCCAGTGCCACGACCTTGATCTTGCGCGCCTCCTCCAGGTAGACGCCGCCTTTGATCAAGATGCCGCGCCGGGCCGCCGCCGCCAGGCCACTGACGACCGTGACCGGGGTCGAGATCACCAGCGCGCAAGGGCAGGCAATCACCAGCAAGACCAGGGCCTTGTAGATCGCACTGGCCCAGGTCCAGCCCAGCAGCAGTGGTGCGCCGATTGCGACGCTGAGGGCCAACACGAAGACGGCCGGGGTGTAGAGGGCGGCAAAGCGGTCGACGAAGCGCTGCGTCGGCGCGCGCTTGGCCTGGGCTTGCTCAACCGCCTCGATGATGCGCGCCAACACCGTGTTGCTGGCCAAGGCCGTGACTTCGAATTCAAGCGCAGCGTTCTGGTTGATGGTGCCGGCAAAGACCTCGTCGCCGGGTCCCTTGTCGACCGGCACGCTTTCACCGGTCACAGCCGCCTGATCGATGGCGCCTTGGCCGGCGGTCACCCGCCCATCCAGCGCCAGGCGCTCACCCGGGCGCACCCGTACGGTGGCGCCGACGGCCACGCTTTGCGCCGCCACCAGCAGCCAGCTGCCATCGGGCTGGCGCAGTTCGGCCTGCTGGGGCGACAGCGCGAGCAGGCCGCTGATCGCATGGCGGGCGCGCTCCACGGCGCGCGCCTCGATCAGCTCGGCCAGGGCGTACAGCGCCATCACCATGGCGGCTTCCGGCCATTGGCCGATCAAGAAGGCGCCGCTCACCGCCACCGTCATCAAGGCATTGATATTGAGTTGGCCATGCGCCAGCGCGGTCAGCCCCTTGCGGAACACCGAGCCGCCCGCCAGCACGATGGCCAGGCCTGCCAAGGCCATGCCGCCGAGCTGCCATGCGTTGCTGTCCGGGGCAAAGTAGTTCAACAACTCGGCCAGCAGCGCCACGCCCAGCGCGGCGGCCAGGCGCAGCAGTTCATGTTTTTGGGTGTGCGCGCTTTGCGCCGCACTGACCGGTGTCTGCAGGATTTCGGTCTTGAACCCGGCCGCTTCCACGGCGGCGGTGATGGCGGCCCAACTGGATTCGGGCGCGGCTATGGACAGCGCTCGGCCGCTCAAGTCAAAGCTCAGGCGGCGAATCTCGCTGAAGCGCTCCAGCGCGGCGCGAATCTGGCCTTCCTCGGTCGGGCAGTCCATGGCCGGAATGCGCAGATGCAGCGCGCCGTCGGCGGGCACCACCGCCGTCTTGGCTGGCGTGGGCGCTGCGGCGCAACAAGGCGTGGCCTCATGGGCGTGGTGATGAACATGCGGCGGGTGTTCGTGTGCATGCGGGTGCTCGGAGGGGTGCTTTGAAATGCTGGACATGGGCGCTCTTTGAAGTCTTGGCCCCAGTTTGGTGTCTGTAGCGACTCCAGAGTCAAGCCTTGGTCTGATCTTTTGTTTGCTCCAGCATGGCGGCCATTTTTTGCTGCAGCAGATGGATGGCCTTGAGCGGCCGCACCATCACCTTGAAGTCGCAGATGCGGCCGGCCTCGTCCCAGCGGATGATGTCCACACCATTGATCTCGATGC
>JADMJQ010000082.1:0-235 GCA_018780415.1 Roseateles sp. | reverse complement strand
ACGAATTCCAGCATGGCATCCTGAGGCCCGACGATCTCACGCAGATAACGGAACTTGCCCGGCTTCAGTAGCACCTGCAGCGCACCTGCCAGGTACATGCTCGTCAAGGCTTTGCCGCGCTGGGCCGTGTGCACCACCGGTGAATGAAAAGCCACGTCGTCGGCCAGCAGCGCGTCGAGCGCCTGAGCGTCGGCGTTGTCGACGATGTGATGCCAAAGTTTCAAGGTATCCACGT
>JADMJQ010000041.1 GCA_018780415.1 Roseateles sp. | reverse complement strand
CCTCGAAGCGTTCGAACAGGGTGAAGGCGTCGGCGGTGGCGCCGGCAAAACCGGCCAGCACCTGGTCGCGGTGCAGCTTACGCACCTTGCGGGCGCTGGCCTTGACGACGATGGTGCCCAGCGTCACTTGGCCATCGCCGCCAATCGCGACCTGCATGCCGGTCGGCGTAGCGCGGCGCACACTGATGATGGTGGTGCCGTGGAAGAGGGGAGAGTTTTGATCCATAGCGGCTCCAGATGAGGCCAGTGCACGCAGCTTCAAGTCCGGATGCTAGAGCTGCCTGACCTTGATCTTGGCATGCTCGTTTATGCCCATGGCGACCAGGAACAGCGCCACCAGGCGGTGCGCGTCGGTGAAGCTGACGCTGCGGTTTTCGGCGCGCCGGCTCAAGACCCAGTTGAGCAGGTCACCGGCGGCCATGAAGTCCAGCCGTATCAATTTCGGGCAATTGACGTTGATGACCGTGGCCGCACCGAGCTCGGCCGTCATTCTTGCCAGGGTCTCGGAGATGTCGCCGCTCAGCTGGCCGCTGAGTTCCAGCTGAACGCTGGCCGGCAGCAGCGCCTGTTCGTTGATCTGCGACTCCATGAAGCTGGTCGACTGCTCGGTCGCGAGGGTATTGGTGGCCGGGCCGGTGGTTGACATGCTGGCGCCGCTGACCCTGACCCGGCAATTGCTGGGCTCCCAGCTGGGCGGCGAGACCTCGTAGGTCACGCAATAGTCGATCGCGGTCTCGTCAAACTGATCGGGGCGATTGACCAGACGCAGCGCTTCCAGTCGCAACATCCACAGCGCCGGGTCGGCATCGCGCACGCCGACCGGCGCCATCTCGCTGAGCAGATGCAAGAAGGCGTCACCGGCCAGCCAACGCATATCCACCTGCTGCATCGCCCAGCTGCGGAACAGCTCGCGCAGCAGACCGCAGGCTTCGATGTCGAGCTGGCGCAGCGGTGCCCAGTCCAGCACCCAGGGCATAGGCAGGTTCTGGCAGCGCGTTTTCAGTTGTTGAACCGATTCGGCGACCAGGTATTCGGGCGCGGACCAGCTGACGCCGCCCGAGGCGCCCATCGGGGCGCGCACCGAGCGCGCTGCTTCGGCGACCAGTTTGGGCAGCGAGTACCACTGGGGGGCGGATAGACCAAATAGCTGCGCATACTCCAAGGCCAGCGCTTCAAATTTGGCCTGCTGGCCGGTGGCGCGGAAATGGTCAAACAACACCAACCAGGTTTCGCCCTGCAGATTGCGCTGGCCGCCCGGCCGTATCAGGGCATTGATGGCGCTTTCGCAGCTCTCGTAGTCGGCGTTGGCGAAGGCGATCACCGCCTCATCGAGTTCGGGGTCATGCAAGACCTCGCGCAACTCGGGCAGCGTCTGTTGCGCGACCCTGAAGCTCAGGGGCGGTGCAGACGGCGGTGGCGTTGCATTCGCGGGCGTCATCTCCAGCGGCGGCAGGTCTTTGATGTCCGGCAGCCGACTGGCCTTGGCATCGGACAAGGGCGACATGCCGGCCCCCATCACGACCGCGGCCGGCGGCGGTGTGGCATCGAGCCGCTCGGCCTCCGCCGCGGACGCAAATTCGCTCACTTTGGGGGCGGACGCCTCGGTCGTCGAGGTCGGCGCGAAATGGGCCGGCGTGGTGCTGGTTTCGTAAAAGCGCTGGGTGTGTGGCGCCTGCGCCTGGGTGGTGACATAGCCTTCACCGGCCATCTGCAGCTCAATCTCGTCGATCTTGGCCTTCACGCCGAGATCGATCTTGGAGTTCAGCTCGCTGATGCGCTCAACTTCGTCGAGCCGAGAATTTGATGAGCCCAGGATCGCCAATTGCTCGGGCGTCAGGCCCTCGCGGCGAATCCGCCGCAGCATATCGAGCTCGCGTTTGCGGACAAAATCATTGCGACGCTTGCGCTCGACCATGGCGCGCAATTCGGCCTTGGCCAAATCGCCTTCGGGGTCATCTTGGCGGGAGTTGATCTCGGCCCAGTCCGTGGTCGGGTTGGCCACAAAGCGCGCGACCTTGCGGAAGAAGCTCTCGCCGTCTTTCGGTTCTGTCATGCGCGCTGGACCTTGGTTTGAATCGTGCTGTGACCCATGGAGCGACCGCTCAAGGCTGGCGGTCCAAGCCGGCAGCCTATTAGTCGCCGAACATCTTCTGCTTCATTTCGCGGCGTTGCTGAGCTTCGAGCGACAGCGAGGCGGTCGGGCGAGCGATCAAACGACCCAGTCCGATCGGCTCACCGGTTTCGTCGCAATAGCCGTATTCACCATTGTCCAGGCGGGCCAGCGACTGAATGATTTTCTTCAGCAGCTTGCGTTCGCGGTCGCGCGTGCGCAATTCCAGCGCATGCTCTTCCTCGATGGTGGCGCGGTCGGCCGGGTCGGGCACGATCGACGTGTCTTCGCGCAGATGCTCGGTGGTCTCGCCGGCATT
>JADMJQ010000225.1:8180-19375 GCA_018780415.1 Roseateles sp. | reverse complement strand
CGTGAAGACATACATGCGGCCGTCCTGGATCAGCGCGCCGTCGGCGCCCTTGATCTGGTGCGGGAAGGCGAAACGCACGCCCTCGCTCTTGCCGATCCAGTTCTCCTGCATCAGGCGCACGCGCTCGGGCCAGCCGCTCAGATAGCTCTTGTGCGTCGGGTCGGCGACGGCGCCGAGCAATTCTTCGGCGTAGTTGACGATGTTCAGGTAGTAGCCGGGGATCTCGCGCTTTTCGACCGTGGCGCCAGAGCGCCAGCCCTTGCCGTCGATGACTTGCTCATTGGCCAAGACGGTCTGATCGATTGGGTCCCAATTGACCACCTGCGTGCGGCGCTCGGCGATGCCGGCGGCCAGCATCTTCAGGAACAGCCATTGGTTCCATTTGTAGTATTCGGGCGAGCAGGTGGCGATTTCACGCGACCAGTCGATGGCCAGACCCATGGACTGCATCTGCGACTTCATGTACGCGATGTTGTCGTAAGTCCATTTTGCCGGCGGCACCGCGTTCTTGATGGCGGCGTTTTCGGCCGGCAGGCCGAAGGCGTCCCAGCCCATCGGCATCAGGACGTTGTAGCCCTTCATACGCAGCTGGCGGGCCAGCATGTCGTTGATCGTGTAGTTGCGCACATGGCCCATATGCAGCTTGCCGCTGGGGTAAGGCAGCATCGAGCAGGCGTAGAACTTTGGCTTGGTTTTATCCTCGCTGACGCGGTAGGCGTCGCGGGAATTCCAATACTCGCGCGCGGCGGCTTCGATCTCGTTGGGTGCGTACTTTTCGTTCATACGCAAATTGTAGGGGCAGGCCCGTCGCTGCCCCTGGGCGGCGTCGGCTGTGCGGCTACTGCGGCGCTTCGGTGACGAAGGCAATCCGGCTTAAACCGGCCGCCTGTACCCAACCGATCAGCTCGGCAACTTGACCATAGGGCACGAGCTTGTCGGCACGCAGCTGCACCTCAAGTTCGGCGTTAGCGCGGCCCAGCTCGGTGATGCGTTGCTGAAATTGCTGGGTCGACAGCTTTTCCTCGCCCAGATAGAGCCCGCCGTCCGGCGCCATGGAGACGGCGATGAACTTGGGCGCGTCGGACGGCGTGGCCGCTTCGCTTTGGGGCAGATCTAGCCGCAGCGACGAGCTCATCAGCGGTGCGGCGATCATGAAGATCACCAGCAGCACCAGCATGACGTCGATCAGCGGCGTCATATTGATCTCGCCCATCGGTTTGGGTCGCTCGGTGCGCTCAAGTCGGCCGAATGCCATCAGCTACTCCGCCAGCCGGTCCTGATCCAACATCTCGCGCAGATCATGGGCGAAGCCTTCCAGCTCGGCCTCACAGTCGCCGACCTGCTTGCCGAAGATGTTGTAGGCCAGGACGGCCGGAATCGCCACGGCCAAACCGGCCGCGGTCATGATCAAGGCCTCGCCGACCGGGCCGGAGATTTTCTCTATCGTGATATTGCCGCCGGCCGAGATGCTGACCAGGGCGTGATAGATGCCCCAGACGGTGCCAAACAGGCCGACAAAGGGCGAGACGCTGCCGATCGAGGCCAGCAGCACCTGGCCGAACTGCAGCCGCGCCAGCACCCGGTGCAGCGCGTCACGCAAGCGGCGGGTCAGGCGCGATTCGCGTTTGCCGGCGCCCTCCAATGTGCCGGTTTGGGCGGCGGCCGTGGCGGCGTCCAGCAAAGGCAGCAAGACGGCTTCCGCATCAAATGCTTCCAAGGCGGCCCGGCCGCTGGCCAAGTCGGTGGCAGCCCAAAAGGCCGGCACCGCCTGGGCCATGCCTTGGCGTGTTCGGCGCAAGGTCCAGCTCTTCCAGAAAATCACCACCCAGGCGCTGACCGACATCAACAGCAAGATCAGCGCCACCGCGCGGCCGACGCCGTCGCTCTGGCTCCAGAACTCGCTGAAGCCGCCCATGCCGGTCATGCTGGCAACCCCAGCACATCGCCCATGTCGTAGAGCCCGGCCGGCCGGTCGGCCAGGAAGCGTGCGGCGCGCAGGCTGCCCTGGGCATAGGTAACGCGGCTGCTGGACTTGTGGCTGATCTCGATGCGCTCGCCGGTGCCGGCAAACAGCACCGTGTGGTCGCCGACGATATCGCCGCCGCGTATGGTGGCAAAGCCTATCGTTGACGGGTCGCGTGCGCCGGTGACGCCTTCGCGGCCATAGACGGCGCAGGCTTTCAGGTCACGGCCCAGCGCGCCTGCGACGACCTCACCCATCTGCAGCGCGGTGCCACTGGGCGCATCGACCTTGTGGCGGTGATGGGCCTCGATGATCTCGATGTCATAGCCCTCGTTGAGCGAGCGGGCCGCCAGGTCGAGCAGGCGCAGCACGACGTTGACGCCAATGCTCATATTCGGCGCCATCATGATGCCGATATGGCGGGCATGTTCACCGATCAAGGCCCTCTGGGCGGCGTCGAAGCCGGTGGTGCCGATGACGACCTTGACGCCCAGCTCGCGGCAGACCTCCAGATGGGCCAGGGTAGCCTCGGGGCGGGTGAAGTCAATCAGCACATCGGCGCCGCGCAGAGCCTGCTGCAGATCGGCCGTCACCCGCACGCCACTGGCCTTGCCCAAAAAGGCGCCGGCGTCGTGCCCAATCATGGGGCTGTCCGCCCTGACCAAGGCGCCGTGCAATTGGCAATCGGCGCTGCCCACCACCGCTTCAATCAGCATCCGGCCCATGCGACCGGAGCAACCGGCGATGGCGATGCGCAAACTCATTTCGGCGCCTCCAGCGGCGGGAAGCTGCGTTGCGCGCCAATGGTTTCGGCGGCCGGCGTGGCTGGCTTGACCGGCAAGGGCAGGGCCTTGCGCTCGTCTTCCGTCAGCGCCAGCTTCGGGCTGTCGCCGCGCAACTCGCGCGTATTGATGGCGGTCACGAACTCGTTCTCCGACGGCAGATCTGCGGGCAGATCGAGCTGCTTCAGGGCGTCGCCATCAAACCAAGCCACCACCAGACGCTGTTGCGGTTCTATCCCCTGACGCCGAATAGTGAACACATAGTCCCAGCGATCGTCGTGAAAGATGTCGGTCAACAAGGGCGTGCCCAGCAGGTCACGCACCTGCGCGCGGCTCATGCCGGGTTTGACCTTGGTCACTTGTTCCTTGGTCAAGACATTGCCTTGCACGATGTCCATACGGTAGGGGCGAACCAAGCCAAAGACTTTCTCTCCGGACACCGAGTTCCAACCGGAGCAAGCGCTCAGCAGGCCGGTCAAAGCAATGGTCAGCGCGAGCAGACCCCGACGAGTTGGCGTGACATTTCTAAATTTCGAGCGCATGACTTGATTCTGTGGGGGCTGGTGCTGCTGAATGAAGCCGGAGCTGGCTATGATCGGGCCATTCTAGCGGCAGGCCCATGGGGGGCGACGCCCACCCTATCAAGCCATGAATCGGACCGAAGAAATCAAGAACAGTGGGCTCAAGGCGACCTTGCCACGCATCAAGATTTTGGAAATTTTCCAAAAGACTGCGCAGCGGCACATGACCGCCGAAGATGTCTACAAAGCCTTGTTGACCGAGGACGCGGACATCGGCCTAGCCACGGTCTACCGCGTACTGACTCAGTTTGAGCAGGCGGGACTGCTGTCACGCAACCATTTCGAGTCGGGCAAGTCGGTGTTTGAGCTCAATCAAGGTCATCACCATGACCATCTGGTGTGCCTGACCTGTGGGCGCGTGGAGGAGTTCTTCGACGAGGGCATCGAGGAGCGCCAGCATGCGATCGCACGCTCCCGTGGCTTCGAGCTGCAAGAGCATTCGCTGGCGCTGTACGCCGCTTGCGTCAAGACGGATTGCCCACACCGCAGTTGATTCACTCCAGCTCGTGCTGGCCTTTTTGCGGAGTACCGCGAAAGGATCAACTCTCGTCGAGTTGACCCTTCTCAATCGCGCGCTGATGGCGCTCGACGAATTCCCGGTAGGTGTCGATGCCGCGCAGCTGCAGCACCGTGTTGCGCACCGCCGCTTCGACCAGCACGGCCAGATTGCGCCCCGCGTCGACCGCGATGATGACCTTGCGCACCGGCGTGTTCATCACTTCTTCATAGAGCGGTTCGTAGGGCAGGCGCTCAAAGTCGCGCTCCATCGTTTCCTTGCGCACCAGATGGACGATCAGCTTCAGGCGCATCTTGCGGCGCACCGCGGTCTCGCCAAAGATGGCCTTGATGTCGAGCAGGCCGATGCCGCGTACCTCCAGCAAATTCAACAGCAGCTCCGGGCAGCGGCCCTCGATGGCGGTCTGCGAGATGCGGAACAGGTCGACCGCGTCGTCCGCCACCAGGCCATGGCCGCGCGAAATCAGCTCCAGGCCCAGCTCGCTTTTGCCCAGGCCGGATTCGCCGGTCAGCAGCACGCCCAGGCCCAGGATGTCCATGAAGACGCCGTGTCGCGTCGTGCGGTTGGCGAACAGATGGGCCAGATAGGCGCGTACCACGTCGATGACATGGCCGGCCGGTTCTGCGGTCACGAACATCGGAATTTCGGCCCGGTCGCACATCGCCACCAAGCGGTCCGGCGGCACCTGATCATCGGCAACGATGATGACGGGCGGTTCCAGCGTGACGATGCGGGAAATCCGCCGGTCCAGCACTTCGCCGGTGGCTTCGCTCAAATAGGCGACTTCGCGGCGGCCGACGATCTGCACCCGATAAGGGTGGATGTAGTTGAGGTAACCGACCAGGTCGGCGGCTGAATGAGCGTCGCGGACGGCGGCTTCATCGAAGCGGCGTTCGGGATGCGCATGGCCGGCGATCCATTCCCAACGCAGCGCCTCCCGGTGTTCTTCAAACAGACGGTCGGCACTGATGGAGGTGGGTTTCACTGGGGATGTGGGCGGGTTCTTAAGTTGAAGTTCAGGCCACCGATTTCAGCGGTTCCCACGCGGCGATCAGCCTGTGCAGGGCCTCGGCATTGTTTTCGGTCTTGAGGCGTTCACGCAGCTCGCGGTCCGACAGCATTTCGGCGATTTCCGACAGGATCTCCAGATGCCGCTGGGTTGCGGCCTCGGGTACCAGCAAGAAGATCAAGAGATTGACCGGCTCGTCGTCGGGGGCGTCAAAACCAATCGCCTGCTGTATCCGCAGCACCGCCGCGAGTGGATTTTTCAAGCCCTTGATGCGGCCATGGGGAATGGCGACGCCATGACCGAGGCCGGTTGAGCCCAGTCGTTCACGCGCAAAAAGATTGTCCGCGACCAAGGCCCGCGAAATCGCGTGATGGTTCTCGAATAGCAAGCCTGCCTGCTCAAAAACACGTTTCTTGCTGGAGGCGTCCACATTTACCAGCACATTGCTGGACGGGAGGATGGCGGCGAGACGGTTCATGGTGTCAAAGCGCTGATTCGGGCTGGTGCCTTGGGCAAGTCGCTTATTCATTGTCTAAGCGCCGAATTATAGAAAGCTAGCAGAGCGATGGGGCCCTGGCCGCCAAGCTGGGGTGAACAATCGCACATATCGCTGTTGCACAGCAACATATTTTTGTAAATAGCGAAAGTTCACAGGGTGCGGTTCTTTCGGGCAGCAAAAAGGCGACCCCATGGATCGCCTTGCTGAGGGCCAAGCAATGCGCTCGGCCAAGGATCAAGGAATTAAGAATCAGCCCCTGGGGCCAGTGTTTCCAAGCGCTTGGCGGAAACATGATGGTGATCTTGCAGCTTGTCCTTGTGGCGGCAGACCTGCCTATCCAACTTGTCCATCAGTTGATCAATGGCGGCGTACAGATCTTCGGCGGCATGCTCGACGAAGATGTCGCGTCCCTTTACGCGCACGGTGACTTCGGCCTTCTGCCGACGTTCTTTTTCCTTTTGCTTCTCCACCGTGAGCAAGACGTTGATGTCAACGACTTGGTCAAAATGGCGGGTCACTCGGTCGAGCTTTGTAAGTACATACTCACGCAGAGACGGTGTTACTTCCAGATGGTGGCCACTGATTGTCAGGTTCATAAAGCCTCCTTTCACAAGGGAGTCGAGAAGACAGAGAGAGAAGAAAAATACAAAGAACGAGTTGGTATATCGCTGGGTCGCTTAGGCTGGCTTCGGTAGTGAATCGGCAAATCCAGTTTGCACTGGATAGGCTTTCATGACAAGTGCTTTACAGTTTTTGGAAGGGCCATAGTCCGTCCTACTTCGTCGCCGTTTGATTTTTTGCACGGCTAAATGCTTGCGGCTCTCCGCTTGGGAGTCGGCGGGTCAGTGATAATTGGAGCCCCACAGCCACGGAGCCAGTTCTTGGACAGCGACCACCCTAGGTGACCGTCCGCCCCATCGCCGATCGGCGCCTGCGTCGAAGGTCCGGAGTGAGACGGTTGCACCCCATACCCACTCCCGGACGGCGAGCCCGTCCAGACTCAATGCGGCGCAATGGCGCTGGAGATCTGCATGCTGAATGTTTTCACGCTCGACAACGGCCGCCTGAAGGGCGGCCTGTTCCAAGAAGAAATTGAATCTGCCGAGGATTTAGCGCAGTCGCGTCCGGTGTGGGTTGATCTGGAACTGCCCAGCGTCCAGGAAAAGGGCTGGATCAAGGACCGCTTCGGCCTGACCATCCCGGAAGATATCGTCGATGAAGACCTGGAAGAGTCGGCGCGCTTCTACGAAGAGGACAACGGCGAGCTGCATATCCGCTCCGACTTCTTGATCGACGACGATGCCAATACGCGCAATGTGCGCGTGGCCTTCATCCTTCACAACAATGTGCTGTTTTCGATTCACAACGAAGACCTGCCGGTCTTTCGCCTCTTACGCCTGCGCGCGCGGCGCATCCCGGCCCTGATCGAAGATGCCAAGGACGTGTTGCTGAAGCTGTATGACGCCGATGCCGAGTATTCGGCCGACATTCTGGAAGGCATCTACGACAAGCTGGAAACCGTCAGCGCCCGGGTGCTGAAGAAGGACGTCAACGACGCCGAGGCCGGCGAGGTCTTGTCGGCAATCGCACGCGAAGAGGATATGAACGGCCGCATCCGCCGCAATGTGATGGATACCCGGCGTGCCTTGAGCTTCATGATGCGCAGCCGCATGCTCAATGCCGAGCAGTTCGAGGAGTCGCGGCAGATTCTGCGCGACATCGACTCGCTTGATTCGCACACCGCCTTTTTGTTCGACAAGATCAACTTCTTGATGGACGCGACGGTCGGCTTCATCAATATCAATCAGAACAAGATCATCAAGATCTTCTCGGTCGCCAGCGTCGCCTTGTTGCCGCCGACCTTGATCGCCAGCGTCTACGGCATGAACTTCAAGTACATGCCGGAGCTGGACTACAGCTGGGGCTACCCGTTTGCGCTCGGTCTGATGGCCGCCTCGGTGGCGGCGCCGTTTATCTACTTCCGCCGCAAGGGCTGGCTGCGTTGACAGCCAGGCGCCGGCATCAGACCCTGAGCCGGCGTTTGATCAAGCGCAGCAGGCCGCCCAGCAAGGGCAGCTTTTCGTAAAACTCCTCGGCGGCGTCCCAGTAGTCGCGGTGATAGGCAATCCGCCCGTCGGGGCCAAAGCGCAGATGGCTGCTGCCGTGGATCCTGCGCTCTTGCGCTTGCCCCTTCAGACGGAAGCTGAAGTTCCAGGTCAAGAAGCACTGCTCGCCTTGCACCAAGGCGTCCAGCACCACAAAGCGCGGCGCATCGAGTGATTCGAACATATGGGCAAAGATGCGCTGCACGCCCATCAAGTCGCGCACTTCATTGAACGGGTCTTTGAAAAAGGCTTGCTCGGTGTAGTGCTTGCCCATCCACTGCACATCACTCGCCGTCAGGTGTTCGAAGAACTTGATCGCGGCGGCGGCGCGTGGGTCGGCATCGGTACTCATCATGAATTCGTCAACTTCTTGATCAGGGCAAAGTAGGGGCCATGGCCGAGCAGGCTCAAAGCCTTCAGCCACAGCGTGAATCGTTTGGGGAAATGGATCTCGAACTTGCCCTGCTGCCAGCCCTTGATGATGGCCGCCGCAGCGGCTTCGGGGCTGATCAAGGCCGGCATCTTGAAGTCGTTTTGCGCGGTTAACGGCGTTTCGACAAAGCCAGGATGGATCACCGAGATGCCGATGCCATCACCGGACAAGTCCAGATACAGCGCCTCGGCCAAATGACTCAAGGCCGCCTTCGACGGGCCATAGGCAAGCGACTTGGGCAAGCCGCGAAAGCCGGCCACGCTGGACACCAGGCTGAGATGGCCGCCGCAGCCCTGGTGCGCCTGCAGCAAGAGCTGGGGCAGCAAAGCATCCAGCAGGTTCAGCGCGCCTACATAGTTGACATCGATATGTCGCCGGGCCTCGGCGAGCGAAAACTGCTGCGCGCGCATCGCCTGGTAGTGACCGGCACAGTAGATCGTCAGATCGATGCGCCCGTGCCGCTGCACGGCGGCCTGACAAGCTTGCCGCAGGGCCGGGGCGTCCAGCACATCCAGCGGCAGGGCCAGGCTGCCCGGGTGCTCAAGCACAAATGACTGCAGCAAGTCGGCCTGGCGCGCCGACACAATCACCCGCGCGCCGGCCAAATGCAGGCGGTGCGCCAGGGCCTGGCCGATGCCGCTGGATGCGCCGACCAGCCAAACAATACGGCCCTGCCAATGGCTGATTTTGGGGTTCAGAGACATATCGGATCAGAGCTTCTGAAACGACAACGTCACATTGCCCAGCTCGACCCCGAATTTGCTCATGCGCGCCTTGTTGAGCATGACCTTGTCATCGATCAGGAACATCCAGTCATCAAAGTCGACCTCGTAGACCTTGCCGTCCACCGGCAGCTTCAGGCTGTAGCGCCAGCGCAAGGCATTGCCCGCTGCTTCGCCGGTGGCCGTGCCCACCACGTCGCCAGCGGTGCCGCTGTAGCGGCCGCCGCCCAGTTCCTTGATGGTCCAGACGCGCCGCTCCTTGCTGCCGTCGCTGTATTCGAAGTCTTCTTCCAGTACGCCGGTGTCGCCTTGCCAGCTGCCCTTCAGCTTGACAGTGAAACGTCGCTTCACCTGGCCGCTGCGGTCGGTGAAGATGCCATGCGCCAGCAGCGGGCCATTCAGATACTGGCGCAGCTCCAACTTCGGCGTCTCCTGTGCATAGTCGGCCGGCGTTGGTGCGGCACAGCCGGCCAGCCAGAGCGCTGCGGCGATGGTGATGGCGGCGCGTAGATTGACGATAGCCTTCATGGCAACTCCTCGGCGCCCTGAGGGCGGATCCAGAACACATACAGCAGGCCGGCGGCCAGCAGTTTCAACACACAGGGCAACAGGCAATAGGCGAGGGTCAGCGCGGCCAAGGCCTCGGCGTCGCGGCGGCCGGGCGCATAGTCCAGTGCCTGCAGCAGCGGCAGGCTGAGGCCGGCGGCCAGCGCCAGATTGAGCTTGTTGGCGGCGTTCCACCAGCCGAAGAAGGCGCCCTCGGCCTGGCCGCTCAGGCCGGCGTGCTGAACGACGCGGGTCAGCATGGCGCCGGGAATAGCCAAGTCGGCGCCCAGGGCTACGCCGCTGGCCAGGCAGATCAGCGCAAACGCGAGGCTGTCGCCCGACCCCAGCATGGCCGCCCACGCAAACGCGGCCACCGCCAGCAGCATCCCGCAGCCCCAGCTGCGCGCCTGGCCGATGCGCGCCACCAGGCGCAGCCACAGCGGCAGGGAAAGGGCCGCAGCGATGAAATACAGGCCCAAAAAGGCGCCCTCCCATTGCGGGGTTTGCAAACGGTCGCGGACGAAAAACAGCAACAGGCTGGCGGGAATCGCCGCCGCGATGCCGTTCAGCAGAAAAACCGCCAACAGACGCCTGAATGCCGGGACCCGCCACACCGGCGCGGCAACGCTCGCTCCGCTGGCCCGCCGGGCCGGTGCGCGCGGTGCGCGGTTCAGCAGCAGCAGGCCCAGGCACAGCGCCAAGCCCAAGGCCGCGGCGGTGGCCGCCAGCCCGATCAAGCTCGGCAGCAAGCTGGCGCTGATGACGCCGGCCAGCGCACAGCCTTCGCGCCAGGCCACCAGCCGGGTTTGCGCGGTGGCGTTGCCACCCAAGCGTGCGCCCCAGGCCTGATGCATCACGCTGAGCAGGCTGTAGCCCAAATAGGTCAGCAGCAGGAAGCCCGCGCACCAGACCAGCAAGGCCGTCTGCTCACGCCAGGGCGGGAAGAACAGACCGACGAAGCCACCCAGCAAGAGCAGCGCAGCCACGCCCATCAAGGGCAGGACCTGGGCGCTGCGCTGATTCAGCCAGTGATCGCAGAGCCTGCCAATCCAGGGGTCCATCACCGCGTCCGCCAGTCTTGCGCCCAGCAGCAAGAGCCCCAGCAGCGCCAAGGGCATGCCGTACTCTTGCGCGTAATGGGCGGGCAGGCCGATGTAGAGCGGCAAGGCGACAAAGGCCAGCGCAAAGCCCAAGGCGCCGTAGCGCGCGCCGTCCGCGGGCCGCAGCGCCAATGACGGGTCAGCGGCCACTGCCGGCGCTCCCCAGCAACTGGCTGCGCAGGGCCGGCTCAGAGCTTTGTGGGGACAGCCAGATGCCCATGAACAGGCGGCTGAAAAGGGGGTCATTGACACGGCGTTGCAGGCGGCCATTGACGAAGAAGCTGATGGCCTCGCCCGGTTCATTCAGCCCGCTGATGCGGTCGCCCGCCTTGACGTCGGGAAAAGCGGCCCCCATTTCGCTCAGCCAAGCCTGCGCCTGGCTCGGGCTGATGTCGGCCTGGCGACGCATTTCTGCCAAGGATCGCTTGGCAATCTCGGCGCCACTGAGGCTGCGCGCGTATTCCAGCTCCAGGGCAAGCACCTGCTGGTGCCAGCTTTGTGCATCGACCTTGGCAGCGGCCCAGAGCCGGATGTCATAGATCAGCAGGCCAAAGAAGCGCATCTGAGCTTGAGCCAGTTGACGCAGATGCGCCAGCTCGGGTGGCGTCGCCCAGGCGCCGGCCGGCGCGATCAGCATGGCCGCTAGGGCGCTGCGTCTGCGCATTGCCTAGTCCCTCACCAAGGTGAACTGCATCACGTCGGTATTGCCGGCCGCAAAGGCCGCCTCGCAATAGGCCAGGTAGAACTCCCACAGGCGCAGGAAGCGGGTGTCAAACCCCTGCTCACGCACTGCGCCCTCATGGTGCAAGAACGCGCCGCGCCAGTGTTGCAAGGTGCGTGCATAGTCCTGCCCGAAAGCCAGCTCATTGCTGATGCGCAGCCCGGCCTTCTCCGCATGGGCGCGGAACTTGCTCGGGCTCGGCAACATGCCGCCGGGG
>JADMJQ010000225.1:0-8170 GCA_018780415.1 Roseateles sp. | reverse complement strand
ATGTATTGCTGAATGAAGTCACTTGAGCGGCTGTAGCGCTCGAACAAATCATCGCGGATGGTGATGGTCTGTATGCAGGCGCGGCCGCCGGGCTTGAGCTTGGCGTGCACGGTCTTGAAATAGCCGTCCCAATAGGCTTGGCCGACCGCCTCGAACATCTCGATCGAGACCACCGCGTCATAGGCGGGGTCCTCAACATCGCGGTAGTCCTGCAAGCGCAGGTCGGCCTTGGCGGTCAGGCCTGCTGCGGCCATCCGCTCTTGTGCCCAGGCCAGTTGCTCGCTGGACAAGGTGACGCCGGTCAAGGTTGCGCCGAAATCCCGCGTGGCGACCTCGGCCACCGCACCCCAGCCACAGCCGATCTCCAGCACCCGGTCGCCGGCGCTCACGCCACATTCGCTCAGCGCGCGGCGCATCTTGGCGGTCTGTGCGTCGGCCAGCGATTGGCCGGCGTCGGCCTCGAACCAGGCGCTGGAATAGTTCATGCTCGGGTCCAGCCAGAGCTTGTAGAAGTCATTGCCGATGTCGTAATGGGCATGAATATTCTTGCGGCTGCCGGCCCGGCTATTGCGCCTGAACACATGGCGCAGGCGGTGCAGGGCGGCGCCCCACCAGGACCCGAAAATGGCTTGATCGAGGCTGGCGCGATTTCTGATGAACAGCTCCAGCAGGGCGCGCAAATCCGGTGAGTTCCAGTGGCCCGCCACATAGCTCTCGGCAAAGCCGATATCACCCGAGCGCAAAGTGGCCGAGCAGACCGCCCAGTCGCGGATGCGAAAGGCGGCGCGTGGTCCCTGCGAATTGCCCGCGTCACCGAAGTGGGCGGTCGCGCCGTCGGGCATCTGCACATCCAGGCTGCCGTGGCGGAGATGGCTGAGCAGGCCGAAGACGGTGCGTGCCGCGGCCGGGGCGTCGTCGGGCAAGGCGAGACGGTGCTTGAGGGTGGTGGAGTTCATGCGGGTGGCTGCAGTTCAGCGGGACAAAAGAGATTCGGGCGGCTGGGGCTTGCCGAAAAATGGCACCCGCTTGATCCACAGGCGCAGGGCCTGCCAATGGATGCGCGCCAGCACCATCAGGCTCAGCGCGGGTACGGCGAAAAATGCAGCGCGGGCTGCGGCCTCGGTCAGGGGCTGCAACTGGCCGCTGACGCTGGTTTGCAAGAGCAGGCCGTCGTCGTCCTCATGGTCGACCCGGGCGACCGTGCGCGGGCCGCCGGGCCCGCTGCTGTGCATAAAGCGAAAGCGGTAGCGCCCGCCAACCCGGCAAAACGGCGAGACGTGGAAGACCTTGTCGGCTTGCAGTTCACGGCCGAGCGCCAGCTGCGGGCCGCGCAGAAGGTAGCAATGGCGCTCGCCGAAGGTGTTGTTGACCTCGACCAGAATGGCGGCAAGCTCGCCATTGCTGCGCTGGCAATACCAAAAGCTGACCGGCTTGAAGGCATGGCCGAGCACGCGTGGGTAGCAATGCAGCCAGATCTCGCCGTCGGCGTCATCGATGCCTTCTCGCTGCAGCAGCGCCTCCAGCCAAGCCAGGCAATCAGCGCCGCCGGCGCCGTGGTCGGCATCAAAAAAACTCAACCATCGCAGACCGGCAAAACGGCTGTTGCGATGCAACGCCGGGCATGGCGAGCGTCGCAGGGCGCACAGCGGCAGCATCAAAAAATAGCTGCGGTAGACAAACGCATGTTGCGCCGGGCGCAAGCGGCGATGGCGAACCTGACCACGGCCAAGCAGCGCTTGCTCGGGCCATGCCTGGGTGCCGCTTGAATGTGGCGTCATGTCAGCGCTCCTGCTGGGCCCAGCGTTCCAGCAGCTGCTTGGCGACCGTCAGCCCCGACAGTAGGCCGTCCTCATGAAAGCCATAGCGCGTCCAGGCACCGCAGTACCAGAGTTGCCCTTCGCCTTGGATCAGGGGCAGGCGCGCTTGGGCGGCTACCGCGGCGCGGTCAAAAACCGGGTGGGCGTAGTCAAACTCGGCCAAGGTCTTGTGTTCGGCCGGCTCGCGCAAAGGATTCAGCGACACCATCACCGCCTGCTGCCAAGGCAGGGGCTGCAAGCGGTTGAGCCAGTAGTGCAGGCACACGGCTCCCGGCTCCTGGCCCGATCGGTGACCGGCATGCTCGTAGTTCCAGGCCGCCCAGGCGCGTTCGCGCCGCGGCATCAGGCGCGTGTCCGTATGCAAAACGGCCCGGTTCCGTTGGTAGGGAATGGCCGCCAATACTTGTCGCTCGGCCTTGCTGGGCTCGGCCAGCAGGGCCAGCGATTGATCGCTGTGGCCGGCCAGCACCACCGCGTCGAAATGCTCTTGGCCGCGATCGCTCGCTATGGCCACGCCACCCCCCGGCAAGCGCCGCAATTGATGGACAGCGCAGTTCAGCCGCGCCTCGGCAATGCGGCTCAAGAGCTTGTCGACATAACGTCGGGCGCCGCCGCGTACCGTGTACCACTGTGGCCGCTGGGTCCCCTGCAGCAGGCCGTGGTTGTGGCAGAAGCGAATCAGGGTGGAGATCGGGAACTCAAGCATCTGCCGCGTCGGACAGGACCAGATGCAGGCGACCATGGGCAGCAAGTACCAATCGCGGAATGGCGCCTTGAAGCCATATTGGTCCAGGAACTGCCCGATCGGCTGCGCCAGTGCGGCCTCCCGGCCTCGCGTGGCCAGGTCGGTGCAGAGGCGGTTAAAGCGTTGCAGATCGGCCAACATGCCCCAGAAAGCGGGCCGCAAAAGGTTGGCCCGCTGCGCGAACAGGCCGTTCAAATTGCTGCCGCTCCATTCCAGCTCGGGCTCGGCGACCTGCACCGAGAAGGACATCTCACTCTTCGCGACCTCGACATCAAGCTGCTTGAACAACTCGATCAAGAGCGGATAGGTGCGCTCGTTGAACACCAAAAAACCGGTGTCGACGCCGTGCCGCTGGCCCTCCAACTCGATATCGACCGTGTGCGTGTGGCCCCCGAAGTAGTCATTCGCCTCAAACAGCGTCACATGGGCGCGCGAACTGAGGGCCCAGGCGGCGGACAGGCCGGCTATGCCCGAGCCGATCACCGCAACCCGGCGCCCGTTTTGACCACTCTTGCCGCTGTTGCCGACAGGGCTGCCCTGCTGGCCCAACTGAGTCAAAAAAGGCAGTAGCGTGCCGGCATGGCCGGTCGCGCTGGACAGGGTGTCGCGCTTTGGGCAATGAAAAGGGGCTTGCGCCGCTGGCGCAAGCCCCTGGAAGAAAAGTAGTCGCAAAGTGCCTCGAAGCCAACGAGGGAGGGAGGGAGGAGGAGGAAAACGGCTTCGAGATTGCTGCTCCATTGAAGGAGTGACTTTGCGACTGGAATGGACTCAATGCTACCGAATTTTCAAAAGAATTGCGAAAGTTTATTTGCGTTTGCAATAGTTTACAAACCGAAGTTAACGTATTTGACAATGCTGAATTTGTGCGCTCGTTATAGCCGTTAGCGACCGTCATCACTGACGCGCTTTGAAGTGCAGGAACCATTGCAGTGGCCAGCGTTCGCATGTTCGAGTCAGCTTAAATTCAGGGTTTGGCCGACCAGAAGCTCAGCACCTGCTGCCCATCGCGCGAAATCAGGTATTTGTGGAAGTTCCATTTCGGTGCGCTGCCGCTGCGCTTGATCAGGTCGGCGAAGAGCGGATTGGTGTCGGGCTTGCCGCCCTTGACCACCGATTTGGCGAACATCGGGAATTTCACATTGAAGGTGTTCTCGCAGAACTCGGCGATTTCTTTGTTGCTGCCCGGTTCTTGGCTGCCGAAGTCATTGGAGGGGAAGCCCAGCACCACCAAGCCGCGGTCCGCATAGCGCTCGGCCAGGGTCTCAAGCGCCTTGTACTGCGATGTAAAGCCGCAGAAGCTGGCGGTGTTGACCACCAGCAGCACCTTGCCGGCGTATTGGCAAAGCGCCTGCGGTTTTTCATCCTGCAAGCGCGGCATCTCGCGTTGCAGCAGCACCGGGCAGGCCGCCGTGGCCGCCGCTGCGGGTGCTGTGGCCGGCGCCGCATGGCTGCTGGTGGCCGCGAAGTAGGCCAATAGTGCGGGCAAAACTGCCTTGCTCAACAGGGCCAGCGGCGCGGGCTTTTTCATCTCTTGTCCTAGTCAATTCACTAATGTGGCCTTATATTAGGCCCAATTACATATTTTGTCTAATATTTGTCTAGGACAAAATCCATTGAGAGGTCTTGCATGTTTGATGTGTTGAGCGACGCGATCGGTCTTGCGGGTCACGCCCTGCGGGCCTGCGCCGCTGTCGTCGAGGCCAGGCAATGACCGGCGACGTTGCGGCGGAGCTGGACGCGAACTGGGTCGGCATTGCCGCCGTTGAGCGCGATACCGGCTTGAGCAAGGACACGCTGCGGGTCTGGGAGCGGCGCTATGGCTTTCCCTTGCCGTTGCGCGACGGGGCCGGCGACCGGGTCTATTCGCCCGCCCAGGTGCAGCGTTTGCGCCTTTTGAAGCGCTTGCTCGACGCAGGCCACCGGCCCGGTAGGGTGGTGCCGGCCAACCAGCAAACGCTGGAGTCGCTGCTGCAGGAGCAACCGGCGCAGACGGCGACAGCCGCCGCGCGCCTGCGTTTGAACGCTACGCCACCGGACTCGGCCGCCGCCGACGAAATGCACGGCCTGCTGCAGCTGCTGCGCAAGCATGAGGTGGAGGAGTTGCGCCGCCAGCTTGCGCAAGGCCTGATGCGCCAAGGTTTGAGCAGCTTTGTGTTGCACCTGGTGGCGCCGCTGACCAAGCTTGTCGGTGAGGGCTGGATGCGCGGCGAGTTGGAGGTGTTCGAGGAACATATTTACACCGAGACGGTGCAACAGGTGTTGCGTCAGGCGGTGCAGGGCGTGACCGCCCAGGTTAGCGGCGAGCCGCCGCGTGTTTTGCTGACCACCTTGCCCGGCGAGCCACATGGCTTGGGGCTGCTGATGGCCGAAGCCTTGTTGGCGATTGAAGCCTGCCAATGCTTGTCGCTGGGCGTGCAAACCCCGGCCGACGAGTTGCCGCGTGCGGCGGCCGCGCATCGCTCCGACATCGTGGCCTTGAGCTTCAGCGGCCTGATGTCGGCCAGCATCGTGCGACGGGGGCTGAGCGATTTGCGGGCGGCCTTGCCGGCGCATATCGAGCTGTGGGCGGGCGGCAGCGCGCTATTGCTGAAGCGGCCGTTCAAGTTGAGCGGTGTGCGGGTCGTCACCGACCTGGCCGATTTGCCCCGCGTGGTGGCGAGTTGGCGCGCTGCCCAACAATGAAAAAAGCCCGCCGGTAGCGGGCTTTGGCCGTGGCCATGGCAATCAGTGGTTCCGGCGGCGGTACAGAATCACCAGGCCGAAACAGGCCGCGGCGACGACGAGGCCGCCAACAAAATGCAGCGAAGCGGTGTGGCTCAGCGCCGCGCCGGCGTCGCGCAGCACCCAGCCGCCGAAATCGCTGATGAACTGGGGCATCGAGCTCGGCAACTGATGGCCATCACGCATTTCGTTGTTGGCATCCAGCATGGCGCGGCTGGCGCCTTCTAGCTGGGCGTGCAGCAGATCCCAGACGATGGGGTTGCCGTAAAACTTGTCCAGCACATTGCCGCCAATCACGACCGCGGCGACTACGGCCGGCGTGCCCCAGCGCTTCAGCCATGCCGAGGCCGCCATCATGATCATGAACAGCGGCGACAGCCACAGCGTGAACAGCACGGCGCCCAAGCTCAAGCGGGCCAAGCCCGCGGCGCCGGCGACCAGCAAGGCCCACCACGACACATCCAGCAAGGCGCCCGCGCCCGCCACCTTGATCAAGGCAGCAACGGCCAGCAACACGCCCATCGCCGCGCCGATGCCGATCGCCAGCACAAACACAAAGACGGTGTGCATCAACAGCGTGGCCAGGATGCTTTCGGTATGACTGCCGGGCAGCGACAGCCAAAACTCTATCGTGCGGTCCTGGCTATCGCGCCGCGCCAGGCCGGGCAGCTGAAACGAGGTCACCAACAGCGTCACCCCAAACGCGGCCAGCGTCGTCATGCCGATCACCGCGCCGGCCAGCACTGTCGGCGGAAGGATCTCGTCGCCCAGCTGAATCTGGCCGAAGGGAATGGCCAGCAGCACGATCAGCGGCAGGGTCAGGATCACGATCAGCCAAGCCCGGTGGTGCTGCATCCATTCGCGCTGCATCAGCGTCATAAATCTTGTCGAAAACATAGCGGTTCTCCTAAAAGCTCTGGCGGTTCAGCTGGATTGACGGGCTTGCAGTTCGGGCTTGCGGGTCAGCGCCATGAACAGGTCGACCAGGCTGGGCCTGAAGCGCTGGCCCAGCTGCTGCACATGGGCCGGCGGCGCGCCATCAAACAGCGCGGCGGCGCGGCCCTGTTGGCGGTAGCGCAGCAGCGGGTGGGCGCCCGCCACCGCGTCGGCGGCCTCAGCATCATGCGAGAGCGCCACAAAGCGCGAGTCCATCTCCTCCAGGCTGATATTGAGTACCAGCTTGCCCTCGTCCAACATCATCACGTCGCTGAGCAGGGTTTCGATTTCCTCGACCTGGTGGGTCGAGATCAGCACCGTACGCTCACCGTCGCACCATTCGTCGATCAGCATCTCGTAAAAGCTCTTGCGCGACATCACGTCCAGGCCCAGCGTCGGCTCATCCAGAATCATCAGCTTGGTGTCGATGGCGGCGATCAGGGCCAGATGCAGCTGGGTCACCATGCCTTTGGACAGACTGCTCACCTTGTCACGTGGGCCGACGCTGCTGCGCTGCAAGAGCGTGCGGGCGCGCTCGGCCGAAAAGCGCGGCTGCAGCCCGCTCATCAAGGTGATCAACTCATTCACCCTTGCCCAGCGCGGCAGTACGGCCACGTCGGGGATATAGGACATGGACTGCAGCAGCTCATTGCGCTGATTACGCGGGTCCAGACCCAGCACCTTCAGCTCGCCGCTGCCGCCGATCAGGCCGACCATCGCCTTCATCAGCGAGGTCTTGCCGGCGCCGTTGTGGCCCAGCAGGCCGATCACGCGGCCCTTCGGGATATTGAAGGTGATGTTGTCAACGGCGGTCTTGGCTTTGCCGCCAAAACCATAGCGAATGCTGAAGTCGCGCGCTTCGATCAAGTGGCTCATTTCGTCTCCCAGTTCAAGTCGGATGCGCTCAGGCCCAGGCGCTGCAGCTTCTCGCGCAGCAGCGGCCATTCGGTTTGCAAAAACTGTTCGCGCTCGCTTTGCCGCAGCCGCGCTCGGGCGCCGCCGCGTACATACATGCCGAGGCCGCGGCGGCTCTCTACCAAGCCGTTGTCGACCAGGCTTTGCAGCGCGCGGCTGACCGTCAGCGGATTGATCAGATATTGGCTGGCCAGCTTGCGTACCGAGGGCATGGCGTCGCCTTCGGGTGGTTCTCCATCCAGCAGTTGCACGGCCAAGCGGTCGGCCAACTGCTGGTAGATGGGGGCGGTGTCGTTCCAGTTGTGCATATCAACGAGGGCCTGAGGCCTGTGTGTTGCTGATGTAGCACACCATAACAAAGCAGCACCGGCGCCCCTAGGCGGGAGCGACAGTCTGCAGAAATCGGGGGATGAAGCGGAAGGGCGCCGTTCGTCTCGCAGCACGGCCTGAGTCAGCAGCAACTCGTGGCGAGGGTCGGTCGAACAGGGCCAGAGCTTTGCCGCCCAGAACGATCCCCACCCCGGCGGCTACCTCAATCAATAGCCATGCCTGGACGAGCCAGCACGGTGGTGATTGCTTTCTGCCTAGCCTTGATTGACACTGCGGCGCCTGACTGTCTCACAGTCAGTTCCGATCAATCCAGCCCGCCGCCACACTGCCGCGCCGACGCGCCACCGCAACAGGACTCAACACGCTATGCCCCATATGCTGCTCATCGTCGAACCCCTGGGCCAGCGCGCTGAACGGGGCCGTGAGGCCGGGGAGGCGGTCTACCAGCGCATGGTGGATTTCTCCGCTGAGCTGCAGGCAGCCGGCTTGCTGCTCGGCGTCAACTCGCTGGGCACGGCGGCCAAGCGTTTGAGCAAGCGTGACGGCGGCACCCAAGTCTGGGACGGTCCCTTCGCCGAGGCCAAGGAGGTGCTCGGCGGCTTCTGGATCATCGACGTGCCCTCGCGCGCCGCCGCCATCGAATGGGCCACGCGCTGCCCCGGCGGCGAGAACGAGGTCATCGAGGTGCGCCAGATCCAGGAGGTCG
>JADMJQ010000010.1 GCA_018780415.1 Roseateles sp. | reverse complement strand
TGCGCGGTGGTCAGCACGCTGATCTGGTCGCTGTTCAGCGCTTGGAACTGCTCGCTGGTCAACACTCGGATGGCGGCGGTGCTGAGCGCGCGCAGGTCGTCGGTTTGCAGCTTGGCGATCTGATCACTGCTCAGACCCAGCACCTGCACGCTGCTCAAAGAGGCGGCCTGCGCCGTGCTCAGCGCGATGATCTGATCGCTGCTCAGCGCGGCAATCTGCTGCGAAGCCAGGCCGCGCAAGCCCGTCGTGCCGATGGCGGCAAAGTCTTCGGTGCCTATGCTTCTCAGCTGATCGGTACGCAGTGCGGCCATTTGCGCCGAACTGATGGCAGTGAATTGCAGCGAGGTCAGGGCATTCAAGTCCTCGCTGCCCAAGCCTTGGATCTGGGTACTGGTGAGGGCATTGACTTGCGCCGTGCTCAGCTGGGCGATCTGCTCCGTGCTCAAAGCCGCCAGCTGCTCGGTGCTGAGCGCACGCAACGCCGCGCTGCTCAAGGCCCGCAAGTCATCGCTGGCAATCTTTGCGATCTGATCGGTGCTCAAGCCCGGCACTTGCGCGCTGGTCAGCGAGGCGGCCTGCGCGGTGGTCAAGGCAATCACTTGATCGCTGGACAAGACAGCCAGCTGCGCCTAGCTGAGGCCGCGCAAGCCGGCCGTGCCTATGGCGGCCAGGTCTTCGGTGCTGAGCGTCTTCAGCTGATCGGTGCCGATCACGCCGACCTGGGCCGAGTTCATCGCCGCAAATTGTTGCGAGCTGAGGGCGTTCAGATCGTCACTGCCCAGACCCTGAACCTGGGTGCTGGTCAGCGCATTGACTTGGGCGGTGCTGAGCTGGCTCAATTGATCCGAGCCGAGTGCGGCCAGCTGCGTGGTGCTCAATGCCCGCAAGGCAGCGCTGCCCAGGGCGCGCAAATCGTCCGTTGCCAAACGACTCATCTGCTCTGTGGTAAAGCCCTGCACCTGGCTGCTGCTCAGCACGGCGGCTTGGGCGGTGGTCAAGGCAACGATCTGCTCGGTGCTGAGCACGGCGATTTGTGCCGAGCTCAGGCCGCGCAGGCCGCCGGTGCCTATCGACGCGAAATCCTCGCTGCCCAGCGACTTCAGCTGATCGCTGCCGAGCGCGGCAATCTGGCTTGAGCTGATGGCCCGAAACTGCGCCGTGCTCAGCGCGTTCAGATCCTCGCTGAGCAAGCTTTGTATCTGCGTCGTGCTGAGCGCATTGATCTGGGCCGTGGTCAGGGCCACCCATTGATCGGACGTCAAGGCCTTGAGTTGCTCGCTGCTCAAGGCGCGCAAAGCGGCCGAACTGATGGCGTGCAAGTCATCGGTAGCCAGCTTGGCGATCTGCTCGCTGCTCAGACCGGGCACTTGGGCCGTCGTCAGCGAGGCCGCCTGCGCCGTCGTCAAGGCGATCAGCTGATCGCTGCTGAGCGCGGCCATCTGCACGGAGCTCAAGCCGCGCAGCCCGGCCGTGCCTATGGCCGCGAAATCGTCGGTCGTGAGGGCGCGCAACTGATCGGTCAACAGTGCGGCGACCTGGACCGAATTGATGGCCTTGAATTGGCTTGAAGTCAGCGCGCTCAAGTCTTCGCTGCTCAAGCTCTGCACCTGCGTGCTGGTCAAGGCGTTGACTTGCGCGCTGCTGAGTGCGGCGAATTGCTCGGAGCCGAGAGCGGCCAATTGATCGGTGCCCAAAGCGCGCAGGGCGGCGGTGTTCAAGGCCTTCAGATCATCGGTCGCGAAGGCGGCCATTTGATCGGTGCTCAGCCCTTTGACCTGGGCGCTGTTCAAGGCGGCGGCCTGCGCCGTGGTCAAGGCACGGATCTCGTCGGTGCTGAGCAGGGCCATCTGGTTGATGGGCGCGCTGGTCAGTGCCGCGATCTGGCTGGTCGTCAGCACCGCAATCTGCTCGGCGTCAAGCGCCTGAACCTGCTCGCTGTTGAGGGACCGGATCACCGCGCTGCCGAGGGCGCGCAGGTCATCGGTTTGCAAATAGGTGATCTGCTCACTGCTCAATCCGAGCGCTTGGACACTGGTCAAGGAGGCGGCTTGAGCCGTCGTCAACGCGATGATCTGATCGCTGCTCAAGACAGCGATCTGCGCCGAGCTCAAGCCTCGCAAACCGCTGGTGCCGATGGCGGCAAAGTCTTCGGTGCTGAGCGTCTTGAGCTGGTCGGTGGTGAAGGCCGCGACCTGGGCCGAATTGATGGCCTTGAACTGCGCGCTGCTCAAGGCATTCAGGTCTTCGCTGCTCCAGCTCTGGATCTGGGTGCTGCTCAAGGCATTGACCTGCGCCGTCGTCAAAGCCGCGATCTGCTCCGAGCCCAAAGCGTTCAGCTGTTCGGAGTTGAACGTTCGCAGCGCAGCAGTGCTCAAGCTGCGCAAATCATCGCTGGCCATCGCAGCGACTTGCTCGCTGCGCAGGCCAGGCACCTGAGCCGATGTCAACGATGCCGCTTGTGCGGTCGTCAGGGCAATGATCTGCTCAGTGGACAGCACGCCCAGTTGCGCAGAGCCCAGCCCGCGCAGACCGGCCGTGCCAATTGCTGCCAGATCTTCGCTGCCGAGGGTACTCAGCTGATCGGTGCTCAGCGCGGCCACCTGGGCCGAAGCAATCGCGCGGAACTGGGCCGAGGTCAAGGCGTTCAGATCGTCGCTGCCCAGCGACTGGAACTGGGCGGTCGTCAAGGCGTTCACTTGCGCAGTGCCGAGTGCTGCGAACTGATCCGAGCCCAGGGCCGCCAGTTGGTCGGTGCTCAGCGCCCGGATCGCGGCGCTGCTCAGTGCCTTCAAGTCATCGGTGGCGAGGGCGCCCATCTGCTCGCTGCTCAAGCCCGGCATCTGGGCCGAGGTCAACGACGCCGCCTGCGCGGTTGTCAAGGCAATGATCTGCTCACTGCTCAGCGCGGCCATCTGTACCGAGCTCAAACCGCGCAGGCCGGCGGTGCCGATGGCGGCAAAATCGTCAGTCGTCAAGGCTCTGAGCTGATCGGTCAACAGGGCCGCGATCTGCGCCGAGTTGATGGCCTTGAATTGGTTGGATGTCAGCGCGTTCAAATCCTCGCTGCTCAGGCTCTGCACCTGGGTGCTGGTCAAGGCATTGACCTGGGCACTGCTGAGCGCCGCGAATTGATCCGAGCCCAGGGCCGCCAGTTGATCGGTGCCCAAGGCGCGCAAGGCCGCCGTGCTCAAGGCCTTCAGATCGTCGGTCGCAAACGCCAGCATCTGTTCGGTGCTGAAGCCCTTGACCTGGGCGCTGCTCAGGGCGGCGGCCTGTGCGCTGGTCAGGGCACGGATTTCATCGGTGCTGAGCAGTGCGAGCTGGTTGAGCGGTGAGCTGGTGAGAGCGGCGATCTGGCTGCTGCTCAGCACGGCAATCTGCTCGGAGTCCAGCGCCAGGATCTGCTCGCTCGCCATGGCCCGGATGACCGCGCTGCCCAAGGCGCGCAAGTCATCGGTTTGCAAATGGGTGATCTGCTCGCTGCTCAAGCCGGCGGTCTGAGCACTGGTCAGCGAGGCCGCCTGCGCCGTCGTCAACGCGACGATGTGCTCGCTGGTCAAGGCAGCGACTTGGGCGGAACTCAGGCCGCGCAAGCCGCTGCTGCCTATGGCGGCGAAGTCCTCGGTGGCGAGTGCTTTGAGCTGATCGGTCGTCAGCGCCGCGACCTGCGCCGAGCTGAAGGTTCGAAACTGGCTCGAGGTGAGGGCGTTCAGCGCCTCGCTGGACAGCGACTGGATCTGCGTGCTGGTCAAAGCATTGACCTGTGCGGTGCTGAGCGCGGCAAACTGCTCGGAGCCCAGCGCCGCCAACTGCTCGGTGCTCAAGGCCCGTAGCGCGCTCGTGTTCAAGGCCTTGAGATCATCGGTGGCGAGCTTGGCCATTTGCTCGCTGCTCAGGCCGGCGATTTGCCCGCTGCTTAAGGCCGCCGCTTGCGCGGTGGTCAGGGCAATCAACTGCTCGGTGCTCAGCGCTGCGAATTGTGCCGAGCCCAGACCACGCAAGCCGGCGGTGCTGATGGCCGCGAAATCGTCGGTCGTCAAGGCCCGCAGCTGTTCGGTCAATAGCGCCGCCAACTGACCCGAATTGAGCGCTTTGAACTGCAAGCTGCTGAGGGCGTTGAGGTCTTCGCTGCTCAAGCTGCGCACTTGGGTGCTGCTCAGCGCATTGACCTGCGTGCTGCTGAAGGCGGCAAACTGGTCGGAGCCGAGCACCGCCAGCTGATCGCTGGTCAGCATGCGCAGGGCGTTGGTATTCAAGGCGCGCAGATCATCGGTCTGGAAGTGGCGCACCTGATCGCTGCTGAGCGACTGGATCGCGAACGTGCCCAGCGATGCGAATTGCTTGGTCGTCAGCGCAATCAATTGATCACTGCTGAACGCCGCCCAGTCCTCGCTGGTGAAGCGAGTCAGCGTGCGTGTGCTCAGACCCGAAATTTGGGCCGGCGACAGACTGGTGATCAATGTGCTCATACTTGGCTCGGTGTTTGCGATGCCATGAATCGCGCAAATGGCCTACTTACCAGGCGCTTTTTCAAGCACCCAGCGGCGGCCCATGTGTCAATGATTTCGGCGTCAAGGCTGCAGACTTGAGCCGCCCGACCCAGGTCTGTGCGCCAGGCACGGCGGCGTGAAAAAATAGTTCTCAGGGTTTCAAACGGTCTGCCGATGGTAGAGAGTGGCGGCGCAAGCGAAGCGCTCAAAAGCGCTGACATTGCTGGGCTGTTTGGGGTCTGTTTAACCGGCCCGGCGGGTGTAATGGCGGGGCCGCAAGCTGCGGTGAGCACTCCCGCGCCCCATGCAAATCACCACCTTGATTCCCGCCTACAAGACCAAGTACCTGCAGGAACTGCTGGCCGGCTTGTTGACGCAAACGCGCAAGGCGGACCGCATCATCGTGTCGGATGACAGCCCTAACGGTGAGTTCACCGAGGCCCTGCAATCTCCGCGTTACTCGACCTGGGTGGCCCAGCTGCCGCTTGAGATCCACCGCGGGCCGCGCGCCGGTGCCTACGAGAACTTCAAGCAATTGGTCAATTTATGGGGCGGCAGCAGCGAGCTGTTCCACATCATGCTGGACGACGACGTGATGTTCCCCGACTTCTACGCGCAGCATCTGGCCGCCCATCAGATGGCGCCCATCTCTTGCAGTATCAGTGCCCGCTGGACCGCCAATGAGCGCGGCCAGCCTGTCGAAGGCATGCCCGTGCCCGAGGCCATTGCGACGTCCAATAACCGGATGTTGTCGGTCGGGCCTAACGCCATGTTCAGCAGCACGGTGGCGCCTTGCCTGAACTGGCTGGGCGAATTCTCCAATTGCGTGATCCGCGCTGATTGTGCGCCGCTGCTGTTTAAGCCCGAGTTTGCCGGCGTGTCGTATGCCGGCCTGTGGGATCTGGGCTTTTTTCTGGCCGCCAGCCTACAGGCGCCGGTCGGCTATATCCAAGACCGGCTGGGCTACTTCCGCGGCGGCGGCGAAGGCCATTCGGCGCAATTTTTCGGTCCCCATATGAAGGCCGCCCATCTTGGCTTTGTGGCGCTGGCTCTGGGCGGGCTGCGGCTGGGTCGGCTCAGCGACACGCAGGCCAGGTTTTGCTGCAAAAGCATCGCCCACGCCCTGACAACGGGCTACGCATCGCAAGCCGATATGCTGGCGTTTGCGCAGCTATTGAACCGCATGGCCGACGGCGATGCAGCGGCGCAAGACCAGTTCTTGCTCGACTGGGCAGCCTTCTTGCAATCCCATGGTTTTTGAATAGAACGGACATCTATGCAAAAGCGTCTGGAACGTCTGCGCGGCCTGATCTCGCGCAGCAATCCCTTTGATCTGGAGCTTTGGGTGCGTGCCTTGCTGGTGCACTTTCACTTTCACGTGTCGGACAAGGGCAGGGTGGAGATAGTCGGGGAGGGCGCGCGCACGCTGAACTTCCTGACACCGACCGTGTTCAAGGGGGCCGGGCGGATTCGCCTGTCGACTACCACCGTGTTTGGCGTGCCGCGCTCACCCGGTAGCTATGCCTGCAGCTATGTCGAGGCGCGCACGCCGGATTCGTTGATTGAGGCGGGACCAGGCACCGTCTTCAACAACCGCCTGACGCTGATCTCCGAAGGCGCCAGCATTCGTTTCGGTGCACGCTGTCTGGTCGGCGCGGAGTTGCAGGTGATGGACAGCAATTTGCATGATCTGCGCCTCGCTCATAGACGCGAGCCCGACCCCAAGCCGGCCGATGTGCTGATTGGCGATGATGTGTTCATAGGCAGTCGGGTCACCATCCTCAAAGGGGTGCGCGTCGGCAATGGCTGTGTGATTGCCGCCGGCGCCGTGCTGCAGCCGCGCTTTGAGGCGCCCGCGTTTTCGGTCATTGCCGGTAATCCGGCCAGAGTGGTTTCGCGCTTGACTGAGGGCGGCGCTATCGACTGAAGCGCCGAACAGGGCTTGGCCAGCCCAGCGCTTCAAAAGAAAAGGCCCGGCAACTCAAGGTTGCCGGGCCTTTTTTCATCCTGTCAGCTGAGTCAGGACTCGTCGTTCAGACGCAGCAAATAGGTGTCCTCGACGCGCTTGGCTCGCTCGACCCGGCGGCCGAGTTCGTTGACGGCCAAGTGCAGATCGATGGAACCCTTGCTGGCCACGATATCTTTCAACGCGTCGGGCAAGTCATAGCCAATCGTGGAGGGCGCTTGCGCCGGGTCGTGGCGCTGCTTGGACAGCCCCGTGTATTCCCATGAGCCCAGCATCGAGCGCTTGGCCCAGCTGTCATTGCTGGGCACGGCCGTACCGGGGTCCACCGCCCGGCAGACAATCGAGATGAAGCCGCATTCCTTGCCGGCCACATGTAGGGGGCTGTTGGACGGGTGGCGGCTGTAGAGGCAGTCAATCGGCGCGAAGTTGAAATAGCGCAGAAAGTACTCCAGCAGCGGGATCGACGGATACCAAAAGGTATTGGGCTCGGTCTGCAATTTACCGGCTGTGTTGAAGTGCATCACATCCGATTGCTCGTTGACCACATTGGTCGACAACATGAACAGGCCGTTTTTCTTCATCAAGGGCCTGGCGCTGGCCAGTGTGTGCAAGGGCGAGAACACGTGATAAAGCACGCCGGACAGGTTGACGAAGTCAAATTGACCGTCGGCCGCCAGTTTGTCGGACAGGTCATACATCAAGCCAATCTGCCGAAAATCCCAATTGGCGCCGTAGACCTGTTGCAGCGTGGCCATCTTGTCGGCGCAATGCGGCACGGCATCGGCCGCAATGATGCGTTTGGCGCCTTTACGATGCATCAACACCGGAATGACACCTTCCATGCTGCCTAGATCCAGGCAGTCGGTGCCTTGCAGATGGGCCTGGCGCATCAGCATGCGCGGCATATAGGGAAAGTCCGCCGGGTAGGTTCCCTGAGCCACCAAATCGGGGGCGAGCTCAACGGTGTAGTACCACCATTCCTTGGCGGCTTGTTCCAGCTGTTCACGGGTCATCACGGGTCGGCTCCTTGCGCGTGGCTGCCCCAAGTTCGCGGCATGCGGCAATAGGCCCTAGCGCGCCTGAGGTCAGGATGCATGCAGTTTGCCCGTTTGAGCTGTGCGCGGAAGACGCAATGAAGCAGGCTCTTGAGGTGCAGTTTTGCGTTTCGCCAGCCTATGTAATTTTACATAATACACATTGTCGATAAAACAAACGAATGGACCAGCCGCACTAGCCCACTGAGATTGCCAAAACATCTGAGTAAATACATTCCATCCAAAGAACTTTGACAGAAAGTCCTGACTAAGTGCGCAGTTTAACCGGCGGCATCGGCGCTTGGAATAGCCATGGCTTGCCGATTCGGCGGGCTTGATGCTGACTTCAACGAACCCCTGTCGGCATCAAACGTTCCTTGGTCTCGATCTCGGCGCTGGGATTCATCTCCATTTCCACCTGGGTGCAAACAGCCCGGCAGAGTGTTGCGACCCGCTCGCTCTGCAACTGGTAATAAATCTGCGTGCCCTCACGGCGCTTGGACAGCACCCCGCTTCTGTACAAAGTGGACAAATGCTGCGACATATTCGGCTGCGTGGTGTCGATCTCGCTCAGCAGTTCGGAGACATTCTTCTCACCATGGCAAACCGCGCTGATGATCTTCAGCCGGATCGGCGTGGACAGCAGTGAAAACAGTTCGGCGACCGATTCGAAAACCTTGTCTTGCGTTGCACGAGCGTCCATGATTCCCTGTGGTGGTGGCAGGGCTTCATTGTATTCGCAAGCAACGATATAGCGGTCGAATCGCGCCGGGTTAGTCGGACGCCCTCGCCCGCGCCCAAGCGCATTGCCTGTAAGCTAGGCCGCACAGCAAATGAAACCCAAGTCTCCATTCATGCCCTCTCCAACACGCCGCCGCCTGCAATTTGCCGCCTGGCTAGCGCTGGCCCTGAGTTTCAGCCTCAGCCCCGCCCAGGCCCAAACCCTGCGCTGGGCCAGCGCCGGCGACCCGCTGACGCTGGACCCCTATGCGCAGAACGAAACGCTGACCAACACCATCAACGGCCAGATCTACGAATTCTTGGTCACACGCGACAAGCAGCTCAAGCTGGTGCCGCAACTGGCGACCGAGTGGAAGCAGACCGGGCCGCAGAAGTGGCTGCTCAAGCTGCGCCCCGGCGTCAAGTTCCATGACGGCCGGCCCCTCAGTGCCGACGATGTGCTGTTCTCGATCCAGCGCGCGCGCCAGCCCAGCTCGCAGATCGCCATGTACGCCAATGCCGTGGGCGAGCCGCGCAAGCTCGCTGACTTGACGGTCGAGTTCAGCCTGCCCCAGGTGAACCCGATCTTTCTGCAGCATCTCAGCACGATCTACGTCATGAGCCGGGGCTGGGCCGAGGCCCATAAGGCGACCAAGACGCAAGACTTTGCCAACAAGGAAGAAAGCTATGCCGCCTTCCACGCCAATGGCACCGGCCCCTTCATGCTGGTCAGCCGCGCACCCGACAGCAAGACCGTCTTCAAACGCAACCCGAATTACTGGGGCCAGATCGAAGGCAATCTGCAAGAGGTGATCTACACCCCGATCAAGAGCGAGGCCACGCGCACGGCGGCGCTGATCTCGGGCGAGGTGGACTTTGTGCTTGACCCCGCACCGCGCGACCTGGCCCGGCTGGCCCAGAGCAGCGGCCTCAAAATCATCACCGGCCCCGAGAACCGCATCATCTTCATAGGCCTGGATCAAGCTCGCGACGAGCTGTTGTCGGGCAGCCCCAAGGGCAAAAACCCGTTCAAGGATGTGCGCGTACGGCGCGCGCTCTACCAGGCCATCGACATCGAAACCATCAAGACCCGCTTGATGGACGGCCAGGCCGCGCCGACCGGCGCCGTGATGCCTTCGCCGCTGGGCAGCTTCAATGACCCGGCACTGGAGTCCCGCCTGTCCTTCGACTTGGCGGCCGCCAAAAAGTTGCTGAGCGAAGCCGGCTACGCCAGCGGCTTTGCCTTCACGCTCGACTGCCCCAACAATCGTTACGTCAATGATGAGCGCATCTGCATGACGCTGGCCTCGCAATGGGCCAAGCTGGGGCTCAAGGTCAAGGTCAATGCCCAGCCCAAGTCGCTGTTCTTCAACAAGATCGAAAAGCTCGACACCTCGGCCTATTTGTTCGGCTGGGGCGGCGCCATCACCGACGCCGAGAGCATCTTCACCAGCCATTTCCGCAATCGCGGGGACAAAGGCGTGGACAAGGGCATCGGTGAATACAACCGCGGCAACTTCAAGGACGATGAGCTGGACGCCCTTGTGGCCGCATCCAGCCGCGAGCCCGATGAAGTCAAGCGTCAGCAGTTGATCAAGCAAGCGCTCAAGCGCATGGCCGAGCAAGTGCATTACATCCCGCTACACCGCCAGTACATCCCCTGGGCGGCACGCAGCAATGTCACGGTCGTGCACCGGCCGGACAACTGGTTGGAGTGGCGTTGGATCACGGTAGCACCCGCGCCCAAGTGAGTCGCTTCGTCAGGTCTTGACGCTGACGCGGCCAAATTCGTTTTCCTGCCAAGCAAATAAGAAATCCTTGCTTCACGCGGCCCAGGGTAATCCCTAGAGTTCGCTACTCAAGACGGCCCAAGCCAAACGCTTGCACAGCCGCGAGGCCCCCGGGACACCCCCGGGGGAGATGAAGCTAACGGAGGATTTCCATGCAGTACCCCACGACTCGCCAGCGCTCCAGGCTGGCCCCTCTGGCGTTCGCACTTGCCTGTGCCTACGCCCCAACGCTCACACAAGCACAGACAACGGCCGCCGCCAGTGGCAGCGACGCGCAGTCCCTGCCCCAGGTGCAAATCACCGGTTCGCGCATCTCGCGGGCGCTCAGCGAGGGGCCCAGTTCGATGACGGTTTTGAAGTCCGAGGACATTTCCCGTTTGGGCTTCAAGAGCGTCGGCGACGCGCTCAATGCCTTGACCGAGAACACCGGCTTCACCCAGGGCGAAGACTTCGGCAACACCTTCACGCCGGCGGCCAATGCGATCAGCCTGCGCGGCCTTGGGCCCAACCACACCCTTACCCTCATCAACGGCCGGCGCATTGCCGACTACCCCAGCGCCTATGAAGGGTCGGTCAACTTCACCAACACGGCCAACATCCCCTCGGCCCTGATCGACCGGATCGAGATCCTCAACGGCGGCGCCTCGGCCATCTACGGCTCGGACGCGATTGCCGGCGTGGTCAACATCATCTTGAAAAAGCGCGCCGACGGGGTGACCGTCAATGTCAAGGCCGGCGGCACCCAGCTCGGCGGCGGCGCCAATGCCCGCGCGCAGTTGAGCGGCGGCTTTGACGCCGGCGCGCTCAGCGGGGTCTACGGCCTGGAGTTCAGCCGACGCGATCCGATCTGGAGCCTGCAGCGCGACTTCATGGCCGACACCACGCTCAAGGGCGCCAGCCCCGGCGTCGTGATCGGGCGCAAGGATTCCAAGGCCAACAAATACATCACGCCGGAGGCGGGCACCTGCGAGGCAGCCGGTCAGTTGTTCAACGGTTCAACGAAAACCACCACCGTCAAAAGCGGCCAATTTTGCGGCTCGGGTCAAGCCTCGCCGACCTTCTGGACCACCCAGACCGGCAACGAGAGCAGTAATTTCGCCGGCGTCCTGAACTACACGCTGACGCCGCATACCGAATTGTTTGTCGAGGCGCTGCTGGGCTTCACCGAGACCGAAACCAATACCCGAGGGCCGGCCTGGACGTCGTTGGGTGGTTCGACCAGCTACTTCCACAACGCCAACAGCGGCAAGCTCGAGGCCTGGAGCCGCCGCTTTGCGCCGGAAGAAATCGGCGGCGCCGAGAAGTTCAACCGCCGCTGGGACGATCAGTGGCACAACCTGGTGCTGGGTGCGCGCGGCGATATTGCCGGCAGCACTTGGACCTATGAGGCCGCCCTCAATACATCCCAATACACCAGCGAGCTGTATCGCCCGCGCCTGTTGGCCAATGTGGACGAGTTCTTTCTGGGCGCCAAGCAGGGCGTGACCGCCGCCGGCGTGCCCATTTACGCGCCTGACGCCAAACGGCTGTTCAAGCCGCTGACGCCGGCCGAGTACGACAGCATCGCCTCCAGCAGCTACGCCAATGACAAGGCCTGGACCCGCAACCTGGCGCTCAATGCCAGCGGCGAACTGCTGAACCTGCCGGCCGGCCCGCTGCGCGGCGCCGTGCTGGCGGAAGTGGGTGCCCAAGGTTTCGAGAACAAGGCTGACCCGCGCCTGGGCCAAGGTGTGTTCTACGCCACCAGCGAGGCCGCCGTGGTCAGCGGGGACCGCAATCGCTGGGCGCTGGGTGGCGAGCTGAATGCGCCCCTCAGCAAGAGCCTGATCGGTACGCTGGCCACACGCTACGACCAATACCGCTTTGCTGGCCGCAAGGAAGGCAGCCTCACCTACAACGCCGGCCTGGAATTCCGCCCTGTCAAGGACGTGCTGCTGCGTGCCAACCACGCCACCAGCTTCCGCGCGCCGGACATGAGCTATATCTTCACCGCTGAGAGTCGCGGTTACTACGCCTCGTCCACGGACTATTACCGCTGCGCCCAAGCCGGCCAGACGCTGGACACATGCGACTATGTTGACCTGTCGCCGGGCTTTGACTACGTCAAGAATGGGTCCAAGGATCTGAAATCGGAGCAGGGCAAGTCATGGGGCTTGGGCCTGGTCTGGTCGCCCAGCCGCGAACTCGAGGGCTCGATCGACTTCTGGAAGATCTCCATCTCGGACCTGGTGACCGATCTGGACTCGGACAAGATCCTACGCGACGAGGCCGAATGCCGCACCGGCAAGCAAGACATAGGCTCGCCGACCTGTGCTGACGCCATCAACCGTGTGCGCCGCAACCCCGCCGATGCGGTGGTCAAACCCGGCGAGGTCAACAAGATCCTGGTCAATCCGATCAATGCGGCCAGCCAGAGCACCTACGGCTTTGACATCGCCGCCCGCTACACGCTCAAGACCGCCAACGCAGGCCACTACACCTTGACGGGCAAGTACACCCAAGTTCAGAGTTATGTCTACCAGCAGTTCGCCGGCGACGCGAGCACCAACCGGGTCGGCACCCATGACCATAGCGACTGGCCCAACAAGCTGATCGCCACGCTGGGCTGGAACCTCGGCGACTGGGGTGCCACGCTGACCGGGCAGCGCAACGGCAAGATTTCCAGCGACGACAAGCAGTCCTGGATTGGCCCCTACTGGAACTTCAATGCCAGCGCGCGCTACCAGATCGGCAAGTCCAGCAGCGTCAGCCTGATCGTCAACAACGTACTGGGCGACATCCGCAAGGACGCCAGCGCCGCCTGGCCGTACTACCCGGTCGGCTACTACCTGCCGCATGGCCGCCAGGGCTGGATCGAGTTCAACCATGTATTTGGCTCCTGAGGCCGCAACCGGCACCTGAGAAGGCGGGCGTGACATGCGTTTTTCGACGCCATGGCGCGCCCGCCCAGCGTTTTTCTCATATGCATAGAAGAACTTCTTGGTTCACGCGCCCTGCCCGCCGGCCTACAGTGAGGGCTGAGCTTTTGCCGGGCCTTGCGCTCACCTTTTCTACCGAACCGACGGGATCCCATGAACGCCATTCGACGCCACTTCTCCCTCGCGACCGCGGCCCTGCTGCTGAGCACAGCCGGCCTGACCCAGGCACAGGCGCAGATCTCGCTGCTCAATGTCTCCTATGACCCGACGCGCGAGCTGTATCAGGACTTCAACAGCGCATTTGCCAAGCATTGGAAGGCCAAGACCGGCGAGATCTTGACGGTCAAACAGTCGCACGGCGGCTCCGGCAAACAAGCGCGCTCGGTGATCGACGGCCTGGAGGCCGATGTGGTGACGCTGGCCCTGGCCTATGACATCGACGCCCTGCACGACTACGCCAAGCTGCTGCCGGCCGACTGGCAAAAGCGCCTGCCCCATAACGCCTCGCCCTACACCTCGACCATCGTTTTTCTGGTGCGCAAAGGCAATCCGAAGAAGATCACCAACTGGCCGGACCTGGCCCGCTCTGGCATTGACGTCATCACGCCCAACCCCAAGACCTCGGGCGGCGCGCGCTGGAACTATCTGGCCGCCTGGGGCTATGCCCTGCAGCAACAAGGCGCCAATGCCGACAGCGCCAAGGCCTTCGTCAAGCGCATCTATGCCAATACCAAGGTGCTGGACTCAGGCGCGCGCGGCTCGCTGACCACCTTCACGGAACGCGGCATCGGCGACGTGCTGATCTCCTGGGAGAACGAAGCCTATCTGGCGGTGAAGGAGTTGGGCCCGGACAAGTTCCAGATCGTCACGCCCAGCCTGTCCATCCTGGCCGAGCCGCCGGTGGCCGTGGTCGACAAAGTGGTCGACAAGCGCGGCACGCGTAAGCAGGCGCAGGCTTACCTAGAGTATCTGTACACGCCCGAGGGCCAAGAAATTGCCGCCAAGCATTACTACCGCCCGCGCGACGCCAAGGTGGCGGCCAAATATGCCAAGCAATTCACCCAGACCAAGCTGATCACGGTCGACGAGGTGTTCGGCGGCTGGCGCGCGGCCCAAAAGACGCACTTCGCCGACGGCGGCTACTTCGATCAGATTTACACGGCCGCTCGCTGAAGACTAGCCACGCGCCTTGGGCGTCAAGCCCATCGCCCATCGCTCATCGCTCAAAGCTCAAGGCTCAATACTGGGCCGCCGCCTCGGACAAAGCCTTGGCCACCTCGGCCACCAGGCTGGCCGGGGCGATGGCCTTGACCTGATTGCCGTGGCGCAAGATGTCCATGACGATCTCGGTTTCATGCACAAAGGGCAGCTTCAATTCATAACTGCCATCGCTCAGCCAAACGCCTTGCTGCTCGGGATGCCACTCCTCGCGGCTGACCCATTGCGCGGCCTTTTCCTGGAACACCAGCGTCGCCCATTGGCGCTTTTCGCCGGCAAAGATGCCGAAGCCGCCGTCCATCTCGGCCTGCACCTGCTTGAGCGGGATCTCCTTGGCCTTGGCGTCCAGCGTCGTGGCCGTCTCGATCGCGTCCAGCGCAAAGCGCAAGATCTTTTCGCGCGAATGACACCAGGCATCTAAGTACCAGGTATTGCGGTAATGCACCAGGCGTTGCGGCGACACATCGCGCTCGCTGACCGTGGCGCGGCCACGCGTCAGGTAGCGCAGATGCAGGCGGCGGCGCTTCAGCAAGGCCTCGCCCACCATCTCGAAAAACTGCACCGGCACCGGCCGCTTGGCCGGGCTGATGATCTTGATACGCTTGAGCAGCGCTTTGGCATCCGCCTCGCCCGAGGCCAGCAGCAGATGAATGCGCTCCAGCAAGGGCGCCAAATGGCGGCTGATCACGCCCTCGGAATCCAGCTCGCTGAGCATCTGGTGCGCCATCAGCAGCGAGTACAACTCGCGCTCGCTGAACCACAGACCCGGCAGCTCGTGCTTTTGGCCCCGGTACTCGGCGCCGAAGCCATAGCCATTGTGAAAGCGGTCGTACTCGATCGGCGCGCCGAGCTGGTCACGCAGATAGTCGAGGTCGCGCTTGAGTGTCGCGTCCGAGACCGCCAGCTCCTCCTTCAGCGCCTGAAAACTGACATGGCCGCGGTTGCGGATCAGCATTTCTATTTTGTAGACGCGGGCGGTTTTTGACATGGCGGCAGCAACTGCGCGGGCTAGTGGCGACTATTGGGCGACTACTGGGCGATTACTGGGCTTTGGCGCCTTGCGCCGCCTGTTTCTTCTTGCTCTTCGAGCGCATGCCGCCGACGATGATGAGCAGGCCCGGAATGATGATCAGGGCCCAGATGATCTTCTCCAGATTGTTTTTCACCACCGGCACATTGCCGAAGGCATAGCCGGCCAGCGTCACACTGCCGATCCAAAGCAAGGCACCTGCCACATCGTAGAAGATGAATTTGCGCCGCGTCATCTGTGCCACGCCGGCGACAAAGGGCGCAAAAGTGCGGGCAAAAGGCATGAAGCGGGCAATGATCAGTGCCACACCGCCGCGTCGCTCATAAAACTCATGCGCCTTGTTGAAGGCATCGCGGTTGAAAAAGCGTGAGTTCTCCCACTGAAACACCTTGGGGCCGAAGAAGCGCCCAATCGTGTAATTGGTCTGGTTGCCGGCAATCGCCGCCGTCAGCATCACCGCCATTGCGACCGGCAGGCTCAAAAGCCCGGTGCCGCACATGGCGCCCACCACGAAAAGAAGCGAGTCGCCGGGCAAGAAAGGCATCACCACCAGGCCGGTCTCCACAAAAATGATGGCGAACAGCAGGGCGTAGATCCAGGTGCCGTAGAGGCCCACGAAGGTGGCCAGGTGGCGGTCAACGTGGACGATGAAGTCGATTAAGGTGCTGATAAGTTCCATGGCGGCGGATTATGGCCGCAAGCGATGACTGTTTCTGCCACGTTGCAGCGGGCCTTGCCTTCAGCCTTCTTACAATAGCGGCATGGATTTGACTTTCCCCCTGGCTGCTGCGGCCTCAAGCACGCCGCCAGCGCCAACAGCGCAGCCACGCCGCGTGATCCGCGAGCTCCCCGATGAACTGATCAGCCAAATCGCCGCCGGCGAGGTGGTGGAGCGGCCCGCGTCGGTGGTGCGCGAACTGGTCGACAACGCGCTGGACGCCGGCGCCGCGCAAATTCAGCTCAAGCTGATGGCCGGCGGCGTGCGCGCCATCGTCGTCGAGGACGACGGCCTGGGCATCCCGGTCGAGGAGCTGCCGCTGGCGCTGAAGCGCCACGCCACCAGCAAGATCCGCTCGCTGGATGATCTGGAATCGGTCGCGACCATGGGGTTTCGTGGCGAGGCGCTGGCCGCCATTTCCTCGGTCGCCGAGATGGCGCTGCTGAGCCGCTGCGAGGGCGCGGCCCATGCGCACCGGCTCGACGCCCGCTCGGGCGAACTGCAGCCGGCGGCGCGTTCGCGCGGCACCAGCGTCGAGGTGCGCGAGCTGTTCTTCAGCACGCCGGCAAGGCGCAAATTCCTGAAAACCGACGCGACCGAGCTGGCGCATTGCCTGGAGGCGCTGCGCCGCCACGCGCTGGCCCGCCCCGACGTTGGCTTCGCCGCCTGGCATGAGGGCAAGCTGGTCGAGCAGTGGCGGATTGCCTCGTCGGAGCAGCGGCTCAGCGACGTCTTGGGGGCCGAGTTCATGGCCGCCAGCCGCGCCGTTTACTCGGAGCGCGGGCCTTTGCGCATCTATGGCCGCGCCGGCCTGCCCGAGGCCGCGCGCAGCCGCGCCGATATGCAGTACGTCTATGTCAACGGCCGCTTTGTGCGCGACAAGCTGATTGCGCACGGTGTCCGAAGCGCCTATGAAGACGTGCTGCACGGCCAGCGCCAACCCAGCTATGTGCTGTTCATCGAGATCGCGCCCGACCGGGTCGATGTCAATGTGCATCCGACCAAGATCGAGGTGAGGTTCAGGGACGGCCGCGAGATCCATCAGCAGGTGCGCTATGCGGTGCAGGACGCGCTGGCGCTGTCGCGCTCGGCCACGGATGAGAGTCCGGCCGATGCGATCACTGCCGCTGCCGCCGCACCGGGCTTTCGCCCCTCGCCCGGCAATCCGCCGGCCTGGTTTGCGCCGACGGCCGAACCGCAGGTGCGCGAGCCCGGGGCTGCTTATGCTGCTTACGGCCAAGCCGCCAACAGCTGGCAGCCGCCGATCGCCCATACTGCACAGGCCTCCTTGGGCCTGGCCGAGGTGGCAACGCTGTATGGCCAGGCGGACTTCAGCCAGCCCCGCCCTACAGCCGAAGCCGCAGCCGCATCCCTGCCCCCGCATGACTGGCCGCTGGGCCGCGCCGTCGCGCAGATCCAGGGCGTCTATGTGCTGGCCGAGAACGCGCAAGGGCTGATCATTGTCGATATGCACGCCGCCCATGAGCGCGTCGTCTACGAGCGCCTCAAGGCCAGTCTGGGCGCGGCGGCGATCGCTTCGCAGCCGCTGTTGATTCCGATCACCTTTGCCGCCACCGCGCAAGAGATCGCCACTGCCGAGGCGCACGCCCAGACGCTGGAGCGGCTGGGCATGGACGTGGCGCCGCTATCGGCCAAGATGCTGGCGGTGCGCGCCCGGCCGGCGGCGCTGGCCGGCGGCGATGTGATCGAGCTGGTGCGCAGCGTGCTGGCCGAGCTGGCACAGTTTGATGCCAGTCACGCCATTGAGCGGGCGCAGCACGAGATCCTCGCCACCATGGCCTGCCACGGCGCTGTGCGCGCCAATCGCCAGCTGACGCTGGAGGAAATGAATGGCCTCTTGCGCGATATGGAACGCACCGAACGCGCCGATCAATGCAATCATGGCCGGCCGACCTGGCGTCAGCTGACCATGCGCGAACTCGATGCCTTGTTTTTACGCGGCCGCTGACGCCATGCTTGTTGCATGACGATAGACGCGACCGCTTTTTGTGATGGAGCCCTTTATGGCCACCTTGAAGTTAAATAATAAAAAGAAACCTGGCCCAAGTGGTTCCAGTCGACCCGACGGTGAACGCCGTCCGCCGGTACGCGGCAAGGGCGTTTCGCGCCCGCGCCAAAGCCTGGAGGGTGCCCAAGCCGACCGGCAGGAGCGCCAGGCGCAGTATGAACAGAGCCGCGCCGGGCAACGCTCAGAATGGCCACGCCAAGGCCAGGTCGGCCCGACCTCGCGAGGAGCCCCAAGCGGCCCGCGCCAGGAAGGTCCACGCGGCCCACGCCAGGAGGGGCCACGCCAAGATGGCCCGCGCCATGCTGGACCGCGTCACGCCGGTCCCGACCAGCGAGCTGGTCATCAGGGCAGCTACCAGGGCGGCTATCAAGGCGGCAATCAAGGCGGCCCGCGCCGTGACGAGGGTCCGCGTTACGAGGACCGTCGTCCGCAGTCCGGCTACGGCCGGCCACCCGAGCGCGATGGCTGGGATTCGCGTGATTCACGCGGCCCACGCAATGATGAAGGCCCGCGCTATGAAGAGCGCCGCCCCGGTGGCTATCAAGGCCAGCAGCGACCCAATGAGAGGCCGCCAATGCGCGATTCGCGTGATCAACGCGACCAGCAAGCCCCGCGTTTCGACGACCGCCGCCCGCAGCAATACGACAGGCCGCGCCAGGAGCAGCAGGGCCAATACGATCGTCCACGTCAGCCCTACCAGGGCGGCGGCAACTACAACGCCCCGCGCGAACCCAATCGCTACCAGCAAGATCCGCGCGATCAGCAGCAATACCAGCAGCGCCCGCGCTATGACGACCGCGGGCAAGGTGGACATCAGCAGCGCGACGACCAGGGCCAAAGCAATTTCAACCGCCAGGATCAGCGCCGCGCCAGTGGCCCCCGGCCAGGTCAAGGCAGTCATGCCGCGCATCCAGGTCACCCAGGGCAATCACGCGGACCGTCCGGCCCCGGCGGGCATTACTCACAGCAAGCCGCCAAGCAGCTGCCCGAGCATCTGCGCGCGGCCGCCGCGCAGCTGAGCCGCCAGCTCGGTGACGACGATGAGGATGAAGATTATGTGGACTCGCGCGGCGAAGGCGTGCGCCTGTCCAAGCATATGGGCGTGCTGGGCATGGCCTCGCGCCGTGAGGCCGATGAGTGGATCGCGGCCGGCTGGGTGCGGGTCGACGGCAAGATGGCCGTGCTGGGCCAGCGCGTGCTGCCGGGCGTGAAGATCGAGGTCGATCAGCTCGCCAACAAGGAACAGGCCAAGCGCGTCACCATCCTCTTGCACAAGCCGATTGGCTGGGTTTCCGGCCAGGCCGAGGACGGCTATGAGAACGCTTCCACCTTGATCAAGTCCGACAGCCATTGGGCCGAAGACACCTCCGGCATCAAGTACCACCTCGGCCACAGCCGTGGCCTGGCGCCGGCCGGCCGGCTCGACATCGACTCGACGGGCCTCTTGGTGCTGACCCAAGACGGCCGCATCGCCAAGTTGCTGATCGGCGAAGACTCCAAGATCGAGAA
>JADMJQ010000139.1 GCA_018780415.1 Roseateles sp. | reverse complement strand
CGTTCAAGGTCGAGATGATTGAGATGCTCGGGGCTGAGCGCCTGGTCTATGGCCGGCTGGGCAGTGAGCTGTTCACGCTGCGCATTGACGCCACCCTGGCCGCGCCCCAGATCGGCGCTGTGCTGATGTTGGCGCTGGACGCCAAACATTTGCACTGGTTCGACCCGCAGACCACCCAGCGTGTGGAGCGTACTTGAATGACCCGCAAGCCCTGGCCCCTGCCCTTTTGGATCGCTCACCGTGGTGCCGGCAAGTTAGCGCCCGAGAACACCTTGGCCGCTTTTCGCCTCGGCGCGCAGTATGGCTACCGGGCGTTTGAATGTGACGTCAAGCTGTCCAGCGACGGCCTGCCCTTCTTGCTGCATGACGCCATCTTAGAGCGCACCAGCAATGGCCAAGGTGTTGCCGGCGAGCAGCGCTGGCGTGAGTTGTCACTGCTGGACGCTGGAAGCTGGCACGGCCGCAGCCATGCCGGCGAGCCGTTGGCCAGCCTGGAAGCCGCCGCCCGTTTCTGCATCGCCAACCGTTTTGCGCTCAATATCGAGCTGAAGGCGACGCCGGGCCAGGAGCTGCTGACCGGCCAGGTGCTCGGGCGCGAAGTCCTGCGCCTATGGGCAGGGTCAGGTCTTGCCCCCTTGTTCAGCTCCTTCGACCCGCTCTCGCTGCAAGGGGCGCGGCAAAGCGCGCCGGAAGTTCCGCGCGGCTTGCTGCTGGACAGCCTGCGCTCCGGCTGGCTGGATGAGGCGCTGGGCTTGGGCTGCCAGGCCGTCATCACCAATTTCCGGCTGATGGACCGCACCACGCTGGAAACGATTCATGCGGCGGGCCTGCGGGCCTTGGTCTACACCGTCAACGATCCGGCAGCCGCGCAAACGCTGATCGCGGCCGGGGTGGACGGCATCATCACCGACGCGGTAGACCGCTTCTCGCCAGCCTGAACTGGGTCATCAGCGTCGCCGCATCGCTCTGGACAGCATCAGGACCGGCACCAGGCCCACCAGCACGATGGCCAGCGACGGCAGCGCCGCCTCGCCCAGCCGTTCATCGCGGGCCAGTTGATAGGCCACCACCGCCAAGGTATCGCTATTGAAGGGCCGCAGCACCAGGGTCGCGGGCAGTTCCTTCATCACATCGACAAACACCAGCAAGGCCGCGGCCAGCGCCGAGCGGGCCAGCAAGGGCGCGTGCAGGCGCAGAAACAGGCGTTGCCGCGAGGCGCCGAGCAGGCGCGCGGTTTCGTCCACCGTCGGCGAGATGCGCGCATAGCCGGCCTCCACCGATTGCAGTGCCACGCCGGAGAAGCGCACCAGATAGGCATAGATCAGGCCGGCACTGGTGCCGGTAACGATGGCCGTCAGCCCGAGCTGCGGAAAGTTCTGCTGTAGCCAACCCAGCGGCAACAAAATGCCCACCGCGATGACCGCGCCCGGCACCGCGTAGCCCAAGGACACCACGCGCGTGGCTCCAGCGAGCAAACGCCCGCCGGCGGCAATGCGCGCCGCATAGGCCAGCACCAAGGCCAGGCCCACAGCCAACAGGGCCGAGATGCCGGCCAAGCTCAGGCTGGTCCAGGCCCAGCCGGCGAAGCGCGCCATGGGCAGGCCGAATTCGCCGTAGCGGGCTTCCCAGTACATCAGCTTGAGCAGGGCGAGCACCGGCAGCACAAAACCCAGCAGCACCGGCAGACCGCACAAGAGCACGGCGCCGGCGGCGGCCCAACCCCGCAGCGGCAGCGGCCGGGCTTCCGCTGCATGTTGGGCGCCGGAGCGGCTGCTGGCAAAACGCAGCTTGGCCTGCGCACGCCGCTCAAACAACAACAAGGCCGCCACCGCCAGCAACAAGATCGAGGCCAGTTGCGCGGCGGCCATGCGGTCGTTCATCACCAGCCAGGCCTTGTAAATGCCGGTGGTCAGGGTGCTGAGGCCAAAGTAGGCGCCGACGCCATAGTCGGCCAGCGTCTCCATCAAAGCCAGCGCCACACCCGCCGCCAAGGCCGGCCGCGCCAGCGGCAGCGCCACCTCGCGCACCCGCCGCCAGGTGCCGGCCCCCAAGATGCGGGCGGTTTCCATCAGCGTCACGCCGCGCTCCTGCAAGGCCGTGCGGGTCAGCAAATAGACATAGGGGTAGAGGCACAGCACGAACAAAACCACGGCGCCCGGCAGGCTGCGCACATCGGACCACAGCGCGCCCTGTGCGCCGGTCAAGCCACGCAGCCAGGTTTGCACGGCGCCGCTGTATTGCAGCGCATCGGTATAGGCATAGGCGGCCACATAGGCCGGCATCGCCATCGGCAGCAGCAAGGCCCATTCAAACCATTTGCGGCCCGGGAACTCAAACAGGCTGATGGCGGCCGCGGTAGCGCCGCCCAGCAAGGCCACCCCGAGGCCGACGCTGACCGAGAGCAGCAGCGAAGAACCGGCATATTCGGGCAGCACGGTGGCAAATTGATGCTGCAACACGCCCCAGGCCTGCTGATCCAAATTGAACCAAGAGCCCAGGATGCCCAGCACGGGCACGGCCAAGAGCAGGCAAAAAACGGTGATCAGACGCAGCATGCGATTTGGCGGGAGGGCAGAAAGGGCAAAAAAGACGCAAACACTGACGGCGAATGCGAACAAGGCGCGTTCTGCGCGTCGCTGGCCGCCCGCTATCATACGGGCCATGTTTCTAGCCCTCGACCAGATCGGGCTGCGCTACCCCGGCGCAGCCCATGTCCATCCGCAGCCAAATTCGCAGACGAACACCGGCAGCCAAGGTCGCAGCGCCGTCGAAGCATTGAGTTTGCACTTGACCCGCGGGCAGATCGGCGTCTTGATCGGTCCCTCGGGCTGTGGCAAGACCTCGGTCTTGCGCTGCATCGCCGGGCTTGAGCGCTTGCACCGTGGCCGCGTCAGCATTGCCGGTGAGGTGCTGGCGGACGCCGCCAAGGGCCTGCATCTGAACCCCGAGGATCGCCGCATCGGCATGGTGTTTCAGGACTACGCGCTGTTTCCCCACCTCAGCGTGGCGGACAACATCGGCTTCGGTCTGCGCAACATGAGCCGCGCCACCCGAACCGAGCGCATCCAGGAGGTGCTGGATCTGGTCGGCCTGGCCCATGCCGCCAAGCGCGCGCCTCACCAACTCTCGGGCGGGCAACAACAGCGCGTCGCGTTGGCGCGGGCCTTGGCGCCGGCGCCGCGCCTGCTGCTGCTGGACGAGCCCTTTTCCAGCCTCGACGTCGATCTGCGCGAGCATTTGTCGCAGGAACTGCGGGCGATTTTGAAGAGCAGCGGCACCACGGCGCTGTTCGTCACCCATGACCAGGCCGAGGCCTTCGCCATCGGTGATGTGGTCGGCGTGATGAACCGCGGCAGCCTGGAGCAATGGGATGCGTCCTACGCCGTCTACCACCGCCCGGCGACCCGCTTCGTGGCCGACTTCATCGGCCACAGCGTCTTCACACCGGGCCGCATCGTGCAAGGCGAACAAGGCCCGGTGGTGCTGACGCCGGTGGGCGCGCTGATGGACGCCGAGGCCTGCGCGCTGGCCAGCGCCTACCCCGGCGGCCTGTGTGATGTGTTGCTGCGCGCCGATGACATCATTCACGACGACCTGGCGCCGGTCAAAGCGCAGATCGAGCGCAAGGTGTTCCGCGGCGCCGACTTTCTCTACACCTTGCGGCTGGCTTCGGGCGAACGCCTGATGGCGCATGTGCCGTCGCACCACGACCACCATATCGGCGAGTGGATTGGCATCCGCGCCGACGTTGACCATGTGGTGACCTTTGCCCGGCAAGCCGTCGCCGACTCGGTCTGACTCTCTTGCGAATTCGCAAGTTCCGTCTGTTTATTCCCGCAAAGCCCTGATTTGCGCCCTCAAATGGGCTTGTCTCCCCACAAGGGGCGGGTGCCGCACGCATATACTTGACAAAGCAGTTTTTGTACCAACCGGGTCTCGCCACCTAGGGCTTGACAAAGGCCGCGTGTTTTTGGTTTTTCGCTAGACGGATAGGACGGACTCGCATCATGAGTGCCAAATTCAAAGTTGCCGGCTGGCTGGCCCTGGGTGTTGTGGCCGGCGCGCTCGCGACCATGCAATTGCAGGCCAATGCGCGCAGCAGCTTGTCGCCCCTGCCGCTCGAAGAACTGCAGCAACTCGCCGCCGTGTTCGCGATGATCAAGTCCGACTATGTCGAACCGATCGACGAGAAAAAACTCATCAATGACGCGATCGCCGGCATGGTGGCCGGCCTCGACCCGCACTCGCAGTTCTTCGACAAAAAGAACTTCAAGGAATTCCGCGAAGGCACGACCGGCAAGTTTGTCGGCGTCGGCATCGAGATCGGCATGGAAGACGGCTTGGTCAAGATCGTCTCGCCGATAGAAGGCTCGCCGGCGTTTCGCGCCGGGCTCAAAAGCGGCGACTTGATCAGCAAGATCGACGACTCGCTGGTGCGTGGCTTGGGCATCGACCAAGCCGTCAAGCGCATGCGCGGCGAGCTCGGCACCAAGGTGCAGCTGACCATCTTCCGCAAGAGCGAGAACCGCAGCTTCCCGGTCACCATCGTGCGCGAGGAAATCCACAACCGCAGCGTGCGCGGCAAGATCATCGAGCCCGGCTACGCCTGGTTGCGGGTCAGCCAGTTCCAGGACAGCACGGTCGACGATTTCGCCAAAAAGCTCGAGGAGCTGTACAAACAAGAACCCAATTTGAAGGGTTTGGTGCTGGACCTGCGCAATGACCCGGGCGGCTTGCTCGAAGCCTCGGTAGCGATCTCGGCCGCCTTCTTGGCCAAAGACCTCGAAGTCGTCAGCACCAATGGCCAGATCGCTGACTCCAAGGCCAGCTTCAAGGCCAACCCCGACCATTACCTGCGCCGCGGCGGCAGCGACCCCTTGCGCAATCTGCCGGCCGCCTTGAAAAAGGTGCCGATGATTGTGTTGGTCAACGAAGGCTCGGCCTCGGCCAGCGAGATCGTCGCCGGCGCCCTGCAGGACCACAAGCGCGCGGTCGTCATGGGCGCACAAACCTTCGGCAAGGGCTCGGTGCAGACAGTACGGCAACTCAGCCCCGAGACAGCGCTGAAGATCACCACGGCGCGCTACTACACGCCGAGTGGCCGCTCGATCCAGGCGACCGGCATCCTGCCCGACATCTTGTTGGACGAAACCGCCGAGGGCAATGTTTTTGCCGCCTTGCGCACCCGCGAAGCCGACCTGGAAAAGCACCTGAACAACGGCAAAGACGAGGAAGTCAAGGACGAGGCGCGCGACAAGGCGCGCGAAGCAGCCCGCGAAAAACTCGAAGCAGACTATGCCAAAAAGAGTGAGCCGCCCAAGCCGCTGCCCGAGTTCGGCAGTGCCGAGGACTTCCAACTCAACCAGGCCCTGAATCACTTGAAGGGCTTGCCGGTGCTGGTCTCCAAGACCGCCGTCGAGCGCAAGGCCGAGGCCAAAACAGACGATTGAGCCGAGCCCGGCTTGAGCGCAACAGCCCGCCCCTCCGGCGGGCTGTTTTACTTGGTGTCCGCGCTATGCTTGGGCCCATGAACGACGAGCAATTACTGCGCTACTCAAGGCATATTTTTCTGGACGAAATCGGCATCGAGGGCCAGCAAAAACTGCTGAACTCGCATGCCTTGATCATCGGCGCTGGCGGCCTGGGCTCGCCGGCCGCGCTTTACTTGGCCAGCGCCGGTGTCGGCCACATCACGCTGGTTGACGACGACGATGTGGATCTGACCAATCTGCAGCGCCAGATCGCCCACACCGCGGACCGCGTGGGCACGCCCAAGGTCGACTCGGCGGCGAGTAGCCTGGCCGCCATCAACCCCGAGGTTCGCGTCACCGCTCTGCGCCAACGCGCCGATCCGGCGCTGCTGGACCGCTTGGTCGCGCAAGCCGATGTGGTGCTGGACTGTTGCGACAACTTCGCCACCCGCCAGGCCGTCAACCGCGCCTGCGTCAAGCATGCCAAACCGCTAGTGGCCGGTGCTGCGATCGGCTTTGACGGTCAGATCAGCGTTTATGACAGCCGCCAAGCCGGCGCGCCCTGCTACGCCTGCCTGTTCCCGCCGGACAGCCAGTTCGAGGAAGCGCGCTGCGCCAGCATGGGCGTGTTCGCGCCCTTGGTCGGCGTGATCGGCAGCATGCAGGCCGCTGAAAGCCTGAAGCTGCTGCTGGGCATGCCCACCAGCCTGGCCGGACGCTTGCAAATGCTGGACGGCAGACGCATGGAATGGAATGAAATACTCGTGCAGGCCGACCCGGCCTGCACGGTCTGCAGCAACACAAAAAGCGGACTCGCGCACGAAAAAACCACCTGATTCGAAAATACGCACGAAAATTATTCGCAGCCTCCCGTAAGCTGCGTCCCGGCAACCTCGATGCCCCCAGAACCGACCCGACCCCATGAACAAGCGCAAACAGCTGATCGCCCGCAATTTCCCCACCGCCAAGGAAGAAGCCAAGGTACTGGTGCAGCAGCCCAATTACGACCGCCCGGGCAGCGCCTACCGGCTCGCCTTTGACGACAACGAGTTCCTCTTGCGCGATGAGCTGCGCCCGGTGCGCATGCAGCTGGAACTGCTCAAGCCCGAGCTGATGCAGCAAGAGCTGGGCATCAAATCGACCATCGTGATGTTCGGCAGCGCCCGCATCCCCTCGCAGCAAGAGGCGCAAAACCTGCTGACGCAAGCGCGCGCCGGCGGCGACGCCGAGCAAATCAAGCGCGCCGAGATGCAGCTGACGATGAGCCATTACTACGAAGAAGCCAGGCGCTTCGCCGCGCTGGTGACGCGCGCCTCCAACGAGCGCAACAACCCGATCTATGTGGTCACCGGCGGCGGCCCCGGCATCATGGAGGCCGGCAATCGCGGCGCCTTCGAGGCTGGCGGCAAAAGCATTGGCCTGAACATCGTGCTGCCTTTCGAGCAGCATCCGAACCGCTACATCACGCCCGAGCTGTGCTTTAGATTCCACTATTTCGCGCTGCGCAAGATGCATTTCCTGATGCGCTCGGTGGCGCTGGTCTGCTTCCCCGGCGGCTTCGGCACGCTGGATGAGCTGTTCGAGACCATGACCTTGATACAGACCGGCAAGAGCCGGCGCCGCCCGATTCTGCTGTTCGGGCGCGAGTTCTGGACCCGTCTGATCAACTTTGACTACCTGGTCGAGACCGGCATGATTGGCCCCGCCGATGTGCGCCTGTTCCACTTCGTGGAGACCGCCGAAGAGGCCTGGGCGCTACTGGAATCCGAATACGACATGAACCCCGGCGCAGCCAGCGCCGACCCCCTAGATAGCTAGACTAAAGGAAGACCGACATGACCACTTTGCGATCCGTATCTCTGATCGGTGTGCCCACCGACATCGGCGCCGGCGAACGCGGCGCCAGCATGGGCCCGGAAGCGCTGCGTGTGGCCGACCTGGCCAAGGCGCTGAGGAGCCACGGCGTGGACGTGGTCGACCGCGGCAATTTGAGTGGCCCGCCCAACCCCTGGCTGCCGCCGGTCGATGGCTACCGGCATCTGAGCGAAGTCGTGGCCTGGAACCAGGTCACACATGATGCGGTGTACGCCGAGCTGAAATCCGGCCGTATGCCCATCATGCTGGGCGGCGACCATTGCCTGGGGATTGGCTCGGTCAGCGCGGTGGCCAGGCATTGCCGCGATGTCGGCAAGAAGCTGCGCATTTTGTGGCTGGACGCCCATGCCGACTTCAACACCAGCCAGCTGACGCCCAGCGGCAATGTGCACGGCATGCCGGTCGCCTGCCTGTGCGGCTTCGGCCCACAAGAGCTGATCGAGATTGGCGGTCAGGTGCCGGCGATCAACCCGAAATGGGTGCGCCAGATCGGCATCCGCAGCGTTGACGCGGGCGAGAAGCGCTTTGTCCATGAGCAGGACCTGGAAGTCTTCGATATGCGCTATATCGACGAGATGGGCATGCGTCACACCATGGAGTTGGCACTGGCCACGCTGGACGCCAACACGCATCTGCATGTCAGCTTCGATGTGGACTTCCTGGACCCGGCGATTGCGCCCGGCGTCGGCACCACCGTCCCCGGCGGGCCGACCTACCGCGAGGCCCATCTGTGCATGGAAATGATCGCCAACACCGGATTTATGGGCTCGCTGGACGTCGTTGAGCTGAACCCGGCGCTGGACTTGCAGAACAAGACGGCCAAGGTGTCGGTGGACTTGATTGAATCTCTCTTCGGTAAAAGCACCCTTATGCGCAAGTAGCTTGCAGACCAGGGCCCGTCAGGCACTGACGATCCACCCCTCCAAGGGATCAATCAACGCAGGCAGACCATAACTCGGCTGACCCAAGCCCCATGCCGCTTGCAGCAAACATAAGACCGCATCCAGACGGTCACCGCTGGCGTCATCGACCAAGCTGTCACGCTGGGCATGGCTGAGCTTGAGGCGCAGCCCCAAGCGCGTGCGGCCCTGCTCCAGCGCCTCGATCAAGTCCTTGCGGGCGATCAGACGATCGGGCGTTTGCTTGGGCTTCTCATCGCTTTTGTAGCTGCGGCGCCCAAGAATCTCGCGCGCCAACAAGCCCGGATAGGCTTCCAGCGCGACTCGTTTTGCATCGCCCCCGTGCAGGCCGGGCAAGGCTACACCGGCCCGCAACAACAAGGGCAGGCCGGCGTGCAGCATGAAGGCGACCGGAGGATTCACCCATTTCATGCTGGGTGACGAGCCCGCGGGCCCATCGCAAGCACGGTGAGCGAACTTGCCGCCGACCGGCCGGGCCGCGCAAAAGCCGGCAAAAAGTTCTCGTATCTCGGCCCGGCTCAAGGCCGTGTAGTGCGCCATCAGCGTCAGCCAGCTTTGCGGCCAATCCAGCGCCAGCACCAGCTCGCGTGGCAGGCCAAAAGGAAAGTCAAAGCCACCCAGCCATTCGCCCGGCGCAGCCAAAAAGTCCCCCAAGCCAAGCAGGCTGTCAAAGCTCAAGATCCCGTCCAAACGCAAGACCTGACCCTGCCGCCGGCCCTGCGCCACGGTGATGGGTTTGCGCCGCGTCGGCGCACTGCTGAAATCAACCCCCAGCAAGAGGGTGTTGGAATTTATCGGGCTAGAGTGCATGCTCGACACGATAGCCCAAACCCAGGAGTCACCATGTCAGCAGACCAGCCGAACAACAAGCCCAAAGCCGAATCCGACAGCGCCAAAATTTCGCTCCCACCGGTCGAACATCTGGTCAGCACCGAACACAAATTGTTGGTCGGCAAACGCACATTGGAGTACACGGCCACCTGCGGCACCTTGCTGCTGCAAGAGGTTCACAGCGAGGCCGAAGGCGAGCACAAGGGCCAATACAAGGGCAAGAAAACCCGCGCCAGCGTGTTCTTCATTGCCTACACGCTGAAACCTTCAAAGAAGGCGAACGCGGACCGCCCCATCACCTTCAGCTTCAACGGTGGGCCGGGCTCATCGAGCGTCTGGCTGCATCTGGGCCTGCTTGGACCCCAGCGGGTGCCGACCGACGCGATGGGCCAATGCGGCGCGCCGCCCTATGCCTTGACCGACAACGAGTTCACCTTGTTGACCGACTCTGACCTGGTCTTCATCGATCCGGTCGGCACCGGCCATTCGCGCGTGGCCGAGGGCGAGAAACTGGCCGAGTATCACGAGTACCAGCGTGACCTCGACGCGGTGGGCGAGTTCATCCGCCTCTACCTGACCCGCAATGGCCGCTGGGGTGCGCCCAAGTACCTGATCGGCGAAAGCTACGGCACCACACGCGCGGCCGGCCTGTCGCGCCATTTGCAGGAAAAACATAACATCCATCTCAATGGCCTGATGCTGGTGTCGATGGCTGTCGACTTCCAGACCCTCAGCTTCGACCACGGCAACGAGCTGCCCTACCCGCTCTATCTGCCCACCTATGCGGCCACGGCCTGGTATCACAAAGCCTTGAAGCCGGCACTGCAGAAGAAGACGCTCAAGGAAATCGTAGCCGAGGCGGAAGCCTTTGCCAATGGCGAGTATTGGACGGCGCTGATGCAGGGCTCGCGCTTAAGCACCGAGCAACGCCAGAAGGTGGCCGAGAAGCTCGCTCACTTCAGCGGCCTGAGCCTGCAGTACCTGCTGCGCTGCGACCTGCGGCCGACCGAGTTCCGCTTTTTCAAGGAGCTGCTGCGCGAGCGCGGCCAGACCGTCGGCCGCTTGGACAGCCGCTTCCTGGGCCTGGACCGCGATGACGCCGGCGAGCACCCGGAAGAGGACGCCGGCATGAACAATCTGGTCGGTGCCTATGCGGTGGGCATCAACCGCCTGCTGCGCGACACGCTGAAGTTCGACAGCGATGCGCCCTATCTGGTGATTGCGCCGCTGTGGAACACCTGGAGCTGGAAGGGCTTCGAGAACAAGTATGTCAACGTCGGCGACAGCCTGCGCCGCGCCATGCATGCCAACCCGGATATGCGCATCTATGTGGCGAGCGGCTATTACGACTTGGCCACGCCGCATGCGGCGGGTGACTACACGCTCAGCCATTTGGGCTTACATGCCCAGCTGCAAGGCAATGTGCAGGTCAGCTATTTCGAGGCCGGCCACATGATGTACATCCACCAGCCCTCGCTGGCGCGCATGGCGCAGGAGCTGCGGGCTTTTGTCAAGCAAGTCGACTAGACTTCAGCCGCGCAACCTGAACGCCGCCACCGAGTCCACCATCTGCGTTGCCTGATCGCGCAGGCTTTGTGCGGCGGCGGCCGACTCCTCCACCAGCGCTGCGTTTTGCTGCGTCATTTTGTCCAGTTCATTGACCGCCTGCCCGATCTCGCCCAGGGTCAAGGCCTGCGCCGAGGTCGAGCTGGATATTTCGGCCACGATCTGCGTCACCCGCTGCACGCTTTGCACCACCTCGCCAATGGTGTCGCCGGTGTCTTGCACCAGCTTGGCGCCGCTCTCGACCTTGTCCACCGAAGTCGAGATCAAGGTCTTGATCTCGCGCGCCGCCTGCGCGCTGCGTTGGGCCAGGCTTCGCACCTCGCTGGCAACGACGGCAAAGCCGCGCCCCTGCTCGCCGGCGCGCGCCGCCTCCACCGCCGCATTCAACGCCAGGATATTGGTCTGGAAAGCGATGCCGTCGATCACGCCGATGATGTCCGAGATCTTGTTGGACGACTGCTGAATCTCGTTCATGGTCTCCACCACCCGGCTGACCATCGCACCACCCCGGTCGGCCACAGCGGAGGCCGACTGCGCCAATCCGTCCGCTTGCCGCGCCGCCTCCGCATTGCTGCGCACACCTTCGCTGAGCTGCTGCATCGCCGCACCGGTTTGCTCCAAGCTGCTGGCGGCCTGCTCGGTGCGGTTGGACAGGTCCATATTGCCGGTGGCAATTTCGGCCGAGGCGATGCGCACCTGCTCGGCCGCGCTGCGCACGCCCGAGATGGTGGTGGACAACTGCCGCTGCATCTGCTGCAGCGACAGCGTCAAGCTGGCCATCTCGTCCCGGCCCTCTACCCTCACCTCTTGCGTCAAATCGCCGTCTGCAATGCTTTCTGACAAGGCCTGCGCCTGCTCAACCGGCCGCGTCACCGACCGAGCAATTGCTGTGGCGATGCCAACGCCGATCAAGGTCGCAGCGCCCGACAACCACAGCACCAGGGTCGCCACGGCGCCGGCTTGATCGCTGGCCTGCTGGCGCGCGGCTTGCAAGCGCTCGGCCTTGTGTTCGGCATAGTCGTTGATCGACGCCAGGTAGGTTTCCATGGCCGGAATCAACTGGGCAGCCACGCGTGGGCCGATCTCCTGTCCGTCTTTCTTGGCCTTGATCAGTTCATCGCGCAAGGCCTGATATTGCTTGCGCGTGGCACCGATCTGGTCGTTCAAACGATCACTCTCGGGAGTTTTACTGAGCTTGTCCAACTCGGCCTGGACCTGGTCAATACGGGCACTGGTTTCCTTGGACTTGCGCGTGAAGGCCTTGCCAAAGTCAGCGTCCTCAAACACCAGGGTCACAATTCTGCGCTGGATATTCGCCTCGGACATGCCGGCCCATTGGCGCGCCAGATCCAGTCCGTGGGCATCCACATCGACCAAATTTTCAATGCCGGCATTGAGCTGCTTGACCCGCAAGACCCCAATCAGTGAGCCCACCAAGAGCAAGCACATCACGACCGCAAAGCCGGCCAGTACGCGGGTGCGCAGTTTCATGTTTTGAATATTGGCCATCGAGTTGTCCTTGGGGGTGAGATTGAAGTCGCACAGCACAAACGCTGCGCAAACGCTACTCACAAGATTTTCCGTGACTCGCTCATCATCGGGTCCGCAGAGCATGGCCTGCAAAGCGACCCAATTTCTGACCAAGCACGCCATCTGAGCGCGGCTCCCGCCCAGGCACCGCGCACCCGCGGCGCTCAGTCAGGCGCAGCCGATGAGCCCGGCCGCAAAAAGCTCAACAAGTCAGAGCCGGAACACCGCCACCGACTTCGCCAACTCGTCCGCCTGCACCTGCAGGCTCTGGGCCGCGGCGGCGGATTGCTCGACCAGGGCGGCATTTTGCTGCGTCATATTGTCGAGCTGGGTGATGGCCAGGCCGATCTGCGAAATGCCGCTGCTCTGCTCGCCGGTGGCATGGCTGATTTCGGCCACGATGGAGCCGACCCGCCCGATCGACGCGATCACCTCTTGCATGGTCTCACCGGCACGACTGACCAGCGCCGAGCCCGCCTCGACGTTTTCGCCGCTGGCCGTGATCAGGCCCTTGATCTCCTTGGCCGCCTCGGCCGAGCGCTGCGCTAGGCTGCGCACTTCACTGGCCACCACCGCAAAACCGCGCCCCTGCTCGCCGGCCCGGGCCGCTTCCACGGCGGCATTCAGCGCCATAATATTTGTTTGAAAAGCGATGCCGTCAATGGTGGAGATGATGTCGCTGATCTTGTTGGAGCTGCTGCTGATGCGGCTCATGGTCTGCACCACCTCACCCACCACGGCACCGCCCCGCTGAGCCACCTGGGCCGCATCCACCGCAAGCTGGTTGGCTTGCCGCGCGGAATCGGCGTTATGCCTGACGCTGGCCGTCAACTGCTCCATCGCCGACGCCGTCTCTTCCAAATTGGACGCGGCCTGTTCGGTGCGGTGGCTGAGGTCATGACCACCGGCGGCCACCTCGGCGGAGGCGGTGGCGATGCTGTCGGTGGCACTGCGTACATTGCCCACCACATCACGCAGCGAGGCCTGCATCGCCTTGACGCCGCGCAGCAAATCACCGGTTTCGCACTTGCCGTGCACAAAGATGTCCTCGCTCAAGTCCTGGCCGGCGATGCGTTCGGCCGACTGTTGCACCTCGCTCAAGGGCTGCAAGATAGAGCGTAAATTGAAGAAGGTGTAGGTGCCTATCACCGCCACGCCGCCCAGCAAAACCAAGATCAAGCTGCGCCGAATGGTGACCTCATTGGCGGCAATCGTCTCCACCTCGTGGGCGGCGTCCTTGTCGATAGACGCGACCATTTCTTCCAGCTTGGCCTCCATAGGCCGGATGGCTTTCTTGGCGCCACTCAAGGACTTGTTGGCGCTAGAGGGGTCGGCGAAGGCCTTGTCGACCAATTTGGCCATGAAGCCATCCATCTCAAGCTTGTAGGCCCGCATGCCGGCAACAATCTCGCCGAGCTCGTCCTGCACGTCTTTGGGTACATCCAGTTTGCTCAGACCCGCCAGGGCCTGGTCCAGCGCCGCATAGCTTTTGGCCCAATCGGCGCGGTACTTATCAACCGCCGCTGCATCGTCGAGATTCAACGCCATATCTTTCTCGTAGCGGCGCAGATTCCCGGCCTCGGCGCGGATCTTGGAAGTGAGCGCCAGCGACTGGTTGTCGTTTTCGACAAAGTGTTTGAACGCGCCCTTGGCTTCGTTCAGGCTGTAGAGACCGGTGAGGCCAATGATCAGCAGGATCAGAATAGACAGTGCCGCCAGGGCGTACAAACGGGCGCGTACGGTGAAATCTTGCAGATTCATGAACACCACTCCGGAACGACAGTCGGTGGGCCAATGTATTGGATTCGCCCTGAACACGATAGGGCTTTGATCAAGAAAAAAGACCGGCTTTTCGCATCGACTTTCCCAGCCGAGCGCTCGTGCGCCCAAAGGCGGCTTTGGCGTCGATTTGTGAATGAATACCAATCAAATACCCCTCAAGCGCGGGGGTACTTGGCCATGGCCGAGTCCATAGAATCCGGACTCGGCCCACAAAGCTAATCAGCACCTGGCCACAACCACAACGCCCAAGGGAATCTCAATGAATCACAAGAATTTGAATCGTTTTTTCGGACTTAAACTGGTATCTATCGCCACCGGCCTCTTGATGGCTGCCGGCGCCAACGCCGCCACCTTCGACCTCGGTGCAGCGCAGGGCTACAGCGGCTTTTTCTTCGGCAATGTGAACGCCGCGTCTGACGTCGAGGGCCGCCTGGCCGTCGGCGGCGACCTGACTTCGGGCTTCGACATTGGCTACCGCAATGCCTATGGCAGCACCGCCCCGTCCCTGGTCGTCAAGGGCGGCGTGTCGCTGACCAGCCAATGGGGTCCGGCCGGCATGATCTACAACGGTCCCAGCATCAATGTGGACACCAACGCCAGCATCGGACCGGCAGCCGCTTCCTGGGTGCCGGGTCAACTGAAAACCGGTAGCCTCGTCTACGGCACGAGCCTGAATGCGAAGGACTGGCAATACGCTACGGCCACCCAGAACGCCAACTTCATCGACTTCGCGGCCGCCAAGACGCAGCTGAGCGGTTTGTCCACGCAACTGGCGGGCCTGACTCAGACCGGCGCCTGGGCGATTGAGAACGGTGGCCTGAAACTGACCGGCGACGGCAGCGACAAGCCACAAGTCTTCAATATCGGCAACGCATCGCTGGCCGCAGGCTTGACGCTGAGCAATATCAAGGCCGGCGCCCATGTGGTGATCAACAGCACCCTGACCAACGTCGACTTCAACGGCGATTTTGGCGGCGACAAGGCCAACAGCCCAGACGCGCTGGCCCAGCACCGCGACCGCGTCATCTTCAACTTCGGCCAGGCCACCAGTCTGAATGTGCGCACCTTCTTGAACGGCAGCGTGCTGGCCGTCGGCGCCGACGTGATCGGTTCTGGCCATCTGGAAGGCACGCTGATCGCCAACTCGCTCAGCACCGGCCCGAACGGCAAGCTGGAGCTGGGTTACGAGCCCTTCAGCCCGATCACCACCGCGGTGCCTGAGCCGGTCAGCTATGCGTTGATGCTGGCTGGCCTGGGTGCACTGGGCCTGGTCTCGCGCCGCCGCCTGAGCAAGTAAACACCGACCGCGGCCAGCACCCCAACCCCGCCGGCCAAGGCCATCAGCCAGCGCTGCGCGCCGGCTGACTGCGCATCAAGGGCGGCCAGGTCGGCGCTCAATTTCTCCAGCTCAAGTTTGAGCACGCGGTGATCGGCCTGCAGGGCCGTGAACTGCGCTTGGGCTCGGGCCAAGCGCTCGGGCCCATCCTGAGCCATCAGTAAATCGGCAGGCCCGGCGGGCCGGCCGACATCGATCGCCATCAAGAGGCTGGCTCCCGGCGCACCGGGACGCACGCGGAACGCTGGGTCCTTGCCCACCAGGGCCAGACGCTGACCGCTGCTGACGCTGTCACCCAGCTCACTGTCAAAGCGCCAACGCAGGCCGGCAATCTCGGCATCCGCCATCGACAAGGGCGGCAAGCTGTCGCTCGACAAGCGCAACTGATTTTTGACTACGGGCCGCTCGGCGCGCACCTGGACCAGGCGCGGCGGGCGGCTTGCCTCTTTGGGCATGACGAGTTGTTCAAGCGGCGCCGGCGTGCTTGCCCGGTCTGGGCCGCCACTCGCCGGCGCCACCATCGAATGCACCGGATCCACCAGGGCCATCAGCTGTTGCGCAGGGCAACCGATAGACAACATCAACACCGGCTCATCCATCGCGCGCTTGGAGCGCAACCAGATCAGGGCCGAATTTGCATCGGCACCTTTCATCAGGCTTTGTTGCAGCTCGCCCTCACTGAGGCGGCGCTCACCCGCCTCAACGCCGAGTTTCAGACAATTGGCCGCCGGCACCTCGCCAGGCGCCCAACGAATCGGCAACTGCACAGAAAGCGGCTGGCCCAGGCCCGACAGCATCTGCGGCGCACCGACCTCAAGACCCAGGGCGGGCAAGCTCATCACCAAGGCCGCGCCGCTCAAAAGCAGGCGCGCACCATTTACCTTGGCCCGAGCTGCTGCGGACTGGGGAATCTTGTGAGGGCAGCGGTGCATGCAGGCAGGTGGGAATAAAGAAGTCAGCGGAAAACCATCCAGGGCGAATCGGAATTGATTGGCCCCGAGTCCGGCGGCCACTCTAGCATGCAAGCCGCCCCTGGCCATGGGTGCCGCCGCGCGCTCGGCCCACTACAATCAGCGCAAATCATTTCAGCCGCGCCATGACTCCATTCACAGCAGTGACGACCCCTTTTTCGCTACGCTCAATTTGCCTGGCCGCCGCGCTGCTGATGAGTTCAAGCTGGGTCTTGGCCGACGAAGTCAGCGATGTGCAGGCCATTTTGGCCAGCGGCAAATCGGCCGAAGGGCTGAAGAAGGTTGATCAGCTGCTGATCGCCAAGCCGGATGACCCGCGCTTGCTCTTGCAACGCGGCATTGCCTTGTCACTGCTGAACCGCCAGGCCGAGGCGATTGCGGTGTTTCAAAAGCTGATCGACAAGCACCCCGAGCTGCCCGGGCCCTACAACAACCTGGCAGTCTTGTACGGCAATAAGGGCGACTACGAAAAGGCTCGTCAGGCGCTGGAGCTGGCAATTCGCACCAATCCGACCTATGCCACGGCGTTTCAAAATCTGGGCGACGTTTACGCGCGCTTGGCCGGCCAGGCCTATAAAAAAGCCCTGGCCCTAGACAAGTCGGACGGCAACCTGCCCCTGAAATTGGCGGTGGTGCAGAACGTGTTTGAGGCCAGCGTGGATCCGCGTGCGGCCAAGCCGGCGACGGCCGTTGCCGCGGCACCGGCCCCCGCGTCGGCGCCGGTCGCGATAGCGAAGCCCGTCGCTGCGGCACCGCTTGCCCTTGCAACACCAAAGCCAAGCCCTGCTCCTGCTCCTGCTCCTGCCCCGGCACCAAAGCTCGCCGCAGCCCCAACTCCGGCCGTCGCCGTCGCCGTCGCCGCAAGCTCGGCCGCCAAACCCGCTGCTCCGGCGCCCGTGGTGGCCAAGGCCGAGCCCGCGCGAGTCGACCCCGCCGAGCAGGACAGGCAATTGGTCGAAAAAGCCATGCGCGACTGGGCCAAGGCCTGGAGCGCCCGCAATATGGTCGCCTATTACGACGCCTATGCGCCCGACTTCAAGGGCAAGTCGGCAAGCCGCAAGGCTTGGGAGCAGGAACGGCGTGACCGCATCACCGGCAAGAAAACGATCAAGGTCACCTTGAGCGATCTGCGCATCAAGGTCAACGGCAACAAAGCCACGGTGCGCCTGCGCCAGGACTACAACTCGGATGCCTTGAGCGTGAAGAGCGGTAAGAACTTCGAGTTGGTCAAGAACAAGTCCGGTGATTGGCAGATCACGCAAGAGTCGTCAAGCTGAGGCCACGCCACCCCGTGATTGCCATGAAAGACGCAGCTGCAAACCACAAGAATCAGGCCGCAGGCGCCGGCTTCGCCATCGGCGGCGGCATCAGCGGCGGCATAAGGCCGGCCGTGCTGACGGTGCTGGGGCTGGCGGCCATTTTGGGTACGGTCGGCTTTGTGTTCGCCAAGGTTGACTTCAAGACCGCTGCGGCACTGAGCTTGCCTGAGCCCTCAAACCCGGCCGCGCCAGCGCGCGCGCCGTCAGTAACCAGCACGGCCGAGCGCCTGCTCAGCAGCGAGATCAATGCCCAAACGCCCGAGGGCCAGCTGATCCTCGCCTACCAGCATCTGGCGCGCGGTGATGAAGCACAGGCCCTGGCCACCGCGGAACAATTGGTCAAACGACAGCCGGACTTCGCGCTGGCGCAATTGCTCTTGGGTGATTTGCTGCTGGCCCGCAGCGGCCAGTCTTCCGGGGCGGCGGATGGACCCGAGACTGCCGCCAGCGCTGCCCCAGGCAGCGCCGAGGGCCTGCGCGCCGAGGCCAGGCTGAGGCTTGCGGCGTTGGTGGAGCGCCCGCCGCAGCATGCCGTGCCCATGCAATTGCTGGGCCTGTCGCCGGCGGTTCGCCATGCGGTCATCGTCGACACCGGTCGTGCTCGCCTGTATTTGTTCGAAAACAGCGCCGATGGCCTGAGACTGATCCGTGACAGCTATGTCTCGATCGGCAAACTCGGCACCGGCAAGCTGATCGAAGGCGACCAGCGCACGCCCTTGGGCACTTATCACATCGGCCTGCGCCGTGACGAGGCGGCCGCACGCTACGGGGCGGCGGCGCTGCCCTTGAACTACCCCAGCGAGTATGACCGCGTGCTGGGCCGCAGCGGCAGCAGTATTTGGCTGCATGGCGAGCGGGCGGGCAACTACGCACGCAGCCCGCAGTCCACCGATGGCTGCATCGTGCTCAGCAATGATGAGATGAGCGCGCTGGCCAATATCGTCGCGCAGCGCGAAACACCGGTCGTGATCGTCGACAAACTGGAGTGGGTGGATCGCAACGTGGCGATAAAAGCGCCCGCTGACAATGCCTTCGAGCTGGCCTTTCACGCCTGGCAGCAAGCCCGGCTGAAGCAGGATGCCCAGACCCTGCGCGGCTTTTACGAAGCGGGGCTGGAGCGTGGCTCGGACAGCAATGCGGCCCGCCTGGACGCCAATCTGGCCCTGATGGCCCGATTGGAACTGCCGGTGCAGGCGCTGGAACGCCTGAGCAGCCTGCCCTGGCCCGACCAGCCCAAGGTGAAGATCGTCACCTACCGTGAGCTGAGCGCGCACGGCGGCGCGCCCAAGCTGAAGCGCCAATATTGGCGCGAAAAAGACGGCCACTGGACGATATTTTTTGACGGCCTGGTCGGCTGACCGGTTGCGGGCAGGCCGGGCGGGACGGGCTGCCATGGCCGGCTGGCCTACAATCGCCCACTCCCAATTTGCAGCCACTGGAAAAATACCATGTACCGCTGTGCCAAGTATTTCTTACCCTACGCCCTTGCCGCGAGCCTGCTCAGCATGGTTTGCAGCGTGCAAGCGCAGACCCATCGCCCCTTCCCGCCCTACGCCTTGCGCGGTGAAATGGTGGTGTTGCAGACTCCCGATATCAGCCTGAACGGCAAGCCGGCACGGCTGGCTCCGGGCTCCCGGCTGCGCGGCGACACCAATCTGCTGCAGCAGCCGGCCTCGCTCAGCGGCGAAAAACTCGTCGTCCACTACACGCTGGATCCCAACGGCCTGTTGATGGATGTGTGGGTGCTGAATCCGGTCGAACTGGCCAACAAGCCCTGGCCGCGCGAAGCCCAAGAGGCCGCGAACTGGTCCTTCGATCAGGCTTCGCAAACCTGGACCAAGCGCTGAGCGAGCGTTGCCCGTCCGTTTCACTGAATACCAAGTCGGCGC
>JADMJQ010000101.1 GCA_018780415.1 Roseateles sp. | reverse complement strand
TACGACCACCGCGGCCATGGTCGTAGCGACGAGCGGCCGCGCGCCGAGTGGACGCTGGACATCTGGGCCGATGATGTGGTGCGGCTGTGCGATGCCTTAGGCGTGGTCAAGCCCATCGTGCTGGGTCAGTCCTTCGGCGGCTTTGTCGCGCAGCGCTATCTGGCCCGCCATCCCGGCCATGCGTCCAAGATCATTCTGTCCAGCACCTCACCCAATATGGTGATGGCGCGCAAGCTGGCGATGTTTGAAAAGCTCGGTGGCGCAAGGGCGCGTGAGTTGGCCGAACAATTCTGGAGCGGCCCGACGCCTGCGACTTGGTCTGCTTACTGGGCGGCGTGCCGCAAGCTCTACAACAGCACCGAGCCGCGTGACCCCGAGGCGGGCCAGCGCACGCTGCTGCGCGAGGACATTCTTTTGCATTTTGTCGGCGGCGAGAAGCAGGGCATGGACCTGCTGCCCGGTCTGGCGCTGGCGCAATGTCCGGTGCTGGTGATGGCGGGCGAGGAAGATCCGGTCTGCCCGATTGACGATGCCCGCGATATGGCGGCCGCTTTGCCGCCGCAATGGTCGCAGCTGGTGAGCTTCGCCGGCGTCGGCCATGGCGCTTGGCGTGATGACCCGGACGCCGCTTTCGCGGCGCTGCGTCAGTTCATTCGGTCCTGATCAGGGCGGCCAACTCGCGCTCGACCAAGCTCGCGTCGCCCAAGTTCATTTCGATCAGGCGGCGCAGATGGGTGATGCTTTCGATGTCGATGCTGCGGCACAAGAAGCCGGCGTGCTCGCCCTCCACATGGGCCAGCTCGCCGGCCATGGCGATGACCGTCTCTTGGTCATTGAGCCGAATTTTCAGCAAGCAGGGCAGGCTCAGGGCAAGCTCGGCGGCACCGGGCAGGTTCAGCAACGCACCCTTCAAGGACAGATCCAGCACTTGCGCCTTCAGGTGTTCTTGGGTGGTGATCAGCTCGGCCTCGACGTCGAAGGCGACGCGGGCGAAATGGCGGCGTTCGGTATTGATGGCGGGCTCCTAGGATTCGGCTTTGATGCTAGCAGAAGCCGCCTCAGTCCGGGACCGAGAAAAGCCTCGCCGGGCGAGGCCTGTTTCAGGCGCTGCCGGCGTAAATCGTGCTGTGGTCAACTGCTTTTTGCAGGCGCAGCGGCACGATGGCGTCCAGCCCCATCGCTTCCAGCGTGTACCAGGCGGCGCGCAGATAGGCCGCGGTCGCCTGGCGCACCTCCTCGGTCGCCAGCTCGTGCGCCTGGGCAAAGCCCGACACCGCAAAGCCATCGGGGCGCTTGGCATTGGGGTTCAGCCTGTCGATAGCGGGCGCCTTGTAGCGGCGGGCAATCTTGGTCAGCAGGGCCTGCACCTCATCGGTATGGGCGGCCGGCCCCAGCAAACGGGCCAGATCGCCCAGCACCTGCTCGGCGGCCGCGGCCAATAGCTGGGCGGCATGATCGCTGCCGCCGGCCAGGTAGAGGCCGGCCGCCAGGTCGGCATATTCCAAGGCCATGGCCAGCTTGCTCAAGTCGGCTGGAGTACTCATGAATTTGGATCTAGCTCAGGGCCAGAGGCGCTGAGGTCAAAAGCGTATAAAAGCGCAGTGTAAGTTGTTCATGCCGCGCCGCTGCGCAGACAGTTGCCACCGCCGCGGCGCGCCGCGAGCAAGGCGTTCTCGACCCGCTCCAGCAAACGCGTCAGTTCATCGGCCGGGCCGCGCCAGGCACTCAGGCCCATGCTGAGGCTGCCGCCGCCGCTTTGCTGAGGCCAGCTGGCGCGGACGCGCTCGCAGACCTTGCGCGCCGAGGCCAGGTCTACGTCGGTCAGGGCGAGCAGCAGGCCATTGCCGCGGCCTTGCCGAGCGATCAAGTCCTCGGGTCGGCATTGCCTGCGCAGCAACTCGGCCAGCTGCGTCTGCTGCCCTGTGCCGCTTGCATGGCCGTCGGCCTCCAGGCCGACCAAACACAGGCCGCTGCCCAGTCGCTTTGGCTGCACGACCAACTCGGCCAGACTTTGCATCAACGCTTCACGGGCCAATAGATCCACCTTGAGGCTCAGCAAGCTCAATTGATGAAATTGGCGGTAATGGCGCAACGCCGCCGCAAAGTCACCGGCCTGCTCGCACAGCTCGCTGAGCCGTTCGTAGCTGACGCTCAAAGACGCCGCCAATGCAGGGCTGGCGGGCTGCGCTTCGGCTTGGGCAATGGCCAGCTCCAGGGTCTCGCGGTCGGCGCTGATGGGGCCTACTTCACTGTGCATGCGCGGCTCGATGTTGAAGTCTTGTGTAAAAGCGTAAGGATAGCGTGCGGCCAGCGGTTCTCAAGCCCGCGCTTGACCGTGCAGTAGCAGGCTGACCGCCAGGCCGCCGTCGCTGCGATTGGCCAAGCAGATGCGCCCGCCATGGGCCTCAGCGATTTCGCGCGCCAGGGCCAGGCCCAGACCGGTGCCGCCACCGCTGGCGCTGCGTTTGGTCGAGTAAAAGGGCAGCAGCGCCTGCGCCAGCACCGCCTCGCTCATGCCGGGGCCGCGGTCGGCGACGGTCAGCACCAGCGTTTCGCCGTCAGCGCGCAGGCTCAAACTGACTTCATCGGGCGGACCCCCAGCTTCATGGGCGTTCTTGATCAGATTGAGCAAGGCCTGCTCGATCTGGCCGGCGTCAAAAAAGCCCGGCTGTTCCGGCCAGCCGCCCTGCAGTTCGAACTGGCAATGCGCCCGCAAGCCGGCCGCAAATTCGGGCCACACCACGGCCGCCGGCTGCGGCAGCGGCAGCTTGGCGAAGCTGGCATAGCCGGACAGGAACTGATGCAGATGGCCGGCGCGCGCGCCTATGCTTTTGAACACGGCCTCAATCCGCTCGATCTGGCCACGCTTGGCCAACTCGGCGCCGCTGTGGGCCAGCGACGAGATCGGCGCCAGCGAGTTGTTCAGCTCATGGCTCATCACCCGGATCACCCGCTTCCAGCTCGCCACCTCCTGGCGCGACAGCTCCCGCGTCATGCGCCGAATTAGCAGCAGGCGCTGCGCCTGCCCCTGCAGCTAAAGGCTGCGCTGCGAAATATGGAACTGCTCCTCCTGCCCGTTCTCTTGCACGCTGACGAGCTGATCCTGCGGGTTCTGCAAGGCCGCGGCCAAGGCCTCGGGCGCCTCGGCCAGCAAGGCGTTGAGGTCGGCGCCGGCGAGGCTGCGGCCCTTGGCCAGCATTTGCCGCGCCGCGATATTGGCGTAGCTGATTTGCCCCTGCGCTTGGCACAGCAGCATGGCCACCGGCGTGTTTTGCACCACCGAGTCGAGCAGCAACTCGCGCTGGGCGAGCTGCTGGCGCTGTTCGCGCAAGGCCAGCCCGAGCTCGCTGTGCAGGCGCAGCAGCTCGGCCAGCTCGGGCGGCTGGCCGCGGCTGGGTGCGGCCAGCGACATGCTGAAGTCGCCATCGCGGTAGCTCAGCACCGAGCCCTCCAAGGCATGCAATAGCCGCCGCAGTGGCGCCAGCATCAGGCCGGCCAAGCCAAACAAGGCCAGCAGCAAGAGCGCCAAGCCGACCAGCAGGGTGGCCGTGCTCCAGCTGCCGGCCCAGGAGGACAGCGCCGCGTGGGCCAGCCCGCCGAGCAGGGCCGCCAGCACGAGCAGCAGGCTCAGGCGGGTATGCAGCCCCGGGCTTCGCATCAGCCGGCGTCCAGTCCGTAACGTTCCATCCGCCGGTACAGCGCTTGGCGCGACAGGCCCAGCTCTTGCGCCGCCCGGCTGACCACGCCGCCGGCCACGGCCAGCGCCGCCAGCACCGCGTCGCGGCTGGGTTCGTCCAGATTGCGCGCGGGCAAGCTCGGTGTGGCCGCTGCCGCCAGACCGAGGTGGCCGGGGTTGACCGGGCCGGCACCGGCCAGCAAGCCGGCACGCGCCATCACATTCTTCAGCTCACGCACATTGCCCGGCCAGGCATGGGCGAGCAAGGCGCTGCGCGCCGCCTCCGACAGGCTGGCCTGGCTGCCTTGGCTTAAAAAATACTCGGCCAGCGGCAAGATGTCGTCGCGACGCTCGGCCAAAGCGCCCAAGCGCAGCTCGAACACATTGAGTCGGTAGTACAAGTCTTCCCGGAAGCTGCCGGCTGCCACCATGGCCTTCAAATCGGCATTGGTGGCGCTGATGACCCGGACCTTGGATTCGCGCGTGCGGCTGGAGCCCAGGCGCTCGAAGCGGCCTGTCTCCAGCACGCGCAGCAGCTTCACTTGCCCGGCCAGCGGCAAGGTGCCGATTTCGTCCAGAAACAGCGTGCCGCCGTGGGCCGCCTCAAACCGACCCTCGCGGGCCTTGTGCGCGCCGGTGAAGGCGCCGCTCTCGGCGCCGAACAACTCGGCCTCGATCAAATCGGCCGGCAGCGCGCCGCAGTTCAAGGCCACAAACGGGCCCTTGGATTGCGCCGAGTTGGCGTGCACAAGCGCCGCGACGCGTTCCTTGCCGCAGCCGTTCGGGCCGCTGACCAAGACCGGCAAGGCCGTGCGTGCGACCTGAGCAGCCAGCTCCAGCGTCGACAACATCGCCTCGGAGGCAAACACCAGACCGTCCAGGTCAAAGCGCTGCTGCAAGGCTGCGCGGCGCTCACGGCGCTCGCGATGGTGGCGGCGCACTTCGCCCGTGGCCTCCGACAGCTCCAGCAAATTGCCAATGGTGATGATCAGCTTGGCGTCATCCCAGGGCTTGGCCAAGTAGTCGGCGGCACCCGCCTTGACCAACTCGACCGCCGCCTCCAGGCGCGTCCAAGCGGTCAACAAGATCACCGGCAGATCGGGATGCTTGGCGCGAATGGCGCGAAACAAGGCCACGCCTTCGCTGCCCGAGGTGGTGTCGGCCGTGAAGTTCATGTCCTGTATCACCAGGTCCACAGCGCCGCCGGCCAGCTGGGCCAGGCCCGCGGCCGGGTTGGCCGCATAAAGCGGCGCAATATCGTGCAGCGACAGCAGCAGCGACAGCGCCTCGCCGACGCCGGGGTTGTCGTCAATGATCAGAACTTTTTTCATCTGGGCGCGAGCATAGCAATCTAGGTTCAAGCGCCTCGGAGTGCCGCGACCGGCGACAGCGCTGCGGCCCGACGCGCCGGCGCCCAGACGGCCAGCTGGCCCAAGCCCCAGAGCAACACAGCACCGACCGGCAAAAACGCCAAAGGCAGTGGCGGCAGCTCATAGCTCTTCATCAGCAGCAGACTGATGCCATAGGCCGCCAGCATGCCCAGCGCGATGCCCAGGGTCGAGAGAATGAAGTTCTCGGTCTGGAAGTAGCGCAAGATCTGACCCCGCGTGGCGCCCAAAGCGCGGCGGGTGCCAATCATGCGGGTACGCTGCTGGACCCAAAAGCTCGCCAGGCCGACGATGCCGAAGGCCGTCACCACCAGCAGGGCCAGGCAGACGGCGGCCAGCAGCATCACCATGCTCTGGTCCTGGCGGTAGTAATGCTCGCGTTTGTCGGCCAGACGTTTGCTCTCCGACAAGATGCGGTTGGGCCCGCTTTTGTCCAGCGCCAGGGCCGCCGCCTTCAAGACATCGTCACGCTTGGCAGGGTCCGTGCGCAGCAAGTAGTAGCCGCCGCGAAAGGTTTCACGCACCGGCAGCAACATGCTGAAGCCTTTGGACTCGTCTTTGCTGCCCGGCTGCGGTGACACCAGCGTGTCGACCACGCCGACGACGCGGACCGCCTTCTCGCCCATGCCGTAAACCACCTGGCCCACCGCATCGCCTTTGGGGAACATCTGCTTGGCCAAGGCGCTGTTGAGGATCAGGGCCGGGATGCTGGCGGCGCTGTTTTGCTCCATATCGATCTCGTTCTGATACTCATTGGCTTCAAAGTCACGACCGGCAATCAGGCGCAGGCCGGTGGCCTTCAACCAGCCCTCGCTGACGTTGTACATCGAGGTCTCAGAGCCGCTGCCGTCCTGCTTTTCTTGCAAACGCATGGTCGTGGTTTGCATGCTGTCGCCAAACGGAATCTGGTTCAGGATGGTGGCGTCCGTGACACCGGGCAGGGCGCGCAGCACGGCCAAGTCAGCGCGGGTCTGGGCGTCAGCGTTCTCGCGCGGGCCGATGCCGCCGAGACGCAGGGTGACGATTTCCTGATCGGCTAGCCCTGAGGGCTGCTTGATTCTTTCAATCCTTTGCATGATCAAAAAGAGCGCGTTGCAGACGATGGCGCAGGTCAGCGCGATTTGCAGCACGATCAGGCCCGCGGCCGTTTTGTGGCGCTTCAAGGTGGCGAGTATGGGCAGGATGTCCATGGGTGTTTGCGTCCTTATTGAGACTTCAGTTGCAGGGCCGGCGTGATCTGGCAGGCGCGCCATGCGGGCAGGAGGCCGGCAATCAAGCTGGCCGCCAAGGCCAGCCCCAGCGTCGCGGCCAGCATCTGGCCGTCCATCGCGATCAAGCCGGCGTACTCGCTCGCACCGTTGCGCACGGCGAGAATGCCTAGCCAGGTCAGGCCCAGTCCCAGCAGGCCGCCGACCAGGCCCAGGCTGCCGGCCTCGACCAGGAATTGGGCAAAGATCTGGCGGCGCGGCGCCCCCAGGGCACGGCGCACGCCGATCTCGCCCGAGCGGCGCAAGGCCTTGGCCAGTTGCAGGCCGACGGTATTGGTCAGGCACACCAGCAGGAAGCCAAAGGCCAGCCAGAGCTGCAGGCCGATGTCATCGGGCACGACCTGTTGCTGCTTGAGCCAACTCATCACATCACGCATGCGCACATTGCTTGGCCGCTCGAAGCGACCGCTGGCGCGCTGCTGCTCCGAATATTGGTTCAGGTAGGCGAGGTAGTTCCTGGCCTTGGCGGGGCTGTCGATCTGGGCCCAGTACTGCACCCAGGAGCAGGGCGCGTTCAAGGCGCGCGCCATGCCGCCGGGGATATCGGCCCAGCAGGAAAAATTGCCGGAGATGCCGAAGCTCAAGGCCATGGCGGTGCTGAAGGGGAAGTAGATCTCGTCCATCTTGGCGAAGGCGCCACTGGTCAGGTCGAAGTAGCGCGGCACGGCACGCCAGTCATTCAAGACGCCGATGACGGTGACGTCTTTGTCGCGCACCCGCAGTGTCTTGCCGCGGCTGTCGGCGCCGCCGAACAGGCGTTCGTTGAGCGCCTTTGAGATCACCGCCACGCGGGCCTCGGCCTGGTCGTCGGCAGCCGTCCAGCCCTGGCCGTACAGAAACGGCGCCTCAAACATCGAGAAGAAATCGGCCGAGGTGTTGCGCGTCCTGGCGATAAAAGGGCGCTGCTCGGGCTGCGGCGGCGTGATGGCGATATTGCCGCCCGACATCATCACCTGCTTGTCGGCGCGTGCTTCACGCAGCAAGGCCGCGGCGTCGAAGCGGGTCAGTTGCAGATTCGGCTCCTCGCCGGGCACATAGCCGCGCATCGGATTGGCGTCGAGCTGGATATTGAACAGCTGCTTGCTCTTGCTGGGGATAGGGTCGCCCGACAGCACATGGAACACCGTCAGCGTCGTCATGCAGGCCGCCACGCCCATGGCAATGGTCACAAGCATCAGCGCGGTCAGCCCCCGTGACGATTTGAAGCTGCGCAGCGCCAGCTCGAAGTAGTAGGTCAACATCATCATGAGGATTTCCTTTCGTTGCTGCTGCTGACAGCCGGTCGCAGCCATTGATTGACCGCCGCCAGTTCGCTCTCGTCCAGACTGCCGGCCGCTTGGGCGAGCAGCAACTTGGCCAGCACATAGCGATGGCGGGCCTGTTCATGCGCGTTCTGCGCCGAAGCCTGGGTTTGGATGGCCAACAAGAGGTCGGTCATATTGCGCAGGCCCAAGCTCTGGCCGGCCTTGGTGGAGGCCAAGGCTTGGTCGGCGGCGGCCACGGCCAGGCGGCTGCTGTCCATCTGCGCCAGCGTGGCCAGCACCGCCTGGTATTGGGCCTGGGTCGCGCGGATCAGCGCACGGCGGGTGGCCTCTTGATCACTTTGCGCGGCGTCGCGCCGGTAGCCGGCCTGGCGTACTTGGGACTGGGTGGCGCCGCCGGCAAACAGAGGGATGTTCAGCTTCAGTCCGACGGTGCTGATGCTGCGCCCGCTCAAGCCTTCAGCCACACCCGAGCCACTGCGGCGCTCGGTGTCCAGTCCCAGGCTCAAGGTCGGCAGATGGCCGGCCCGGGCCGCCTCGATGCGGCGCTCGCTGGCGCTCAGGTCCAGGTCTATCGCCTTGAGCTGCGGGTTGCTGCTCAAGGCGCGTGCTACCCAGGCCTGCATGTCCTGCGGCTGTGGCGGCAAGGCCGGCAAGTCCAGTGCCAGCGGGCTCAGGGGCCCGGGCTGGCTGCCGGTGATTTCAGCCAAGGCTTGTCTTGCGTCGGCCAAACTCTGCTCGGACTGGACCACATTGCCGCGTACCAACTGGTGATAGGTACGCGCCTGGTCGACATCGAGCTGGGCCGACAGGCCGGCCTCAAAGCGGCTCTGCGCCTGCTTGACTTGCTCGGCAAAGGCGGCTTCGTTGGCGCGGCTGGTGTTCAGGCCGGCCTCGGCGTTGAGTACACCGAAGTAGGCGTTAGCGACCCTTGCACAAAGCTCTTGCTGAGCGGCAGCCAAGCGGGCGTCCTGGGCAGAGAGCAAGGTGTTCTCGGCCGCCAGGCTGCGCCAAAGAGCTACGTCCAGCAGGCTTTGGCTGATCTGGCTGGTCAGCAAGTTGGTGTCGGCCGAACCGGGACTGACTTGGTTCTTGTCGGCTGCCAGCGTCCACTGCGGCAAGAGCGCGCCACGGGCTTGGGCGGCGGCCTCGGCTTGCGTGCCGCGCTGCGCATGCGCCTTGGCCAGCAGCGGGTCGGCGGCGCGGGCTTGGGCGTAAACGCTCAGCAGATCGTCGGCGTTGGCGGTCAGCGGCCAGGCCAAGGCCATCAGCAGCAATCGTTCAAACCGCATGGCGCTCGGCCTCAAACAGCGCCGGGTCCATGCGCAGTTCAGCGGCAATGTCCACCACCTGGCCGTCGATCACATGCACATTGCGTTGGGCGCGCGCGGCCAGTTGCGGGTCATGCGTGACCATCACGATGGTGGCGCCCTCGCGGTGCAACTCCTCCAGCAGCTCCATCACGCTGCGCGCCATTTGGCTGTCGAGATTGCCGGTCGGCTCATCCGCCAGCAAGAGCTTGGGCTCACCGGCCAAGGCGCGCGCAATCGCCACCCGCTGCTGCTGGCCGCCGGACAACTCGGCCGGGAAATGCTTGGCGCGTGCCGACAGGCCCACTCTCGCCAGCGCATCGGCCGCGCGCTTCTTGCGCTCGGCCGCCCCCATGCCCCGGTAACGCAGCGGCACTTCAATATTGTCCAACACGTTCAAATCGCCAATCAGATTGAAGGCTTGGAAGACGAAGCCGATCTTCTGGTTGCGGATCCTCGATCGCTCGTCGTCATTCATGCGGCTGACGTCAATGCCGTCCAACTCGTAGCTGCCGCCGCTGAACGCTTCGAGCAGGCCGGCGATGGTCAAAAAGGTGGTTTTGCCGGAGCCGGATGGGCCGGTGACAGCAACGAATTCGCCTTGCTTGACGGCCAGATTGAAGTCACGCAGCGCATAGGTCTCGACCATCTCGGTGCGGTAGACCTTGGCGAGGGATGTCATTTTCAACATGGTGTTTGTTTCCAATCAATTGAAGAGTTAGTCTTTAGCGGCTGATGCTGACGCGCTGCGCGTCTTTGAAGTTGTCCGCGCCCGAAATCACCACCTGCTCGCCGGCCTTCAGACCTTCCAGCACCTCGACCTTGGCCAGGCTTTGCAGGCCGAGCTTGATGGCGCGCTTTTCTGCTACATCGGCCTGCAGCACATAGGCAAAGTGGCCGCCGCCTTCTTCGACAAAGCTGCCGCGCGAGAGCGTCAAGACCTTGTCTTTGTGGTCCAACAGCATGCGCACCGACAGCCGTTGGTTCTGGCGCAGCTGCGCGGGCTGCGGGCCGGCGAAGCGCAAGCGTGCCGCCACCTCGCCATTGACCACCTCGGGCGAGACCGAGCTGAGCAGGCCCTGCCATTTCTGATCCTTGGTTCCGCCAGCGCCGCTGATTTCGCCGGCCATATTGGGCTGCAGCTCGCGCGCCAGGCTTTCGGCCACCTGGATCTGCACCTCCAGCGCCGACAGGTCCACCACCGACAGCAGCTTGGCATCCCTGGCCACGCTGGCGCGGTCGGTGATGAAGAGCTGGCCGACCTGGCCGTCCACCGGCGATCGCAAGTTCAGCTCATCGAGTTGACGCTCGACATCCCTGACCACCAGCGCTTGGCGCTCGTAGGCCTGACGTTTGGCCTGCAACTCGAACTTGACCGCGTCGTCCTTCAGGCCGAGCAACTCTTGCGATTGCTTGAGCGCGACCTGCGCCTTGGCCAAGGTGTCGCGCGCCTGGTCGACCTGGGCCGCCGCGGTGGCGCCGGCCTGGAAGGCCTGGCTCTGGCGGGCCAAATCGTTCTGCGCGGTTTTGAAGCTGATGCTGGCCGTCTCCAGCTGGCTTTGTGTCTGGGCGCGCTGCTGGCGCGCGTCGGCCTGGGCGCGCAGCCATTCGCTTTGCAGCGCGTCGGCATTGGCGCGCTCCTGGCCCAGTCGGGCCGTCAGCTCCGGGCTGGCGATCGTCAGCAAGACCTGACCCCGCTTGACCTGATCGCCGGCCTGTACCTTGAGGCTGACCGTGCCAGGATTGCCGGCGTACAGCGTCGGGCTGTTGGCGGCGACGACGCGGCCCTCGGCGGCGATGTCGCGGGTCAAGGGCCCCAGCTCGACGCTGGCCAGCGACAGCCGGGCCAGGCCGACCGAGGCGCCGCCGCTGAATTGGCTGATGATTGTTGGGCCGGCGTAATAGGCGAGCAGGGAGGCGAGCAGGGCCGAGCTTGCCAGGGCCAGGCCGCCCAGGGCAAGGCGGCGGCCGCGCTGCTGGCTGGGTTTGAGCATGCGGTCTTGCGCGGAGGTGTCTCGAATCATGATGGGCTGGCTGTGCGTGGGCGATTGCCTTCATCAACGCAAGCGGCGTGCCAGGTCTGGCCTTGCGTGCGACATCAATCAAATCAAGCACTTAGGGCCGCGGCGCCGCTGTCGCGGTGTCCGCGGACAGTGCGCGGACAATCGTCGGACGATGTTTGGACAAATGAGGCGAAGCGGTATGAGTGACAGCAATGAGCAAGTCCGCCCGGCGCTGGACGATGACCGGTTGCCGCTGGCCCGCATGCTGGAGCTGTACCAGCATGACTTGTCCGATATCTGGGATCAGGACCTGGACAGCCATGGCGAGTACGGCTACGAGCTGGATGCCTACTGGCGTGACCCGCGCTTCCATCCGTTTGTGGCCGTCGTGAATGGCCGTTATGCCGGCTTTGCCTTGGTCGATGCGGCGCTCAAGATTGGCAGACCTAGCGACTCAGCGCATTGGATGGCGCAGTTCTTTATCTTGAAGAAGTACCGCCGAGCGGGCCTGGGCGGCCGCTTGGCGCGGGCCGTGTTCGCGGCCTTGCCGGGGCAGTGGGAGGTCGGGCAGATGGCCGATAACCTGGCGGCACAAGTCTTCTGGCGGCGCGTGATCACCGACTACAGCGGCGGCGCCTTCACCGAGCATGTCTTGACCGAGGGCTGGTGGCAGGGCCGGGTGCAATGCTTCACTGGCGCCGCGCCTGCAGATCAAACTCGATGAGCAGCTCGTCCTGCACCGCCAGCAGGCCACCGGCGACCGAGAACGGCGTCAGGCCGTAGTCGCTTTGGCGCAGCACCAGCGCACCGCGTGCGCGCACCTGCTCGTTGTCGACGTTTGCGTGCAGGGCGATCCATTGCTGGCGGCGCTGGCCATGCAGCTCGATTTCGATCAGCGCCGCCAGTTTGGGGGCGGCGCCGGCGATGCGCAGCGAGCGGATTCTCACCAGCGGGTAGTTGGCGGCCTGCAAACCGGCCTCGCCCAGCATATTGGCGCGCGTCGCGGCCACCATCTCGGGCGACAAGGCCGAGGCCCAGCCGGCGCCCAGGCCAGAGCGGGCTGCCGCCGCGTCGAGCTGTAACTCGTCCAGGCGCAGCGACAGCTCGAAGCCGGCCGCGCCCAGGTCGGTATCGCCGGCAGGCAGTTTCACAAAACCCGTCAGCTTGGGTGCGTTCAGCACATGGTTATGACCCAGCCGGGCCGCCCGCCCGGCGCGGAACACATGGATGCTGAGCGTCGACGCGGCGGCGTCAATGCGCAGCAGCGCCTGGCCCGCGTCTGCCTGCCGCAGGTCGGCAAAGTCGTCGGCCCAGGCCGTCGTGGCGAGGGTCTGCACCTGCTCCTTGGGTGGCGCGGCGCAGGCGCCCAGCAGCAAAGCGGCACAGCCAGCCCAGCAAAATTTGAAAAATGGGGTCAGGTTCATTTTTTATAGGCCAAACTGTCACAAAATCAGGCTTGATTTTGACAGTCAAGCCGCAAACTGCTGATTTAGTATCGGTGGCAAAGCGTACCTAAGGCCTTTGCCTTGATTCAGGAGACTCCCATGGCCGCCAGCCCTTTTCGCCCAGCCATTGATTTGATGGCGCAGTACGCCGGCTATCACCGCGACCGACGCAATATCGCCACCCATTTTGTCGGCATTCCCCTGATCGTTTTCGCGATCGGCGTGTTGCTGGCGCGCGCGGAGGTCAGCGTCGGCGGCGTGCAGCTGACGGCTGCCTGGCTGCTCTGGGGCGCCAGTACCGCCTGGTATTTGACGCGCGGCAATCTGGTCCTGGGCCTGGCCGTTAGCGCCGTCAATGCCTTGTTGATGGCGGCCGCCGAGCCGCTCGCCGCCGGCAGCGTCGGCGCCTGGGTGAGCTGGGGCATCGGTGCTTTTGTGGTCGGCTGGATCATCCAGTTCGTCGGCCATTACTACGAAGGCAAGAAGCCGGCCTTTGTCGATGATCTGGTGGGCTTGCTTGTAGGGCCCATGTTCGTTGTTGGCGAGGCCTTGTTTGCGTTTGGTTGGGGGCAAGATCTTTTGGGCGAGATCGAGCGCCGTGTCGGGCCAACACACTTGCGCGACCTGGCTCACCCGCTCACATGAGTGGATCGCCGCAGCCGGCACCGGCTGCGTCGGTGTTGATCATGGGCGCCGGCTCGGTCGGTTGCTATTTGGGTGGCAGCTTGGCCGCCGCGGGCCTGCAGGTCGACTTTGTCGGCCGGCCGCGGGTCTTGGGCGATCTGCGCGAGCAAGGGCTGACGGTCAGCGACTTGGACGGCGGCCACCACCACTTGCCTGCGTCCGCGCTGCGGTTGCATGATTTTTTGCCCACCGATCTCAGGCCCGATCTGACCCTGCTTTGCGTCAAAAGTGGCGCCACCGACGAGGCCGCTCAGCAATTACAGGCGGCGCTGCCGGCCGGCAGCGTGGTCATTTCAATGCAGAACGGCGTCGGCACTGCCGAGCGTGCGAGTGCAGCGGCGCCGGCGCTGGACTGGCGCGCCGGCATGACGCCATTCAACGTCGCCGAAATGGCGCCCGGCCAGTTTCACCGTGGTACCAAGGGGGCTTTGGCGATGCAGGGGCGGGGCCATGAACCCGCCATGGCGGCCTTGTCCTTGGCCTTCAAGCGCCAAGGTCTGGACTTGCGTTTGTATGAGGACATGCGAGCGGTGCAATGGGGCAAATTGCTGCTCAATCTGAACAACCCGGTCAATGCCTTGTCGGGCCTGCCGCTGCGGGCGCAGCTGCTTCAGCGCGGCTACCGGCGCTGTTTTGCGGCCTTGCAAAGCGAGGCCCTGGATGTCTTGGAGGCCGCCGGCATCGAGGTCGCTGCGATGACGCCGCTGCCGCCGCGCCGGTTGATCGGCCTGCTGCGCTTGCCGACGCCGCTGTTCCGCCTGCTCGCCACACGCCTGCTCAAGATCGACGCCAAGGCCCGCTCCAGCATGGCCGATGACCTCGCCTTAAGCCGGCCGACCGAGATCGATGCGCTTTGCGGTGCGGTGATGCGCTTGGCGCAGTCGCAGGGCCGCAGCGCGCCGCTGAATGCCTGCATGCTGGCCTTGGTGCAGGCCTGGCTGCCGGGCCAGCGACCGTTTTACACGCCGCGTGAGTTGCTGGCGGCGCTCGGCCTAGCTCACAGTTGAAGGGCGGGCCTGCTGAAATTATTCGGCACTGAATTTTCGGCCGATGTGCGGCGCCGTACTTTCTGTCGGGCCCTCGTTTTGCCGCGCTCAGCTGAAGAGTGACTGCTCACGATTGATGATATTTGCCGCCCCAATGGGTGGGGATTTGACTGCTTCGGTGGCGTGTGCATGACCAGGGTCAAGCCCCTCTCGCTAAGATGCCAGCAACATCGCGCACCCCATTTGATTCAGCGTCTCGGAGACTTTGCATGACCTCGCCAACCCCTATTCACAATGCCGACGCCGCCCAGGGCGATATCTTCGGAGCGGCCGTTTTTCGTGCGGTCATTGCCCCGGCTTCGGCCTTGCCGGCCCAGGACATCAGCGCCGAGGTTTTGCTGGAAAAGTACGCCAAGGGTGAGGAGCAAACCCTGGATGAACTGCGCCAGCGTGTTGCCAGGGCCTTGGCGCAGGCCGAGGCGCCCGAAGCGCGGGCCGAGTGGGAAGCGCGCTTTTTGGATGCGCAGCGGCGCGGCTTTGTGCCGGCCGGCCGCATCAATTCGGCCGCCGGCACCGAGCTGTCGGCGACGCTCATCAACTGCTTTGTGCAGCCGGTCGGCGACTCGATCGCGTCCAGTGAGGACGGCCATCCCGGCATCTACACCGCCTTGACCGAGGCGGCCGAGACGATGCGGCGCGGCGGCGGTGTTGGTTACGACTTTTCACGCATCCGCCCCTATGGCGCCTGGGTCGGCTCGACCCAGAGCAGCGCCTCCGGCCCGGTCAGCTATATGCGGGTGTTTGACCGCAGCTGCGAGACGGTCGAAAGCGCCGGCAGCCGCCGTGGCGCGCAGATGGGTGTGCTGCGCTGCGACCACCCCGACGTCGAAGAATTCATCCGCGCCAAGGACAAGGGCGATCTGAAGAACTTCAATATCTCGGTAGGCGTGACCGACCAGTTCATGCAGGCGGTCGAGGCTGACGGCGAGATTGAGCTGACCCACAAGGCCGAGCCGGGCAAGAAGCAGCGCGCGGCCGGCGCCTACCAGCGCGCCGATGGGCTGTGGGTCTACCGCAAGCTGAAGGCGCGCGCGCTGTGGGACCAGGTGATGCGCAGCACCTATGACCATGCCGAACCCGGCGTGCTGTTCCTGGACCGCATCAACGTCGACAACAATCTGCATTACTGCGAGTCGATCGCGGCGACGAATCCCTGCGCTGAACAGCCGCTGCCCCCCTATGGCTGCTGCTGCCTCGGTTCGGTCAACCTGACCTGCTTTGTGCGCGACCCCTTCGGCCCCGACGCCAGCTTCGACGAAGCCGGCTATGCCGAGGTCTGCCGGGTCGCCACCCGCATGCTGGACAACGTCTTGGACGTGACGCCCTGGCCGCTGCCGGCCCAGCAGCAGGAGGCGCGCAACAAGCGCCGCGTCGGCCTGGGCTTCACCGGCCTCGGCGACACGCTGGTGATGCTGAATCAGCGTTACGACACCGAGGCCGCCCGCGCTGTGGCGCGGCGTTTGAGCGAAGTGATGCGCGATGCGGCCTACGAGGCCTCGGCCGATTTGGCGGTCGAGCGCGGCGCGTTTCCGCTCTTCAATGCCGACTTGTATTTGTCCGGCGGCAATTTCGCCTCGCGCCTGCCGACGAGCCTGAAGGACAAGATCCGCACGCAGGGTCTGCGCAACTCGCATCTGCTCTCGATCGCCCCGACCGGCACCATCAGCCTGGCCTTTGCCGACAACGCGTCGAACGGCATCGAGCCGGCCTTCAGCTGGAGCTACACGCGCAAGAAGCGGATGGCCGATGGCTCGTACAAGGAGTACGCGGTCGAGGACCATGCCTGGCGTTTGTACCGCCATATGTTCGGCAAGGACGCGCCGCTGACCGACGCCTTCGTGACCGCCTTGGAGCTGAGCGCCGCCGACCATGCGGCGATGGTCGCGGCGGTCGCGCCCTTCGTGGACACCTCGATCTCCAAGACCGTCAATGTGCCGGCCGACTACCCCTATGCCGACTTCCAGGATTTGTATACCGATGCCTGGAAGGCCGGGCTGAAGGGACTGGCCACTTATCGGCCCAATAGCATTCTGGGTTCGGTGCTGAGCGTCGAGCCCACGGCCGTCAAGGAACCTGAGGCATTGAAGCCGGTGCTGGCCGATGGCAGCAATCAGCGCATGTTGGTGTCGCGGCTGCCGAACGCGGTGCTGGCCTCGCTGCGTTGGCCGAGCCGGCCCGAGCTGCCCGGCGGCAACCCGGCCTGGAGCTACATGATCCGCCACCCGCATGGCGACTTCGCGCTCTTCGTCGGCGAGCTGCCGGCCGAGGGGCCGGACGCCGGCCTGTTCGGCAAGAACCTGCCGTTCGAGGTCTGGGTCAATGGCGCAGAGCAGCCGCGCGGCCTGGCGGCGGTGGCCAAGACCTTGTCGATGGACCTGCGCAGCAATGACGCCGCCTGGCTGCGCCTGAAGCTGGACGCGCTGGCCACGGTGGCCGAGGAGCGCGCGTTTGAGATGCCGATCCCGCCCAGCGGCGAGTCGCGGCTATTCCCCGGCGTGGTCGCGGCGACCGCCGCCGTGATCCGCTGGCGCTGCGAGCAACTCGGTGCGCTACAAGACGGCGGCGCCACGCCGGTGATCGATGCGATGTTCAGCCGCGAGGAGCCTCGCACCAGCACCATGGGCACGCTGGCCTGGGCGGTGGACGTTGACAATCCGGCCACTAACGAGCAATTCACGCTGACGCTGAAGGAGGTCAGCCTGCCGACCCCGGACGGTGGTTTTGTGACCCGGCCTTGCGCGATGGGCTTCTCCGGCAATTACCCGAAGGCGCTGGACGGCATGGCGCGTCTGCTCAGTCTGGACATGCGGGTGATGGACCCGGCCTGGATAGGCATGAAGCTGCGCAAGCTGCTGAACGTGGGCGAGCCGCTGGGCCACTTCATGGCGCCGGTGCCAACGCTGACGGGCGAGCGTCGCCAGCAGATCTGGCCGTCGACGGTGGCCTATGTGGCGCGTTTGATCATCCATCGCTATGCGATGTTAGGGGTGCTGGATGAGCAGGGTTTGCCGCTGGTAGAGATGGGGCTGTTGCAGGCGCCTATCGCCAAGGCTCATATCGGCGAGAAGGTGCAAGCAATGGCGGGCAAGCCTTGCCCAGAATGCGGCAACAGCACGATGATTCACAAGGATGGGTGTGATTTTTGTACGGCTTGTGGGTATGTGGGGCAGTGTGGGTGAGGGGTTAGGGCGCGAGGCTTGGTGCTCGCGCTGTTAGATAGTGATGGGGCTGGCTTGCTGCGGTTCTTGTGCTCTTCCGGCACCGTGCCGGGAGTTCGCCCCGGCGGGCGACCTTCTTTCTTGGGCGCCCAAGAAAGAAGGCAAAGAAGCCGCCCCTGCCGCATGGCCCTGCGGGTCCGCTCGGTGCTCGAATTTGCCGGGCCGCGCCCAACTCACTGCGCTACGCTCCGTTCAGACAAGGGGCGCGAAGCCAGTTCTTGAAGTCGCTGCGCGACGCCCGGCAAATTCTGCGCGCCTCGCCCATGCAGAAGGGGGACTCCAAAGAATACGGCTCGCTGCGCGTCGCCGCGCATGCACCCCTGAAGCAGATGAGCCGAGCGCTGAGGGCCGCCCAAGAATCAGCGCTTCCCAGCCTCCAACAACGTGAACCGCCCCCGCCCAAATAGCTTCTTGAAATCCCGGTCAAAACTGACCAGGTGCTCGTCCATCAGCTCCACCGCAACCGCCGGCCATGAATCGCTGGGTTCAGGTCTTGATTTTGCAGCCCTCCCGCCATTTTTGTGGCAGCTCAAACTCGCGGCGATAACAGCCCCATTGCAGTCGCCGAGCTGCGCAGAAGCCTGAGGCGCGTGCGCAGCACCGATCAAGAAAAACTGCGCCCCTTGTCTGAGTGAAATGGCCGTTAGAGGGCAGTTTTTGGGCGCGGCCTCGGGCTGCGAGCCGCGCTGGTCGGCTTCGCTGCATCGTCCTGCGGCAAGCGCCAGGGCGTCACAGGAACTCAGGTCTTATCTTGGCCGCCTCGCCGGCGAGCTGGGTCAACCGGGTGGCTTGTTCAACCACGAAATCACGCAGTTGGGCCGCGAAGGCGCGCTCACCGTCGTCGATGTAGTCGTCCGCTAGGGCCTGTGCCGGTGCGTGTTCCAGCGCCAGCTTGGCCCACCGCGTGGCCTCGCGCTTGAGTAGGTTTCTGTCGACCCCGCAGCGCTGCGCAAAGTCGGCCAGCTGAAACGCGCCCACCTCGTCCAGCGAGAAGGCATCGCCCCAGGCCATGGCCAACTCGTGGTCTATGCCCGGGTACTGCAGCACACTGACCAGGTCGTACCAAGGCGCCGGATCTAGCCCCTCGCGGCGCACGAAGAATGAAAAATTCTTGCCGTGTGCGTCGGAGTTGCCAATCAGGAATTGGAACAAGGCCCACCTTAGCAAGGTCATGCGGGCTACGGCCTTGTTGACCGTCTGCTCGACGCGGGCGAACAGCATTTCGAAGCTCACGCCCTCCCGGATATGGCGGACATGCTCGCCGCTGCCCAAATTGCGCTCGTACTTGTAGCTCTCGGGTAGATCCGAGGCTTGGGCAGCGTCGATGATGTGCAGGCGCTGCACCCTAGGCCCGTCGGTGTTGCTAGTGACGGCGCGGTCGAAGCGACCGACCACCAGCACCGGCTTCGGTGTCCTATAGATGCTGACCGCCGCGACGGGCAACTTCATGCGACTGGCCAAGGACATGCAGAAATGTTCGTTGACGACCAGATGGGGCGTTAGCTGACGCGCCGGGTCGGGCTTGAGGATGTGCGTCGAGGCCAACGGCGGCTCGACCAGGAACAGGCGCCCGCCATCGTCCAACGGGCGGTCCAGGTAGACCATCAACTTGTCCTGCACGCCGGCAATCGACATGCGGACCTTGCCGTCCCAGATGGCCAAGGGCATCTCGTCGCGCGCGGCGATGCGCTGGTCCAGTTCCTCGCGGGTCACTTCACGTGGCGGCTTGGCGGTATTGGTGACGATGGCGGGCGGCACTTCATCCGAGCGCCAGAACCGAAATGCCCCCGTGGTCTCGGTCCCCAGTGCACTGATGAGCGCGTAGATGTTGGACTTCGATACGCGGTAGGTCGTGGCGGCGATGTCGAGCGCGTGGCCTTCGGGCAGCAGGTTCTCGACAAAGCGTTTCACGGCGCCGACGGCATAGCCTTCGGCCGGGGGCTGTAAGGGCAGCGCGGGCGAGAGTGGAAACGCCCCCGGCGCCACGACCCAGTCTGCGTCGTAGTCCAGCGACCAGCGGTCGTTCAGCGCATCAACGTTGAGCGTGGCCACCTTGCTGTCATCGGCCCAGAGGATTAGCGCATGTGGCGCGTCGGTAGCAGTGTTCATGGCTGCGCCGGACGGTCGGCGCCGGGGCGCGCGAGGGGCTGCATCGCCGGGTGGTCCTTGGGCCCGAGCACGAGGGCGAGGCCCAGGCTGTCCAACACCGCCAGCAGCTTGTCCAGTCGCACGGAGCCCTTGCCGT
>JADMJQ010000039.1 GCA_018780415.1 Roseateles sp. | reverse complement strand
GGTCTGCGAGCCGACCCGCTCGGAGCGCATCACCAGCGCGCCGTTGGTGTTCATGGTCGCGCCGATCAGCTTGTCGCCCACCCGCTTGGTGACGGGCATGGGCTCGCCGGTCAGCATCGACTCGTCCACCGCGCTGCCGCCTTCGACGACAACGCCGTCGACCGGCACCTTCTCGCCAGGGCGCACCCGCAGGGTGTCGCCGATGTGCACATGGGTCAGCGGCACATCCTCCTCGCTGCCATCGGCCTTGATGCGGCGGGCCGTCTTCGGCGCCAGACCAAGCAAGGATTTGATCGCCGCCGAGGTTTGCGAGCGCGCCTTCAACTCCAGAATCTGCCCCAGCAGGGTCAGCGAAATGATCACCGCCGCGGCCTCGAAGTAGACCGCCACCCGACCCATCGCCACAAACGAGCTTGGGAAGATGCCGGGCGCCACGGTGGCCACCACGCTGTAGATGAACGCCGCCGAAGTTCCCAGCCCGATCAAGGTCCACATATTCGGGCTGCGGTTCTGCACCGACTGCGCTCCGCGCACGAAGAACGGCCAGCCCGCCCACAGCACGATGGGCAGGCTCAAGCCCAGCTCGATCCAGCTCTGGGTGGCCATGTCGAACCATTGCAGCCGGTGGCCGGCCATGGCCAGCACGGTGACGATCACCGTCAGCGGCAGGGTCCAGACAAAGCGGCGCCGGAAGTCCAGCAGTTCGGGGCTCTCACCCTCGTCCAGCGTGGGCATCTCGGGCTCTAGCGCCATGCCGCATTTGGGGCAGGCGCCGGGGTGATCCTGCCGCACCTCGGGGTGCATCGGGCAGGTGTAGATGGCCCCGGCAGGCGCTGGCTCGGCCTGTGGTTCGGGAGCCGCTGCCGGAGCCACCGGGGCAACGGTGCCCGCCGGCAGATACTGGCCCGGGTTGGCCGTGAACTTGGCCTTGCAGCCGGCGCTGCAGAAGTACAGGGGCTTGCCTTCGTGCAACAGCTGGTGCTGCGATTGAGCGGTGACGTGCATGCCGCAGACGGGATCCTTCAACCCTGCCGACGGCTCCTCCGGAACGGCAACCGGACTGCCATGCGCCGCGCCATGCTGATGCGGTGCATGGTTCATGGGAGTGCTGGAATCGGCAGTTGAATTCATTGGTGCTTGGCCATCCACCGATCGAATTCACCGATTTCCTTCTTCTGCGCGACGATGATGCGCTTGGCCATCGCCTTCATCTCGGGCGATTTGCCCTGCTTGAGCTGCATCTCGGCCATGTTCAGCGCCTGCTGGTGATGCATCTTCATCATCATCGCGAAGTCCATATCGGTGTCGCCCGACATCGGCATCTTCTGCATGCCGTCCATGCCCATCATCATCGCCTGCTTCATGTCGGCGGAACCCATCGCGTTCTGCTGCATCTGGCCTTTGGGCATGCTGGCCGCATGAGACATGGCCGGCGTTGTCTGCGCCTGTGCCAGGGTCGCGGCCAGACACAACGATGCGAAACGGACAAAACGCATCGCCCAAGAAAATCTGGTGGTCGATTGATTCATGGAGTTCTCCTACAAGGCTGGAAAGATGGCTGGCGGTCGCAGATCAGGACGCCATGCCGCGACAGGCTTCGGCACATCGCTGGCAGGTCTCGGCGCACTTGCGGCAGTGATCCATCGAGTGTTTCGCGCACTCGGTCGCGCAGGTTTCGCAAGCCTCGGCGCATAGGGCGCAAATGGCAGTACGCGAATTGCCGCCTCTTGCGATCGACGCCGCTGCCAGCTGGCAGATGTCGGCACATTCGAGGTCGAGCGCGATGCAGCCGGTCATTGCCTTCGGGTCATCTTCTTGCAGACAGGCGGAGGCACATTGCCGGCATGCGGCTGCGCATGCGTTGCACGCTTTCAGGCATTCGATCTCGATTTGACTGAGCATGGAAATCTCCTTGATGGTTTGATGTACCACCTTTGATCATCGTCACCCTGGGGCGTGCGTCGGTGCGACAGCGAACACAAGGCTTCGGTGCGGCCGTCAAGGCAGCGGCGCCATACGCCGGCCCAGATTCGACCGCAGCTGGCCTCATTTGGCGATCTGGATCTCGGTCACGACGATGGCGCCACTGCTGTTCTCGGCCTTGAACTTCACCTTGTCGCCGGCTTTGACCCTATCGAGCATGGCCGGATCTTTGACCTGGAAAAGCATCGTCATGCCGGGCATGTCTAGGTTCTTGATCTCGCCGTGCTTGATGGTGAGCTTCTTGGTGGCCTTGTCGACCTTCTTGATCTCACCGTCGGACATCTCGGCTGCGGCGGTCGAGGCCGCCTCCTGGCTTGGGGCAGTGGCCTGCGCCAGCGCTGTTCCGGCAAATCCGCTGGCGAGCACCAAGGTGACGATGGCGGCGAGGTTCTTGATTGGCTTCATTGCAATTTCCTTCAACGATAGGTTTGAAAAACACGTGCGCCGCCATCCTGGGTCAGCA
>JADMJQ010000248.1:15616-19625 GCA_018780415.1 Roseateles sp. | reverse complement strand
GATGCGCGAGAAGGCGTGGAAGACGGCCACCTCCTCGGTGCAGGGCGAGCGCAGGTCTTCCAACAACAGCGCCTGCTCCTGGTCGTTCAAATGGGGCGACTTGGCCGCCATGATCTTGTCGATATAACGCTGGGTCTCGACCTTGGGGTCGATGCGGTCGACGCGCAGGCCTGGCACGTCGCTTTCAAGCGTGCCGGCCAGATGCGCAGCCGGATCGGTGGTGCTGAGATGCACCGACTTGCCGCGCTGGACCAGGCCGAGCGCAAGCGCGGCGGCCACCGTGGTCTTGCCCACACCGCCTTTGCCCATCACCATGATCAGGCCATGACCGGCGGCGGCCAGCTCGTCGGCAAGGGCCGCCAAATCGCGACCGGCGGCAATCGGCTCGGCGTCGGTGAAATCGGCAACCGGCACGACCGCCGCCTGCGATGAAAGCAAGGCGCGCAGCGCCGGCAAGCCCACCGTATCAAAGGCCCGCAACGGCACGCGGTCCTGCGGCAAGCGCTGCAATGAGGCAGGCATCTCCGCCAGTGCTTGTTGACCCAGCGCTTCGATCGCGCAAGCCACCGCGTCTTCGCGGGCGCTGGCATGGAACACACCGTTGATCGCCAGACGTTGGTTGTGCAGGCCCAGCTCGTGCAACTCTTCGGAAGTGCGGGCCGCCTCGGCAATCGCGCCCTTGTCGGGCCGGGTCACCAGGATGACCATGGTTTGGGCCGCATCGCTCAGGGCCTCGAGCGCGGCCTTGAAGCGCTGCTCCTGCATCTTCAGGCCCGAATGCGGGCCGAGGCAGGAGGCGCCGCGGTCATTGCCGTCCAAAAAACCGCTCCAAGCCTTGGGCAGGCTCAGCAGGCGCAAGGTGTGGCCGGTCGGCGCGGTGTCGAAGACGATGTGGTCAAAGCGCCCGTCCTTGTCGGACAGCAGCGAGGCGAACTCGTCGAACGACGCGATTTCGGTGGTGCAGGCACCCGACAACTGCTCGCGCACGGTGGCGAGTTCGCTATCACTGGCGCCTGCACCCATCTGCGTCAGCACCCGCTGGCGGTAAGACTCGGCGGCATTGTCCGGGTCGATGTTCAGCACCGACAGCGCAGGCGCGCCGGGCACCGCCGTGGGGCTGTTGCGCAACACGATGCCCAGCATCTCGTCGAGGTTGGAGGCCGCGTCGGTGCTCACCAACAGCACCCGCTTGCCCCGGTCGGCCAGGGTCAGCGCGGCGGCGGTCGACAACGAGGTCTTGCCGACGCCGCCCTTGCCGGTGAAGAACAGGTGTCGGGTGGGTTGCTCAAGGAAGCCCATTCCTTGATCGGCAGTTGGCATGTTTTTGACTTCCATGGGGATCTTCCTCGGCATTATTTTGGCTGGATCGCGCTTGCATCAAAGCAAGTGACAGTTTGCCGAACGGCATTCACGACGGCAGCCTTGCAGCCCACAAACAACAGCAACAGTAGTGCCTGCATCGGCCATGGCCCGCGAAGGGTGTCTGTTCAGAAGGGGCTTTGAAGCAAGCATGCACCGGGCGCAGCGCAAGGCCTTGATCGGCATCAAACCAGCGGCCGATCGGCACCACAGCGTGTGGCAGCGCCGTCATTGGCCCGTACGCAGCAGAGGCCGGTGCGGCGACTGAAAACAAAGCAGCGGGGATGAGGCACAAAGCAAAAAGCCCGGCAGATCTGCGATCTACCGGGCTTTTTGTTTCAACGTTACTTGAAGGTAACGCCTACCGTCTTACTTTCGTATTTTGGTAGGCGCGATTGGACTCGAACCAACGACCCCCACCATGTCAAGGTGGTGCTCTAACCAGCTGAGCTACGCGCCTCAAGAGCTTCGCAGTATAGCCCGCTTTTGAGAGCTCGGCAAGCTTTCTGCAAAATTAGCTCTATTTTCTTCTGGCGGAACGCACGCCACTCACCATTGCCACATGGCGAAGCACCTGCGCCAAGCGCCCGGAATCGGCCACCTCAACGGTGAAGTTGGTCCAGATCGTGTGGTCGCTGTGCGCCGTCTTCAGCGCCCCCCTCACCCCGGCTCTGAGCCCGCCCTTGGGCGTCTGGGTATTGACCGCCGCCACATTCATCTTCTCCTTGGAAAAGACCTCAAGCACGTCGCGCAGCAGGCCTTGGCGCTCATTCGACTCGACGATCACATCGACCGGATACTGCGCGCCCGTGCCCTTGGCATCGGTCGCACCCGGGCGCCCGCCCCACTCCACCTCAATCAGACGCTCGGCCGCCTGTGCCGCCATCTGCCTGAAGTTGCCGCAATCAATGCGGTGAATCGCCACGCCTTTGCCGCGCGTCACATAACCGCCAATCGCATCGGGTGGCGCCGGCCGGCAGCAGCGCGCCAGATTGGTCAGCAGGGAATCCACACCGACCACCAACACGCCGCCGCGCGGGGCGGTGGCGCCGGCCTTGCTGCGGCGCTGCGCCAGCAGCTCATCGCCGTCGGGCTCGGGCGCTGGCGGGCGCAGCAGCTGCTCGATGTTGCGCAGCGAAAACTCGTCCTTGCCGACCACCTCAAACAAGGCGTCGGCGGTTTTGAAGCCGAGCCGGCCGGCCAGGTCTTCCAGCTTGACTGCCGTCTTGCCCTCGCGCTGCAGAAGTTTTTCGACCGCCTCGCGCCCACGTGCCGCGGTCTGGCGCTGTGCCAAGGCATTGAACCAGGCCCGCACCTTGGTGCGCGAACGCGGGCTCTGCAAATAGCCCAGCTCGGTGTTCAGCCAGTCCAGCGAGGGGCCGCCTTCCTTGGCCGCCGTCACCTCGACCGTCTGCCCGCTCTTCAAGGCGGTGTTCAAGGGCACCATCGCGCCGTCGACCTTGGCGCCGCGGCAACGGTGACCCAGATCGGTGTGCACCGCGTAGGCAAAGTCGATCGCCGTCGCGCCCGCGGTCAGCTCGACGATGGAGGCCTGCGGCGTGAAGACATAGATGCGGTCATCGAACACCGCTTGCGCGTCGGTCTCGACAAAGTCACGCTCCCAAGCCAAGAGCTGGCGCAGCACCGACTTGCGGGCCTGCGCGACCTGCTCCTCAAAATCCCCTGCCGCGACCACGCCGGCATAGCCGCGCGCGCCGGCCTCCTTGTAGGCCCAATGCGCCGCCACGCCGTGCTCGGCATGCTCATGCATGGCGGCGGTGCGGATCTGCACTTCGACCGGCCGGCCGTCGGCGCCCAGCACCACCGTGTGCAGCGACTGGTAGCCGTTGGGCTTGGGCCTGGCGATGTAATCATCAAACTCACCGTCAACCGGCGTGTAAAGCTCATGCAGCCGGCTCAGCACCGCATAACAGTCCGCCACAGCGGGCACCACCACGCGCAAGGCACGCAGGTCGAACACGCGCGCCAACTCCAGCCGCTTGCCCTGCATTTTTTTATGAATGCTGTACAGATGCTTGGGCCGCCCCTGCACCTGGGCGGCTATGCCCTGGGCCAGCAAATCAGCCTGCAGTGCCGAGCGTGCGGCTTCAATGCTCTGCTCGCGGCCGACCCGCGTTTCATCCAGCGCGCCGGCAATTTCCCGGTAGGCCTGCGGCTGCAAAAAGCGAAAGGACAAGTCCTCCAGCTCCCACTTGATCTGCCAAATACCGAGCCGGTTGGCCAAGGGCGCAAACACCTGCTGCGACTCCGCCGCCAGGCTTTGCGGGCATGGCAGCTTGGACAAGGCAAAAAAGCGCAGCGTCTGCAAGCGCGAGGCCAGGCGCAGCAGCACCACCCGCAGGTCGCGCGAGAAGGCCAGCAACATCTTGCGCACCCGCTCGGTCTGTTCGGCACGGGCCGCCACATGCACCTGCGCTTCGCGCGCCGCGCGCTGAATCTGCACCAGCCGACGTGTGTGCATCACCAAGCTGGCATAGGACTCACCGAAGGCCTTGCTGACCACCTCTTCCGGCTTGTTCAAAAAGTCCCCGGCATAGACCAGATAGGACGCCGCCTGCATCGCCGGCGCCGCGCCAATGCCGGCCAAAATAGCCGCCACGCCGTCGGCATGCACCAAGGCGTCCTCACC
>JADMJQ010000248.1:0-15606 GCA_018780415.1 Roseateles sp. | reverse complement strand
GGCAAAGGCGCGCGCTCGGGCCACCGTATCCAGCGGAGCCATGGCGCCAGGCGCGGCCGCGCCAACGGGCCTGAGCTCCAGCGTCGGCTCCACCTCCAGCAAACTGACAATCGCGGCCGCCTGCTCAGGCCCGGCCATCAAACCCGTTTTCATACCGTTCCCAAAAACTCCCGCACCACCTCGATCTGATCGTCTTGCACCAGCGTCGGTGCATGGCCGACGCCGGCAAACTCATGCAGACGCGCACACGGGCCGCGCTGCGTCATCGCCTGCGCAGTGGCTGCCGACAACAAGTCGGACTCAGCCCCGCGCAGCAGCAAGGTCGGGCAAGTCAAGCTGTCATAGACCTGCCACAGCGCGGTCGAGCCGGCCTGCGCGGACTCGGCCGACACCTGCGCAAAGGGCGCGGCGATCTTGGGGTCGTAATGCAGGCTGACGCCTTGCCCGCTGGCGTCGGGCTTGAACATCGGCGCCGACAGGGCCGCCCATTGCGCCCCGCTGTGCGGGCCAAAGCCTTGGGAGATGCTGGCCAGATAGGCACTGCCCTCGGCCACCGAGTCAAAGTGCATGTTTTGGCCCAGATAGCCGCCGATGCGCTGCAAGGCAGCGAGGCTGAGCTCGGGGCCCACATCATTCAAAACCATGCGACGCACCAGGCAGGCCGGCTTGGCGGGCAAGGCCGCCAGTCCCATGCCGATCAGCCCGCCCATCGAGGTGCCGACCCAGTCCACCTGCGCCACATCCAAGCGAGCCAGCAGCACCACCATATCGGCGACGTAATTGGGGATTTGATAGCCGGCCAGGTTGAGCAGCCAGTCCGAGCGGCCGCGCCCGACCACATCCGGGCAAATCACCCGGTAGCGGTCGCTCATGCGCCGCGCCAAGCTGTCGAAGTCACGCCCCTGGCGGGTCAGGCCGTGCACGCACACCAGCACGGGCGCAGCGCTCGCTGCGCCGGCGCCGGTGTAGGCCCATTCCCAATAGGCCATCCGGTGCAGGCCCGTGGCACCTAGGCATTGCACTGACTTCAATTGCACTTCGCTCATAGTCTCTTGCCCTTTCCGTGCCCCATCCTAGCAAGCAGATTCAACGTGCCGTCATCACCACCGAGCCGTTCACTATCACGCTGACCGTCGCCTTGCCGGCTTCGACCGGCAAGGACTCGTCCGCCGACGCCGACATCGCCTTGAAACGCATCGTCGGGGCCGCCATCGGCATATGGCCAGGCTCCGAGCTGTTCACCGTGACCTCGCCGATTGAATAGCCGTTGAAACCAAACTGCTTGGCATAGTCGGCCGCGCGCGCCTTGTAGAGCGCAATCGCTTGCACCACCACGTCGGCCTCGGCCTTCTCGCGCTGCTCTTTGGACAAGCTATAGCCGACCCTCGCGATGCTCATGCTGGTGATGCGGCCGGTCAGCTGCGCAATCGCGGCCGTGTCCTTGCCCTCGACCAGCAACTCGGCGCTGCCGATCCAGCCATTGATGCCGCCCTTGGGCGAATGGCGCGGATAGAGCGAGAAATTGCCGGTCTGCACCTCGACCTGGCCCGGCTTGGCGATCTTGCGGGCCTCGGCCAGGGCAGTGTCCAACGCCTGCCTCAGCTGCGCCTGCACCACGGCGGCATCGCTGCCCTCCTTGGTGGTCGAGAAGGCAATGCCGAGCACATCGCGCGTGACCTCTACGCTGGCACTGGCGCTCAAATTGAGCCTGTCCCGCGGAAGCGTATCGGCAGCCGCAAAGGCGGCAGAAGTCAGTGCCATCAAGCCAAAACAAAATACTTTTTTCATGAGCAGTCCTCAGTTAATTGAAACCGTCCTGCAAGTCCAGGCGCGAAGCGCCTCACTGTACGAGCAGCAATGCACGAATTTGCCTGCGGCCCAGGCCAAGATGTTAATGAACTGTAACTAGCCGCCTGGGCGGCATTCAAACATGGGCAAAGGCGCTGACAATGGCTTTGTTACAAATAGAGGACAGAAGGCCATGACCAGCACGCCCCCCACCCGGCCCAACCGCATCTTGGTGGTCGACGACGACGCCCGCATCCGTGAACTGCTGCGTCGCTACCTGAGCCAGGAAGGCTTCGAGGTCTTGCTGGCCGAGGACGGCCGCGCACTCAGCAAGCAGCTGAGCCGCGAGACGGTGGACCTGATCGTGCTTGACCTGATGCTGCCGGGCGAAGATGGCCTGACCATCTGCCGCCGTCTGCGCGCCGGCAACGATCAGACCCCCATCATCATGTTGACCGCCAAGGTTGAAGACGTGGACCGCATCGTCGGTCTGGAGGTGGGCGCCGACGACTATCTGTCCAAGCCCTTCAACCCCCGCGAACTATTGGCCCGCATCAACGCGGTGCTGCGCCGCCGGCCGGTGCTGGAAGCGCCGGGTGCGCCGTCCAAGGAGCCGATGACGATCCACTTTGGCCCCTTCGAGTTCGACCTGGCGCTGCGCCGCTTGTCGCGCGGCGGCGAGGCATTGCCGCTGACCACGGGCGAGTTCTCGATGCTGAAGGCGCTGGTGCGCCACCCACGCCAGCCGCTGACCCGCGACAAGCTGGCCCAACTGGCACGCGGCCGCGATTTCGAGCCCTTTGACCGCAGCCTCGATGTGCAGATCTCGCGCCTGCGCAAGCTGCTGGAGACCGACCCGGCCCAGCCGCGCTATATCCAGACCGTCTGGGGCGTCGGTTATGTGTTTGTGCCGGACGAGAACGCCGCCTGAGCCGCTCGTGACTCGACCCCAACTCGCCCTGAATCTGTTCTGGCGCACCTTTGCGCTCTTGGCCCTTTTATTGGTCGGCGGTGTGCTGGCCTGGCAGCAGACCTTCAAGGTCTTGGAGGCCGAACCGCGGGCGCTGGAATCGGCACAGCAACTGGCCGGCCTGGTCAACCTGAGCCGGGTCGCGCTGGCCGACTCCGACAGCATCAACCGCGTCGCCGTGCTCAGCTCGCTGGCGCGCAGCGAGACGGTGCAGGTGCGGGTGGCCGAGGCCCATGACCGCTGGCAGCCCTACGACACCAGCGCCTTCGCCAAGCAGCTCGCCGCCGAGTTGCGTGGGCGGCTCGGCCCCGACACCGTGGTGGCGCACAGCGTCAACGACGCGCCGGGCCTGTGGGTTCGCTTCAGCATCGGGCCCGACGCCTACTGGCTGCAGACCAGCGCCCGCCCCTTGAGCATCACCAGCTCGGGCAATAGCTGGTGGCTGCTGATTGCCCTGATCGCCACCGTGCTGGGCTCGGCCATGATCACCCGGCTGATCAACCAGCCGCTGCGTGACCTGAGCTTCGCCGCCCACCGCATCCGCGAGGGCGAGTACGACTCGGTGCTGGACGAAAGCACCCGCACCAGCGAGATCCGCGAGGTCAATATGGGCTTCAACCGCATGGCGCGCGAGCTGGCCAAGATGGAGGAGGACCGCACCGTCATGCTGGCCGGCATCTCGCATGATCTGCGCACACCGTTGGCCAGATTGCGTCTTGAAGCCGAAATGAGCGTGCCGGACGAGCAGGCCCGCCAGTTCATGGCGCAAGACATCGACCAGCTCGACGCCATCATCCACAAATTCATGGACTACGCCCGCCCGTCCGAGCTGCAATTGCAACCGCTGCTGCTGGGCGAGGTGGTGGACCGGGTGGCGCAGGGCTTTCGCGAGCCCCAGCAGATCCAGATTCATAACGGCGTGCTGTCCGACCTGAAGGTGTGGGCCGATGACACCGAACTGGGTCGGGTGCTGCTGAATCTGTTCGAGAACGCACGCCGCTACGGCCGCAGCGGTGATGGTGCCGCCCAAGTCGAGGTCACGGCCAGCTTGAACGGCAATTTGGTGCAGTTGCTGGTGCGCGACTTCGGCCCCGGCGTGCCGATGGACAAGCTGTCCAAACTGACCACGCCGTTCTTCCGTGGCGACGCCGCCCGCACCGCCGCCAACGGCGCGGGTTTAGGGTTGGCCATCGTTGAAAAGTCGGTGCAGCGGCTGGGCGGCCAGCTGGAAATCGGCAATGCCGAGGGCGGCGGCTTGTTCGCGCGGATCTTGTTGCAGAAGGCGAGCTAGTTCAGATCTTGGCCAGCAGGCAGACCGCTTGCGCCTCGATCGCCAGGCCCTCGCCGACCGGGCCCATCTTCTCGGCCGTCTTGGCCTTGACATTGATCTGCCCCAGCTCCAGCCCTAACACCTCGGCCAAGCGGGCTCGCATCAAGGGGATATGGAGCGCCATCTTGGGCGCCTGCGCCTTGATGGTGCTGTCGATATTGACGACCTGCCAGCCCTCGGCGCGCACGCGCCGGTAGGCCTCGGCCAGCAACACCATCGAGTCTGCGCCCTTGAACTCGGCCGCCGTGTCGGGGAACAGCTTGCCGATATCGCCCAGCGCCGCCGCGCCCAGCAGCGCATCGGTGATCGCATGCGCGAGCGCATCGGCATCCGAATGCCCGAGCAGACCATGGCTGTGGGGAATGACGATGCCGCCCAGCACCAGGGGCCGGCCTGACACCAGGGCATGGGTGTCCCAGCCTTCGCCGATTCGAAAGGGGATGGAGGGAGTTGCAGCGAGGGTTTGGGTCATGGTGTTCACAAAAATGTGCAGATGAGCGTAAAACAAATTCGCCGCGAGCTTAGCGCGGTTTGAAACAAAGCTGAGCTACGCTCGCGGCCTTGCTCTGATGCTGAACATGCTGGACTCCCTCACTTCTTGGCGCTGCCTGCGCCTGCCCCTCTTGATTGCCGCCCTGCTGCTGGCGCGGCCGTCCGCCGCCCAGGAAGCTGCGCCGCCGGTGCTCGACACGCCGCCAAGACCCAAGATCGGCCTGGTGCTGTCCGGCGGCGGCGTGCGCGGCATGGCCCATATCGGCGTGCTGCGGGTCCTGCAGGAGTTGCATGTGCCCATCGATCTGGTGGTGGGCACCAGCATGGGTGCGGTGGTCGGCGGCGCTTTCGCCTCGGGGCGCAGCGTTGAGGAGTTGGAAGATTTTGTGCGTGCCACCGACTGGCAGGCGATCTTGGCCGACCGCCCGCCGCGCGAAAAGCTCAGCTTTCGCCGCCGCGAGGAAGACCTGCTGCTGCCCTCGCGCATCGAACTGGGCCTGCACCGGGCCACCGGTGCCAGCCTGCCGCCGTCCGCCGCCGGCAACAGCGCCTTGGAGTTCGCGCTGGAGCGCCTGGTGCGGCCCGAGCAGGCCGAGGCGCCGGTCAGTCAGCTCAGCCTGCCGTTCCGCGCCGTGGCGACCGATTTGCTCAGCGGCGACATGCTGGAGATGATCGACACGCCGCTGTTCCTGGCCATGCGCGCCTCGATGGCGATACCCGGTGTGTTCACGCCGGTGCGCATCAACGGCCGCGCGGTGGTGGATGGCGGCCTGGTGCGCAATCTCGGCGTCGACCTGGCCCGCAAAATGGGTGCCGACATCATCATCGCCGTCAATGTGGGCTCGCCCTTGCTGGAGGAGCGCGAGATCACCAGTGCGGTCGGCGTGGCCAACCAGATGCTGCAGATTCTGACCAACCAAAACGTGGCGCATTCGCTGAAGGATTTGCGGCCCGACGATGTGTTGATCGACCCCGACCTGGGCAATATTGCCTTCATGGACTTTGCTCGCCACCAAGAAGCGATCGCAGCGGGCCAACGCGCTGCCTTTGCCGCGCATGAGCGGCTACGGGCGTTGGCGCTCACGCCCGAGCTCCACGCAGATCTGGAGGCGACGCGCCGCCAGCGGGGCGAGTTGGCCGGCAGTGTTAGTCGCCTGCCCCTGGCCAGTCTGGAAATCCGCGGAACCCGGCGCAGCAACCCGCAGGCGCTGCAGGCCGAACTGGACCTGCCTATGGGCAAGCCGGTCAGCCTGGGCGATATTCAACAAGCCAGTGCCCAGCTCTATGGGCGCGGCGACTTCGAGCGCATCGACACCCAGATCACGGACGAAAAAGGCCAGCGCCGGGTCACGCTGAATGTCAGCGAGGCCGACTGGGCCAATAGCCGCCTGCGCGTGGGCCTGCAGTTGTACAGCGACTTTGATGACGCCAATCACTTCTCGGTCTCGGCCATGCATGTCTGGACCTGGCTGAATCGCTGGGGCGCGGAGCTGCGCACGGTCGGCACGATTGGCTTCGAGCGCGGCCTGGGCACCGAATGGTTTCAGCCGCTGGGGGCCGGTTCGCAATGGTTTATGGCCGCCGGCGCGCGATACATGGCCAGCAATGTCGATCAATTCAGCGACCAGGGCCTGCGCACCTCGCGCCTCAGCGCCAACAGCGGCAGCGCCTCGCTGTCGCTAGGCCGCCAACTCAGCAACTGGGGCGATGTGCGCTTCGGCGCCGGCCGGCTGCGCGCAAGCGCCAGACTGACCATCCCCGAGGACCCGGGGATTGAGCCGCTGAACGGCTACTACAGCCAACGCTTCGCCCAGCTGCGGGTGGATACGCTGGATTCGCTGGCCTTTCCGACCCGCGGCGTGCTGTTCGACTTTGGCGTCGAGCATTTGCAGGACAGGCAGCGGAACACGATCGCCCAAGCGGGGCTACGCGGCTTGGGCGCCTTCCGCATGGGCCCATGGGCCGGCCATGTCTATGCCGAAATGGCGGCCTCATCGATAGGCACGACCGGTGACCTGGGTGGATTTTTGAGGCTGTCGGGCTCACCTCGGGGCTCGCTGAGCGGCCGCGCCGTTGCCATGTCGCGCCTGGTGATGGCGCGCCAGATCGGCCAAATGCCGGTTGGGCTGGGCGGTGCGGTGCGGGCCGGCTTCTCGCTGGAGTCGGGCTCAATTTTGCGTGCCAGCGACAACAATTTGTTCGCCTTTGCGCTGCCGGAGTCCAAACTCGCGGCCAGCGGCTTCTTGTCCATGGACACCCGCTTTGGCCCCTTCTACCTGGCGGCCGGCAGCACCTACCGAGGCAAGTCCTCGCTATACCTATTCCTGGGCCCGATCTGGTGAGTTTTGGAACTTGTCCGCAGACAAGTTCTTAGTCAGCCGACCGGCGCATCGCGGTGAACTGCGCAAACTCCCAGGAGCGCAAGCCCAGCAGCAGTGTGAAGCCGTCACGCTCGCTGGCCTGCAGGCGCTGATCGTCTTGGTGCAGGCGTGCCAACTCGGCCGCCAGCTGGCGAATTTTTTGCACCAACTCCTGGGCGCTTGGGTTGGACAGGCGCCCATGCACGCACAGCAAGGCCTCGCCCACGCCATCAAAACGTCCGCCGAAGTAATCATCCACCACATGCTTGCGGAAGAACTGTTGCACCGGCCCGTCCGCCAACCAGCGAAATGCAATCGAGACCCGCATGCGGTAACGGTTCAAGGCCTTCAGCTCGATCAGCTCCAACCGGTCGAGCTTGACCAGATAGCCTATGCACTCGGTCTCGCTGATGGCGTAGACCTCGATGATTTGCTCCAAGGTCCAATGGCCCAGGCAGCAAATCGCCACCAAGAGCAGCTTGGGGTCGCGCACCAGTGAGCGCTCCTGGTCCAGGGTCAAGGTGTCGGCATGCGGCGCGCAATCGGCCGCCTGGCGCAACACGTCTTCCATCGCCACGCCCACTGCCTTGCAGATTTGCTCCAGCCGGCTGAGGCTCATATCGCCCTGCGAGAACACCCGCTTGACGCTCGATTCGCTCATTCCCAAGCGCAGCGCGAGTTGCTTGTAGGTCATGTCGGCGGCGCGCATTTCGCTGCGCAGCACTTGGATCAAAACTTCAGGACTGCTCATATGCCCTCCCAGGCCCGGCTTGTTTAGTAGCGAATGTTAATACCTAACAGGCAAAAAATAGGCATAAGACTTAACTTCCTGGCATTTGAGCGCGACCCAAGGAACACTTCGCTCCGCCAAGCCGCCCTAACACCAGAAACCAGCGGTGGCGAGCTCGCATGGGTCCCATCCAACGTTTCAGGAAACTTATGAACCAAACCAAGCAATCCCTTTCAGCCCTTTCAGCCCTTTCAATAGCCATAGCCGCGGCCCTGCTGCTGTCGGCCTGCGGAGATGGCAGCGACGACGACAAACCGGCAGAAAGCCGAGGGCCCCTGGTCCAAGCTGGAAAATTTGACCCCAAGATGACCGGCCTATGGCGGGTGCTGGGCGAAAGCCGGCTGATCGAAGTGACCGATCAAACCATCAGCAGCTACCAGGAGATGCCCTCGTTTTGCTACCGGGACCGCATCCAGACCGAAGCGGCCGCTTTAGAGGGCGCGACCTACCAACACAGCAGCAGCGCCAAGCGCACCTCGGCCGAACTGTTTCAGGATCCACGCCAACCGTCCAGCTACAGCCTCGAACGAATCGCCAGCATCCCGGATCGCTGCAAGGCCGAGCCCCCGCGCGATGCCGCCAGCACCTTCAAGGCGATGCAAGAGATCTTCGATCTCGACTACGCCTTCTTCAAGGAACGCGGCATCGACTGGCCGGCGCGCGTCAAGCTGCTGGCCCCGCAAGCAGCTGCGGCCACAGACGATGCGGCCTTGCAGCAGGTGCTGCTGAAGGCGATCGACGGCTTCAACGACCACCACCTGTCCCTGATGCATTTCGACACCAACGGCGAGCGGGACTTTTACGCCGACAGCGCGGCCACCCCGACCATCAAGCTGCTCAAGCAAGCCTTTGCCGCGCAGAGCGAGGTCAACGACTATGACCAGTTCGAGGCTGCCTGGCACGAACAGCGCCGGCAAGCCATCGCGCCCCAGCTCAGCGGCGGCAGCCAGGGCCGAGTCTTGAACGGCGCCATGGTGTGGGGCCGGCTGGCGGGCCATATCGGCTACATCGAGGTGTCCCGTTTGGCTGACTTCTCGGAGGGCGGCAATGCCGCCAAAGACATACAGCTGATGCGCGCGGAGATGGACCGCGCCTTGTCGGCGCTGGCCGACAGCAAGGCCATCATCGTCGACATTGCCGTCAATGATGGTGGTTATGACCATGTCAGTGCCGAGCTGGCCGGCAGCTTCGCCGACCGCAGGCGCGCCGCCTTCAGCGTCGAACAACATCGCCCACAGGGCCGCGCCACGCAGCAGTGGTTTGTTGAGCCGCGCGGCGCCAAGCAGTACCTGAAGCCCGTCTATCTGCTGACGAGCGACCGCACCGTCAGTGCCGGCGACACCTTGACGTTGTTGATGCGGGAGTTGCCCCACGTCACCCATGTGGGGCAAGCGACCAGCGGCGCGATGTCGAACATGCTGCCGAAGTCGCTGCCGGGCAACTTCTTGATCACGCTGTCGAATGAAAAGTACCGTGACCCCCGCGGCGAGCTGTTTGAGGGCCGCGGGATCCCGCCCAAGGTCAAGCTGCAGGTGTTTGACCCCACGGTGGCCAACTCATTGACGACGGGGCATGCCGGCGCGCTGGCCCAGGTCATTGCGATGGTTCCGCAGTAAGAGTCAAGAGCGGCTTAGAAGCAGGCGCTCGGCCAGCGCAAAGTCTTCGGGCCAAGTGACCTTGAAGTTCTCGATCGAGCATTCGACCAGCAAGGGGCTGTGACCCAGCGCCTCGACGGCGCTGGCTTCATCGGTGACCGCCTCGCCGGCATGGGCCAGCGCCGGCATCAAAAGCCCGAGGCGAAACATCTGCGGCGTTTGCGCCGCCCATTTCTCGGTCCGGGAAATGGTGGCCGACACCCTGCCCTGGGCCGAGGCCTTCAAGGTATCGGCCAGCGGCTGGGCCAGCAAACCGCCCACCTCGTCGGCCTCGCAGGCTTTGATCAGCCGCTCGACCCATTCGGGGCGCAGCAGGCAGCGCGCCGCATCATGCACCAGCACCCAGTCATGCGGCTGGGCGCCACGCGCCAGCAGTTCGCGCAAGCCATTGGCGACCGTCTCGGCCCGGCTGGCGCCGCCGCAGCGCGCCAGCCAGCAGGCCTCGCCGGCGAACTCCGGCAGCGCCGCAGCGAACTGCTCATCATCGGGCGCCAACACCACCAGCGTGGCGGCAAGGCCCGGCACCTGCGCCAGCGCGCTCAAGGTGTGCGCCATCATCGGGCGCCCGGCCAGCGGCACATATTGCTTCGGGCCGTCGGCGCCCGAGCGGCTACCGATGCCTGCGGCGGGCACCAAGGCATAACAGCGTGGCTGCACGCCCACCGTGTAGTTGTTCTGACTCGTCATCGCCTCATTCTAAAATGCGTGGCCCATGCAAATCCAAGCCCTTCGCCAACAGCTGCGCGACCTCGGCGCCAAGCCCGAACATGAACAACGCGTGTTGCGCGACTGGGTGCAGGTGCGCGCGCGCGACAGCGGCCGGCGCCGGCCCGGCAACTACCTGCCGCTGGCGTTGCGCGAGGCGCTGCCGGCGATCGAGGCCGAGCTGCTGGGTCTGACCCGGCTGATCTCCAGCCACCCCGGCGAAGACGGCTCGGCAAGGCTGTTGGTCGGGCTGCGAGACGGGCAAACGGTCGAGGCGGTGCTGTTGCCGCGCGACGGCCTGTGCGTGTCGTCCCAGGTCGGCTGCGCGGTGGGCTGCGTGTTTTGCATGACCGGGCGCAGCGGCCTGATTCGCCAGGTCTCCAGTGCCGAGATCGTCGCCCAGGTGACGCTGGCCCGCGCGCTGCGGCCGGTCAAAAAGGTCGTCTTCATGGGCATGGGTGAGCCGGCCCACAATCTCGACAATGTCATCGAGGCGATCAATTTGCTCGGCAGCGAGGGCAATATCGGCCACAAGAATCTGGTGTTTTCCAGCGTCGGCGACCCGCGCATCTTCACGCGTTTGCTGGAGGGGCCGGTCAAGCCGGCTTTGGCCCTGTCGCTGCACAGCAGCAAGGCCGATTTGCGCGAGCGCCTGCTGCCGCGCGCACCGCGCCTGACACCGCAAGAGCTGGTCGATCTGGGCGAGGCCTATGCGCGCGCCAGCGGCTATCCGATCCAGTACCAATGGACGCTGATCGAGGGCGTCAATGACAGCGCCGAGGAACTGGACGGCATCGTGCGCCTGCTCAGCGGCAAATACGCGCTCTTGAACATGATCCCGTACAACACCATCCCGGACCTGGCGTTCAAACGCCCGAGCTGGGAGCAAGCCGCGGCGATTGCCCGCCACCTGCACCAGCGCGGCATTTTGACCAAACTGCGAGATTCAGCGGGCCAGGATGTGGACGGCGGCTGTGGGCAATTGCGGGCGCGGGCGCTGGGTGAAGTTGGCGCGGCGCCCATCCGGCTGCTGCGCCGCGCGCCCGCTGCCCCCTGAGCAAGCCTGCTGCGCGCTGATCAATGCTGCAGCTTGAACACCGCCATCGCTTGCACCAGTTGGCCCGCCTGCTGACGCAAGCTGTCCGCGGCCGCCGCTGACTGCTCGACCAGGGCGGCGTTCTGCTGGGTGCTCTGGTCCATCTGGGTGATGGCGCGGCCGACCTGCGCTACGCCGCGGCTTTGCTCCTGGCTGGCGACGCTAATCTCACCGACGATATCGGCCACCCGCTTGATGGCGCCGACGATCTCGCCCATGGTCTGGCCGGCCTGGTCGACCAGGCTGCTGCCATGCTCGACTTGCTCGACGCTTGCGGTGATCAGGGTCTTGATCTCCTTGGCCGCTTCGGCGCTGCGCTGCGCCAAGCTGCGCACTTCGCTGGCCACCACGGCAAAGCCGCGCCCCTGCTCGCCGGCGCGAGCGGCTTCCACCGCGGCGTTCAAGGCCAGGATGTTGGTTTGGAAGGCGATGCCATCGATGACGGCGATGATGTCCGAAATCTTGCGCGAGGAATCGTTGATGTCCTTCATCGTGCGCACCACCTGACCCACCACCTGGCCACCCTGCTCGGCCACGATGGAGGCGTTCAGCGAAAGCTGCTTGGCTTGCAGAGCGTTGTCGGCGTTGTGCCGCACGGTGTGACCGAGCTGATCCATGGTGGAGGCGGTCTCTTGCAATGCCGAGGCCTGCTGCTCGGTGCGGGCCGACAGGTCCTGATTGCCATGGGCGATTTCGACGCTGGCGGTGGACACCCCCTCGGCATTGCTGCGCACGCCGCCAACCACCTGGGTCAGTGAGGCACGCATTTCACCCAAGGTCAGCAGCAGCGGCGAGAACTCATCGGCGCTGTCGTCCAGCGCGCTGGCGCTGAGATCACCATCGCGCACCCGTTCGGCCAGCACCTGCGACAGCGCGACCCGGCGCTTCAGCACCCCGGCGACATGGACCGAAAACACCGCCAGCGTCAGCAAGGCGGCCAGCACAATGCCGATCAGCAGGTACAGCGTGCTGCGGGTCTGATTCTGGATGCTCTCGATGTCTTTCTTGAGCGACTCCTCTTGGTACTTGACCGTATCGATCAGAATCGCCAGCACCTCGTTGCGGGCGGGTATGGTTTGGTCGACCAGATAAGCAAAAGCCTCATCCTTCTGGCCGGCCTTGATCAGTTCAATATTGGCCAGGCCGGTGGTCCAGAAGCGCGCCATTGGCTCGGACAATTTGGCAAAGCGGCTCTTGCCCTGCTCGGTGTAGAGGTCGGTGCCGTAGGCTTTGAGGGAGTTTTCGACATCTAGGCGCTTGCGGGCGATGTCGTCCAGCGACGCTTGCAGCTCGGTCGGGTTGCGCGCCAAGATGGCATGACGCAGCTGCAGTGACACGCGTGTGATGTTGAGCTGCACATCACCGATGCGAGCCAGCTGCGGCACACGCAGGGTCTGGGTGGTTTCGGCGACTTCCTCCACATGGGTGAGTTTGAAATAGGCCACCAAGGCCAAGCCGCTCAAGGCCAACGACAGGATCAATGCCAGCGCGTACAAGCGACCGGCAATTCCAAACACCTTGCTTTTGACCATCAAGACACCCCAGACAACGCATGAATATGGGCCGGAAGTTTCAGCGTAAACCCTATATGTGGCAAGGTCATAGTTGTCATATCTCTGTATTCCAAACAGAAATATATTGAAGCCTGGAATGCGGATTGCCCTGGCTCGGCGGGACCGCTATCGGTCTCCCTACAATGCTTCTTTGTCTCGCTTCTTCGATCCTGGCCCCCATTGCGGGGCTGCTCTCATTTGTGCGCCCGCCATGCCCTCGTCCTTGCAGCTCCCCTTGATCCAAGCCGGCAAAAAGTTCAGCCTGCCTCGCCCCACTGGCTCGGCAGATGCCATGCTGCTGGCCCGCTTTGCCGTGCAGCAGATGGCGGCCGGGCGCATCACCGCCATCTTCACGGCCGAGCCGGGTGACACGCAGCGCCTGGAAGACGAACTGAAATTCTTCGCACCGCACTTGCGCGTCGGCGTCTTCCCGGACTGGGAGACCCTGCCCTATGACACCTTCAGCCCGCACCAGGACCTGATCTCCGAACGCCTGGCCACGCTGTGGCAGCTGCTGCAAAGCCGCGGCAAACCGGCCGACCAGCGCGAGCTGGATGTGGTGCTCTTGCCCGCCGCCACCGCCCTGACGCGGCTGGCGCCGACCAGCTTTTTTGCCGCGACCACCTTCAATTTCAAGCAAAAGCAGCGCCTCGACGAGGCCGGCTTGAAGTCGCAGCTGACACTGGCCGGCTACTCGCACGTGTCGCAAGTGGTGTCGCCGGGCGAGTACGCGGTGCGCGGCGGCCTGATCGACCTGTTCCCGATGGGCTCCTTGGTGCCCTACCGGGTCGATCTGTTCGGCGACGAGGTTGATTCGATCCGCACCTTTGATCCCGACAGCCAGCGCAGCCTCTATCCGGTGCCCGAGGTGCGGCTGCTGCCGGGCCGCGAGTTTCCGATGGACGAGGCGGCGCGCAAGGCCTTTCGCTCGCGCTGGCGCGAGAAGATGGACGGCGACCCGACCCGTTCGCGCATCTACAAAGACATTGATCAGGGCATCGCCACTGGCGGCATCGAGTATTACCTGCCGATCTTTTTCGAGCAGACCGCCAGCATCTTCGAATTCCTGGGCGAGCAATGCGCGCTGGCCCTGCACGGCGAGGTCGACGAGGCGCTGACGCGCTTTTGGACCGACACCCGCGAGCGCCACCGCTTTTTGCAGCATGACCCCGAACGGCCCATCCTGGCGCCGGAAGAGATCTTCCTCAAGGTCGAGGAGTTTTTTGCCCTGACCCATGTGCATCCGGTCTTGGCTGTGCGTGGCAATGAGCCCGTCGACTATGCGCGACCCTTGCCCGATGTCAGCGTCGAGCGCGGCGCGCAAGAGCCGCTGGCGCGCTTGGCCGCGCATCTGAAGAGCACGCCGCACCGTGTCTTGCTCTTGGCCGAAAGCGAAGGCCGGCGCGAGAGCTTGCTGGAGCTGCTGCGCGACAACAAGATCGACCCGCCCACGGTCGCCGGCCTGGCCGACTTCGAGAGCAGCCCGGAGAAGTTCGCCATCACGGCCGCCCCGTTGGCGGCCGGCTTCTTCTGGCATGAGCCCGAGGCCGGGATACAGATTCAGCTCTTCACCGAGACCGAACTGTTCGCGACCACACCGACGACGCGCCGGCGCCGCAAGCAGGAGCAAGTCTCAGACGTCAATGCGCTTATCAAGGATCTGTCCGAGCTGAAGGTAGGCGACCCGGTGGTGCACAACAACCACGGCATCGGCCGCTACCAGGGCCTGATCAATATCGACATCGGCGACGGGCCGAGCGAATTCCTGCACCTGATCTATGCCGACGAGGCCACGCTCTATGTGCCGGTCTCGCAGCTGCACCTGATCAGCCGCTATACCGGCGTCAGCGCCGAGGAAGCACCGCTGCACCGCCTGGGCTCCGGCCAATGGGAAAAGGCCAAGCGCAAGGCCGCCGAGCAGGTGCGCGACACCGCCGCCGAGTTGCTCAATCTCTATGCCCGCCGCGCCGCCCGCGAGGGCCATGCCTTCCGCTACTCAGGCCCCGACTACGAGGCTTTTGCGGCCAGCTTTGGCTTCGAGGAAACACCCGATCAGCGCGCCGCCATTCACGCGGTGATCCAAGACATGATCAGCCCCAAACCGATGGACCGGCTGGTCTGCGGCGATGTGGGCTTTGGCAAGACCGAGGTGGCGCTGCGTGCAGCGTTCGTCGCGGTGATGGGTGGCAAGCAGGTCGCCATCCTGGCGCCGACCACGCTGTTGGCCGAGCAGCATTACCAGAACATCGCCGACCGCTTTGGCAAATGGCCGGTGCGGGTGGCCGAGATGAGCCGCTTCCGTTCGGCCAAGGAGATCAAGGCCGCGATGGCCGGCCTGGCCGACGGCACCATCGACATCGTCATCGGCACCCACAAGCTGCTCAGCCCGGATGTGAAGTTCGCTAGGCTTGGCTTGCTGGTGATCGACGAAGAACACCGCTTCGGCGTGCGCCACAAGGAGCAGATGAAAGCGATGCGGGCCGAGGTTGATGTGCTGACCCTGACCGCCACGCCAATCCCGCGCACCTTGGGGATGGCGCTCGAAGGTCTGCGCGACTTGAGCGTTATCGCGACGGCACCGCAGCGGCGCCTGGCGATCAAGACCTTTGTGCGGGCCGAAAGCAGCGGCACGATTCGCGAGGCGATTCTGCGCGAGCTCAAGCGCGGCGGCCAGGTCTACTTCCTGCACAACGAGGTCGAGACAATCGAGAACCGGCGCCAGAAGCTGGCCGAGCTGGTGCCCGAGGCGCGCATCATCATTGCGCACGGCCAGATGCCCGAGCGCGAGCTGGAGCGGGTGATGCGCGAGTTCGTCGGCGGCAAACACAATGTGCTGCTGTGCTCCACCATCATTGAAACCGGCATCG
>JADMJQ010000167.1 GCA_018780415.1 Roseateles sp. | reverse complement strand
ATCGGCCCAGCTCCAGTCGGCCAGCGCGTTGATCTTGGTCCGGCCGTTTTGATCCAGCTCGCTGAAGGGCACGACCGCTCGGTTGTTCGATTGCTCGCGGCGCAGGCCGGTGATCCAGGCGGTGCGGCCTTCCAACATGCGGCTCAGCGGCTCCAGCTTGCGGATTGCGCAGCATTCCTTGCGCAGGTCCAGACTCTCGTACATGGCATCTGCACCGCGCACGCGCACGAAAGTAACGACCGCGTCATGGATGGGGCTGTAGACCGCCACCTTGAGGCCATAACGCGCCTCGATCTGCGGCAGCAGCGCCAAGGTTTCCGCATGCAAGCGGCCGGTGTCCAGCGTGGCGATGCTGATCGGCAGCTTGTGACGGGCGATCAGGTCGGTGATGACCATGTCTTCGGCGCCCAGGCTACTGGACTGCAAGAGCCCATTGCCATGGTCGAGCACAGCCTCTTGCAGCAGCTCTACCGTCTTGGCCAGGCGTTCGGCAAAGCCGGCGGTTTCGCGGGCGTAGAGCTGGACGGCCGAGGCGTGGGTCGCCGCACCGGGTAGCGAAAAGACCTCGCCGCTCATGCCTCACCTCGCGCGTCACTCCGAGCAAACAGAGGCTGCTTGGCGTCCACATCGCCCTGGTAGAACCCTGCGAAGAAGCCCAAGGCGCGCTCTGCAGCTGCCCTGGATTGATCGGCGCGCAGCTGCACCGCGTCAAAGCCGGTGCGGGCCAGCAGGGGCAGCATATCGACCAAGACTTCACCGGTGGCGCGGATCTCGCCGGCGAAGCGGTAGCGCGAGCGCAAGAGCTTGGCCTGGCTGTAGGCGCGGCCGTCCACCCATTTCGGGAAGCGCAGCGCGATCATCGTCAGCCGCGGCAGATCAGCCACCAGGCCTTCGATATCGAAGTCGTTGTTCAGCTCGACGGCGGTGACCAGACCGGCCGGCCAGTGGTCACGCACCGCATGCCATTGCTCCAGGCTCAGCAGCAAGTTCGGCGCTGGATCGGGGCAGGGCATCGGGCCGTCTTCGCCGAGCACGTGATGCCATTGCTGATGATGGGTGTCAATAAACTTCATGATGGTCTGGTCTTTCAGTGAGCTGCGCCGGTCACCGTACGCACGGCGTTAGCGGGCGCCTTGAAGGGCTCCAGGCCGATGCGGCGCACGGTGGCGATGAAGCGCTCGGCGGCGCTGCTGCGCTGGGCGCGGTAGGTGTCGATGACGGACTCGATCACGTCAGCCACCTCGTCAGCGGCAAACGAGGGGCCGATCACGCGACCCGGCACCGACTGGCCCGACAGCGTCGAGCCATCCGAGCCGCCGAGCGAGATCTGGTACCACTCCTTGCCGTCCTTGTCGACGCCAAGCACGCCGATATGCCCGCTGTGGTGGTGGCCGCAAGAGTTGATGCAGCCGCTGATGTGCAGGTCGATATCGCCGATGTCGTACTGCTCGTCCAGGTCCTCAAAGCGCTCGGTGATGGCTGCCGCGATGGGGATGGAGCGGGCATTTGCCAGCGCGCAGAAATCGCCGCCGGGGCAGGCGATCATGTCGGTCAGCAGGCCGATATTGGGTGTCGCCAGGCCTAAAGCGCGGGCGGCCTCGAAGACGGCGGGCAGGTCGGCCTCGCGCACCCAGGGCAGCACCAGGTTCTGGTCATGGCTGACGCGCAACTCGGCCGCGCTATAGCGATCGGCCAGCTCGGCGGCGGCTTCCATCTGAGCGTCTGTCGCGTCGCCGGGGGCGATGCCGGCGCGCTTCAGCGACAGCGTCACTGCCCGGTAGCCGCTCAAGCGGTGGCGCGCCACATTGCGCTCCAACCAGCGCTTGTAGGCACCGGACTCAACACCAGCAAAGATGTCGATGGCCGAACTCTCTTGCACGCCGGCCGGCGTGACAAAGCAGGCCGCCACGCGGTCCAGTTCGGCCTGCGGAATCAGATGCTCCTGGCCGCCTTCGTCCTGCTCCAGGATCTGTTTGAACTCGGCGTTAACGTCATCAAAAAAGGCCTGGCCCTCGGCCTTGACCAGGATCTTGATGCGGGCCTTGTAAGCGTTGTCGCGGCGGCCGTAGCGGTTGTAGACGCGCACGATCGCCTCGATGAAGACCAGGATCTGCTGCCAAGGCAGGAATTCGCTGATGACCTGACCGACGATGGGCGTGCGGCCCATGCCGCCGCCGACAAGCACCTTGAAGCCGACCTCGCCGGCTTCGTTCTTCAGCAGCTGCAGGCCGATGTCATGCCAGGCAATCGCGGCGCGGTCTTCCGTCGTGCCGGAAATGGCAATCTTGAACTTGCGCGGCAAAAACGCGAACTCCGGATGCAGCGTGCTCCACTGGCGCAGCACCTCGGCATAGGGGCGCGGGTCGACCAGCTCGTCATGTGCCACACCGGCAAAGCAGTCGCTGGTGATGTTGCGGATGCAGTTGCCGCTGGTCTGGATGCCGTGCATGTCA
>JADMJQ010000055.1:16722-19949 GCA_018780415.1 Roseateles sp. | reverse complement strand
GCCGCGCCACCACCAGCCAGAAGTGCATCCGCGCCGGCGGCAAGCACAACGACCTCGACAACGTTGGCTACACAGCGCGCCACCACACCTTCTTCGAGATGCTGGGCAACTTCAGCTTCGGCGACTATTTCAAGGAAGACGCGATTGCCTACGCCTGGGAGTTGCTGACCGAGCACTTCCATCTGCCGGCCGAAAAGCTCTGGGTGACGGTCTATGCCGAGGACGACGAGGCCTACGAGATCTGGAACAAAAAGGTCGGCATCCCCGCCGAGCGCATCGTGCGCATCGGCGACAACAAGGGCGGCCGCTACCTGAGCGACAACTTCTGGATGATGGGTGACACCGGCCCCTGCGGGCCCTGCACCGAGATCTTCTTCGATCATGGCCCCGAAGTGGCCGGCGGCCCACCCGGCAGCCCGGACGAAAACGGCGCCCGCTATATCGAGATCTGGAACAACGTCTTCATGCAGTTCAACCGCACCGAAGACGGCGTGATGCACAAGTTGCCCAAGCCCTCGGTCGACACCGGCATGGGCCTGGAGCGCTTGGCGGCGGTGCTGCAGCATGTGCACTCGAACTACTCGATCGACACCTTTGTTGGCCTGCTGGATGCGGCCAAGACGGCCGTCGACGCGGCCGGCGCCGTGGACTGCGACAAGGAAAGCGCCTCACTCAAGGTCATCGCCGACCATATCCGCGCCTGCAGCTTCACCATCGTCGACGGCATCATCCCGGGCAATGAAGGTCGCGGTTATGTGCTGCGCCGCATCGCCCGCCGAGCCATCCGCCACGGCTACAAGCTGGGCGCGCGAACGCCGTTCTTCCACAAGATCGTGCCCGAGCTGGTCAACCAGATGGGCGACGCCTACCCCGAGCTGCGCCAGGCTCAGACCCGCGTGACCGAGGTGCTGCGCCAAGAAGAAGAGCGCTTCTTCCAGACCATTGCCAACGGCATGGAAATCCTGGAAGGCGCCCTGACACCGGGTTTGAAGCAACTCGACGGCGAGCTGGCCTTCAAGCTGCATGACACCTTTGGCTTCCCCGTCGACTTGACCGCCGACGTTTGCCGCGAACGCGATGTGACGGTCGACCAGGCCGGCTTTGACGCCGCGATGGCCCGCCAGCGCACGCAAGCGCGCGCCGCCGGCAAGTTCAAGATGGCGCAAGGCCTCGCATATACCGGCGTGCCAACCACCTTCCACGGCTATGAGCATCTGGTCTGCGAGACTTCCAAGGTCACGGCCGTCTATATCGACGGCGTCAGCGTCGCTCAAGCCAAGGCTGGCGACGATGCGGTGGTGGTCTTGGACCACACGCCCTTCTATGCCGAGAGCGGCGGCCAGGCCGGCGACGCCGGCGAGCTGCGCAGCCCGACCAGCCGCTTCGCGGTGGAAGACACGCTGAAGATCCAGGCCGATGTGTTCGGCCACCATGGCCGGGTGCTCGAAGGCACGGTCGCGGTCGGCGATGTCTTCACCGCCAAGGTGGATGCGGAACTGCGTGTGAAGAGCGTGCGCAACCACAGCGCCACACACTTGATGCACAAGGCCTTGCGCGAGGTGCTGGGCGCCCATGTGCAGCAAAAGGGCTCGCTGGTGAATGCCGAGCGAACCCGCTTTGACTTTGCGCACAACTCGCCGGTGACGGCCGAGGAGATCGCCAAGATCGAATCAATAGTCAACGCCGAAGTGCTGGCCAACGCCAAGGCATCCGCCGAAGTGATGGCGCTGGACGACGCGCAAAAGAGCGGCGCGATGATGCTGTTCGGCGAGAAGTACGGCGAAACCGTGCGCGTGCTGAGCATAGGCAGCTCCAAAGAATTGTGCGGCGGCACGCACGTCAAGGCCAGCGGCGACATCGGCCTGTTCAAGATCGTCAGCGAAGGCGGCGTGGCGGCTGGCGTGCGGCGGATTGAAGCCGTCACCGGCGACAACGCGCTGGCCTATTGCCAGGACCTGGAAAACACCGTAGGCCGCGCCGCACAAGCCTTGAAGACCGCGCCGGCCGAGCTGGAGACGCGCTTGCATGCGGTGCTGGACCAGGTCAAGTCGCTGGAGAAAGATCTCGCCAGCGCCAAGAGCCGGCTGGCCTCGGCGCAGAGCAATGAGCTGCTGAGCCAAGCCGTTGACGTTCAAGGTGTCAAAGTACTGACGGCCACCTTGAGCGGAGCCGACGCCAAGACCTTGCGCGAAACGATTGACAAGCTGCGCGACAAGATGCAGTCGGCCGTGATCGTGCTGGCAGCCGTCGAAGGCGACAAGGTTCACTTGGCCGCCGGCGTGACGGCCGACCATATGGCCCGTGGGTTCAAGGCCGGCGAGCTGGTCAATTTTGTTGCCCAGCAATGTGGCGGCAAAGGCGGCGGCAAGGCCGATCTGGCGATGGCCGGCGGCACGCTGCCGAGTGCCTTGCCGGCGGCACTGGCCAGCGTGGCGGGCTGGGTGGCGGGCAAGCTTTGAATCGCTGCCCTGCATAGCCGCGACCGGGTTTGTCCGGTCGGGGTATGCCCGGCCCTTCATTCGAAGGGTGACTAGCGACTAAGCTGTTAGATGCACGGTACACGGTGTTAGATTGACCGCCTGTCAGTCACGCACACCAAAGGTCAGCATTTCATGCGCAGCAAACTCATCTCGATCTCGGCCGCCGTCCTCGGTCTTTTCGTGGGCCAGGCCGCTCAGGCCGACGCCAGTGCCTCGGTCACGGTCAACAACATCAAGTTCTTTGTCATTGACATGGATCTCACTGATGGGGAAACCGCCACGGCCAGTTTTTCAGCCATAACGGGGCAGTCGGCAACCACTTGGGCCTATGCCAACGGCCAGTCGGACTGGGGCATCTGGGGCACCTTGCCCAATATCGCGAGCAAGGCCTACCTTGGTGCCGCCGGCGCGTCATCCGTGGTCGGCGGAGGCTTGCTCGACAGCTTTGCGCTGCAAGCAGAAGCAAGCTCCGCCAGTGGTTTTGCCTTCGGCCAAGCAACGCTTTCACTGAACTTCACACTCAGCAAGAATGCCATGCTTGTGCTGAGCGCTGACGTCAAATCATCCGCCCAAACCACCAGGGGCAAGACCGCCGCCGGGGACGAGCGCGGATATGGTGGTGGCATCATCCAATTCACTAGCTCGGACAATGGCAGCTCCATGGGCTCCAGCGGCTGGATCTCAAGCAATGCCTTTGGCGACTTGGCGAATCAGGTCGACACAGACAGCAAGATGTTGGCCGGCTTC
>JADMJQ010000055.1:0-16712 GCA_018780415.1 Roseateles sp. | reverse complement strand
CCAGTTCAACTTGGTCGGCAAACTATGGGCTGAAGCCCGTGCAGAAAGCCCTTTAACTCCGGTGCCCGAACCCGAAACCTACGCCATGCTCTTGGCCGGCCTGGGTGTCCTGGGTCTGCTGCAGCGCCGCCGCCGGGCCTGATTCGGCCGGTGTTCAACGACAGCCACCTGCGGGTGGCTTTTTTGTGGCCGCATTTTTATGGCTATTGACGCGGCCAAGGCCGGCCTTCAGCGGACAATCCCCCATTAGCCACCTATTCAGCAGGACACACCAATGAGCGACACCACGATTGACCACGCCAACGCCGAACGCTTGGCCGCGCTACTGCAAATGCTGGCCGCCAACACGCCCGAAGACGAGGACGCGGTGCCGATCGACACGCTGGACGGCTACCTGACCGCCTTGATCGTCGGCCCGACCGACGCCGGCCCGCTGGAGGCGATGGACGCCTTGTTCGGCGACGACTGGGCCGACGAGCTGGACGCGCAGGACGTGACCGAAGAGTTCATGACCGTGCTGCATGAGCGCTGGAACGAGATCGGCCTGAGCCTGGAGCCGGTCGCCCTGGGCGCCGACCCGGAGGCGATGCTGATTGAGCCGCTGATCACCGAGTTCGACGAGGCCACCAAGGCCGACCTGCTCAGCCAGGGTGTGCTGACGGCCGAGCAGCTGGAGCAGCTGCCGCCGAACGGTCTGATGTGGGTGGAGGGGTTCATGCAGGCGGTCGAGGACAACGAGGCCGACTGGTATGTGTTCGACGAAGACAGCGAAGACGGCCAGATGCTGGACGCGATGCTGATGGGCGTGGCGGCGGTGGCGATGCCGCCAGGTGATCAGCTCGAAGCCTATATCGACGAGCAGTACGACGAGGACGAAGAGGTCGACCAAGACGTCTTGCTCGACGACGCGCTGTTCTCGGTGCAGGATCTGCGCACCTTCTGGTTGCAGCACAAGCTGGCGCAGCAAGCGCCGAACCTGGCGTCCTGATTGATCAAAGCTTGCCGCTGCAGTTTGGCGCACCGCAGCGGCAAGTCAGACGCCCCTCATGGTGGCTTTCGCCGTAATGGCAGGTCAGCTCCTCGCCGGCCTCAATGTCGCGCAAGGCATAGAACTCAACCCGGCCCTGGCTGATGCGCAGCACCGCGTTGGGCGTGCAGCAATGGTTGATATTGCGCAGTGCGGTGACCGAGTCGGTGGCGTCGACGGCGCGGGTTTCCGACACTTCAACGATATGGATGCGCGCCCTGCCCTTGGCGCGGCGGCGCGCTTCCCGCACCGAGATCGACTCGCCACGCAGCTCGCCGATCTTGCGTCGCTTGGGGATAGCCTCGGCAGCGAAAACGCCCAGGCCGTCGATAACGCTGGCACCAACCCGCAGCGCAAAACGCTCGGCCGGCTGCAGCTCGCGCTTGATGGGCGGGGCCGCTGACTGGGGCGTTAGCTCGGCAAGGATGGGGCTCAATTTAGGCATGGTGGCTGGATTGTCGCTGGCGCGCCGCAGTCTGCGCAAAGACCAGCTTGACCGAGCCGGCGCAAGCCCCGCATACTGACTCCATGCCAGCCGCTCACCACCAATTCCTAACTGCCGTTCTCAGCGTCCCGCTGACCTTGGTCATGCGCGGCCAGCTAGCTAGCGCCAAGCGAGGTCCACGGCGGCGGACCTGAACGCTGATCAGAATTCTTCCCCCCAAAAAGCCCGCCTACCCAGCGGGCTTTTTTGTTTTCAGCCCCGGCAACAACTCAAATCAGGAGAACTCCGATGCAGATCAATATCCGCCGCGCCCAGGTCAGCGATGCCCCCGCCTTCGCCGAGATGATGGCCCACCCGGAGGTGTTCGCCGGGCTCTTGCAAAACCCCTATCCGAGCGTCGAGTTGTGGCGCCAGCGTCTGCAGGACGGCGACGCGCCGGGCAAGACCGATCTGCATCTGGTGGCAGTGAGCGACGAGGGCCGCTTGCTGGCCAGTGGCGGACTGTTCGCGGCCGGGGCCGCGCTGCGGCGCCGCCATGCCATCGGGCTGGGGGTGTCAGTCGCTCATCATGCGCAGGGCCAAGGCGTGGGCCGGGCCATGATGGCGGCACTGTTGGACTATGCGGACAACTGGGGCCATGTCTTGCGCATCGAGCTGACGGTCTATGCCGACAACGCCCGCGCCATCAAGCTCTATGAGCGCTTCGGCTTCGAGCATGAGGGCCGCATGAAGGCCTACGCCTTGCGCGCCGGCGCCTATGTGGACACGCTGGCAATGGCCAGGCTGCACCCCAATCCGCCGGCTTGGTGAGCACCCACTACAGCGGCTGGAACTGCGCCCGCTTGCTGGCGGCCACGCGCATCAGAGCGACCGACTTCTCGCTTTGGGCTTCTTCGCTCTGACCCTGCAGCACCACCCGCGGCAACTGCTCGACAGCGGGCCGGTGCTGCGGCATCGCACTGAGGCGCTTGCCGGTGATGACCAGTCGGGCCAGCTTGACGACCTCGCTGGCCTGAGCCGGGGCGGCCGGTGCTAGGCTGCCTCCCGCCACCACCAGCGTGATGCACAAGGACGAAACGATCTGATGGCGGCTGAAAAACAACATCTCCATACTCCCCTGGCCACTGTGGGCCTGAATTTGTGAACGGAGTATCGCCACAGCCTTGACCCGGCTCCAGCTTTGCGCGACGAACTGCCGATTTGAGCGCCCCAAGCGCAGCCCGGCGGTGCGAAGCTCTGGCCTCAGGCGTACTTCAGCGCACCTGACTTGCCCCAGAACACCCGGTAGGCGAAGACCGTGTAGATGGCGATCGCCGGCACCGTGGCCGCCACTCCCCACAGAATGAATTGCAATGACTTGGGTGCAGCAGCTGCCTGCCAAACCGTCAACTGGTCGATCAGCACATAGGGATAAAGGCTGTAGGCCAGGCCGACAAAGCTCAACAACATCACGATCACCATCAAGGCAAACGGCAGCCAACATAACTTGCCCAGCACCCGGTGCGAGTTAAACAGCGCCCGCAAGGCCAGCAGCGCCAGCGCGGTCGAGAACGGAATCGGCAACAGCGCGATCAACTCAGGCATGCGAAACCAGCGCTCGCTGACGGTCTGGCTGAGCAAGGGCGTGGTGATCGACACCAAGGCCAGGCCCAGCACCACCGGGGTCCAAGCCAGCTTGGCGCGCCGCACCGCCAGCAGCTGCAAGCTGCCCTCGCCCTTCATGATCAGCCAGGCCGCGCCGAGCAGGGCGTAAGCGGCGGCCAGCGCCAACGCGATCAAGAGCGCGAACAAGGTGTAGCCCCAACCTTGCGCAAAACCGGTGATGTAGCGCGCCAGCATCCAACCCTGGGCCAGCGCGGCCAAGGCCGAACCGGCCATAAAGGCGCGGTTCCACAGCGGCTGCCAACGGGTTTGCGCCTTGACCCGGAAGTCAAACGCGACGCCGCGCAGCGTCAGGCCCAACAGCATCAGCGCCACCGGCAGATAGAGGGCTTGCAGGATCACGCCGTGCGCCTTCGGGAACGCCACCAGCAAGATGCCCACGCCCAGCACCAGCCAGGTCTCGTTGGCGTCCCAGAACGGGCCAATCGACGCGACCATCTGGTCCTTGTGCTCGGCGCTGGCCCCCAGCATCAACAGACCGACGCCGAGGTCATAACCATCCAGCACCACGTAGACCAGCAAAGCCAGCCCCATCAGGCCCATGAAAACCAGGGGCATCCAGACAGCGGCATTACTCATGCGGCACTCCCGGTATCTGTCTCAGAGGACTTGGGCAAAATTGTTCCAGCGAGGCACGACGCCGCAGACAGTACGCCTGTACGGCAAGGCGGAGGAACGACGCTGGGGCGGTTTTGCGTAAGTCCTGTTTCAACCTTCTCGGCCATGTACTTGATGACCGACACATAGGCCACGATCAGTCCCAGGTAGAGGACGATATAGCCGACCAAGGTGGCGGCGATCATGGCGGCCGGCGTGGCCGAGGCCACATCGGCGGTGCGCAACAGGCCGTAGACGATGAAGGGCTGGCGGCCGATCTCGGTCACATACCAACCCGCCACGGTGGCCAGCCAGCCAGAGAACGTCATCACGGCCAGGCCCCGCAAGAACCAGCGCGGCAGCGCCTCGGCGACCCAGGTGCGGCGCCGGTACAGCCACAAACCACCCCAGCTGAAGGCCAGCATCAACAGCCCCGTGCCGACCATGATGCGAAAACCAAAGAACAGCGGCGCGACCGGAGGGTGGGCGCCTTTGAACTCATCCAGCCCCTTGATCTCTCCGTCGGCATGATGGGTCAGCACCAGGCTGGCCAGCTTGGGGATGCCGATCTCGTAGTCATTGCTGCGCGTCTGCGCATTCGGCCAGGCAAACAGCAGCAGCGGCGCGCCCTTCTCGGTCTGCCAGACGCCTTCCATCGCGGCGATCTTGGCCGGCTGATGCTTCAAGGTGTTGAGCCCATGCATGTCGCCGACCAGGATCTGCAGCGGAATCAGCACAGCGCCCAGCGTCAGGCCGACTCGCAGCACCGGCGCCGTGTGCGGCTGAGCTTTGCCCTTGAGCAGCTGCCAGGCGCTGACGCCGGCCAGCAGGAAACTGACCGTCAAACCGGACGCAAGTAACTTGTGCGTCAAGCGGTAGGGAAAGGACGGATTAAAAATCACCGCCCACCAATCCAGCGCATGAAACTCGCCGTTGATGATCTCAAAGCCCTGCGGCGTGTGCATCCAGGAGTTCAGGCTCAGGATCCAGAACGCGCTCAGCGTGGTGCCGAATGCGACCATCAAAGTGGCGGCCAGATGCACACGCTCGCTGACCCGACCATGGCCGAACAGCATCACGCCCAGAAAGCTGGCCTCCAGAAAGAACGCCGTCAGCACCTCGTAGCCGAGCAAGGGGCCGGCGATATTGCCGGCTTTTTCCATAAAGCCGGGCCAGTTGGTGCCGAACTGAAAACTCATGGTGATGCCGCTGACCACGCCCAGCGCGAAGCTCAGGGCGAACACCTTGGTCCAGAAACGGTAGGCGCTCAGCCAGGCTGCGTCCTGCGTCAACAACCAGCGCGCACGGAAGAACAAAAGCACCCAGGCCAGGGCGATGTTGATGGTTGGGAAGAGGATGTGAAAAGTGATGTTGGCGGCAAACTGCATGCGGGCCAAAACGACGGCGTCCATTTCATTGACCTTCCACTGAGTTTGATTTGCCACTGACTGCGCGGCCGATGCGACCCGGCAGCTCCAGAATCTTCTGCACCTTGGAGCCCATCTTCATCAGCTGGCCCAGGGTCTGCGAGTCCATCTTCTGCACATCATCAAACCAGGTCGTCATCAGCTCGATCAGGTCATGCATGCCGCGCATACGCTCCTGAGCGATGCGGTCTTCGTCGCAGGTTGGCGTCTCCAGCAGCGCATTGCGCAGCATCGACAGCGTCGGCTCGATCTCGCGCCGGCGCCTCTCCTCGGCCAACGTGCGGAAAATCTCCCAGGCGTCGCTGGGCGCCTCGAAATACTCGCGCCTGTCGCCGCTCAAATGGCGCAGCTTGACCAGGCGCCAGGCCTGCAACTCCTTCAGGCCCATCGACACATTGGAGCGGCTGAACTCCAGCGCCTCGGCAATCTCGTCCGCATTGACGGCCTGCGGCGACACAAAGATCAGCGCATAGATCTGCCCAACCGTGCGGTTGATGCCCCAGCGGCTGCCCATCTCACCAAAGTGGGCGACAAAGCTGCGTACCAGCGGACTCATTGCATTCATCTCGCGAACTCCTTGCTTTACATTGATTCAGATTGACTCAGCGCAATCCAAACAGTCAGCGCTCTTGATTCAAGACAAAGTTTATCAAAGTTTCAGTAATTACTGAAACTTCAGCAACTAAAGAAAAACACACCGGAGACCCACTTGACCCCGCCCACCCCACCCACCCCGCCCCTTCATTTGCTCACCGAGAGGCTGCTGCTGCGCGCACCGACGGTCGCTTTCGCCCCCGCCGTCAATGCCTTTCAGCTACGCAACATTGAGCGCTTCGCGCCCTGGGATCCGCCCTACGCGCCCGGGTACTTCGAACTCGACGGCGTGCGCAATCGTCTGACCCGCAGCGCCGAGGACTTTGCCACCGGCAACGCCTATTGCTACTGGCTCAGCCGCACCGAAACGCCGGCCGAGCTGATCGGCAAGATCAATGTGACGCAGGTCAACCGCGGCGCCTTTCAAAGTGCAGCCATAGGCTATGCGCTGGACGGCCAGGCGCTGGGCCAGGGATTGATGGCCGAAGGCTTGCGGGCAGTGATCGCGCAGATGTTCGATCCCCAGGTCGGTCTGCATCGGCTGCAAGCTGCCGTGCGCCCCGAGAACCTGCCCAGCGTGGCGGTGCTCGAGCGCCTGGGCTTTTGCTTGGTGGGACTGAGCCCGCGCTATCTGTTCATCAACGGCAGTTGGCGTGACCACCAAATCTATGCGCTGATCAACCCGGACTGGCACGACGACAAGGCCCCTTGAAGATCCAGGTTCTTGCTGCTTTACAAGAAATACTTATTGTTTTACAGTAAATAATTATTGAAAAACGGTGAACATGAGAAACACAGCGACCGCTCCGCAAACCCAAGCCGCTGCCGCCGGCCTCGCCCGAGTGCGGCGCCTGAGTTGGTGGGTGCGCCTGTTTTGCCTGCTGGGCGCCGCCGCCTTGTGCGTGGCACCGGCGCTGCTGTGGAGCCGGCCTGAATGGCTGGAGTCGGTTGCGCGCACGAGTTGGATCAGCAATGGCGCCGAGTTGCAACTCGATGCCCAAAGTCGCTTTTGGGGCTGGCTGAGCAGCTGCTTGCCGAGCGCGGTGTTGCTGTTTGCGCTCTGGCAGATCTGGTGTTTGTTCGGTTTTTACCGGCGTGGCGAGATTTTCAAAGGCGGCCCTGCCGTGCATCTCAAGCGCCTGGGCGCTGCCTTGATGGTGAACGCAGTCGCGCAGCCGCTGTCCACCACCTTGGCCGTGCTGGCCTTGACCATGGGCAACCCAGTCGGCACGCGCCAGCTGGTGCTGGGCCTGAGCTTTGAGCATTTCACCAGTCTCGGTTTTGGTCTGGCCATGCTGGTCATAGGCATCGTGATGCAAGAGGCGGCACGGCTGGCGCAAGAGAACGCGGAGTTCGTCTGATGCCGATTCAAGTCACGCTGGATGTGATGCTGGCCAAACGCAAGATGCGCTCACGCGAGCTGGCCGAGGCGGTCGGCATCACCGAGGCGAATCTGTCGCTGCTCAAATCGGGCAAGGTGCGCGGGGTGCGTTTTGACACCTTGGCCGCCATCTGCCACACATTGCAATGCCAGCCCGGTGAACTGCTCATTTATTTAGACGGTTCGGACGGACCCGAGTTGCCTCCGCAAGCATGAGCACGTTCAATTCAACGACGCAGCGGCGCTGGGCGCTCTTGCCCTTGCTGGCCCTGCTGCACCTCGGGCTTGGGCTGCTGTTGGCTGCGCAGTGGCGCCACAACCCACCCAAGCCGGCCGCAATCGAGCGCATCGAAGTGCGTTTGCTGGTACGGCCTGCGGCCAAGCCCTTGGCGGCTCAAGCTGCTCGCTTCGCAGCGCCGGCGGCGGCCCGCAGCCCCACCTTCACCGCCAGGCAAGCAGTAGTGCCCAGCGCACCAAGGCCCGCGCCGCAAGCCGAGCAAATCGCAGACGCTGAGCCGCCCCCCGAGCAGACCCGCGAGACAGCCGCACCAGGCCTCCTGATCAATTCCGACGCAACTCGCAGAGCGCTGCGCCAGGCCACAGGCTCCCCGCTTTTGTCGGAGCGCGCGGCCCAGGCCATGGGTGACGGCCCGCCGCTCGAACAGTCCGTCAAGCTGGGCCAAGAAATTCAGAAGGCCGGCAATGGCGACTGCCTGAAGGGCGAGTTTGCCGGCGGCGGGGCGGGCCTCTTGAGCCTGCCGTTTTGGCTGCTGGCCGAGGCGCGCGGCAAATGCGCCCGCTGAGATCGACTGTTTTGAATCTACTCAACTACCCCCTATGAAAATCAATCGCCAACTGCTGTCACTGGCTTGCGCACTCGCTTGCGCAGGCAATGTCGTGCATGCGCAAGACGTGGCCCCGCAACAAAACGAGGTGCTTGACACCGTCTCTGTAACCATGAAGCGCGACAGCAGCATGCGGCCCTACGCCCGAATGAACGAAGTGCTCACCCTGGTGCAACGCTACGCTCAAGGCCTGTTCCGCCTGGAATTCTCGTTAGAGGCCAAAGACCCAAAAGCTCCACTTCCCCAAACGCCGAAGCTGGCCGTGGTGCATGCCGACGCCCATATCCCGATTCACATCCAAGCCAACGGGAGCTTCGAGCTGCCGGTGCTGCCCAAAGAGCAGGCCAAAGACGCCGAATTTGCGAGCAACATTCCCAAAGGCTCATCAAATATGCGCGGCAGAATCTTGCTGACCGTTAAACCCGAACAACTCGATATGGCCACCGTGCGCAAGATCATGAAGACCGCGCGAACCATGCGCAGCGAGATCCTGCCTTGGTACCTGCGCTGGGCATTTCCGCAGGTCGAAGGCGTGCGCATCTGCAGCGCTCAAGCGAACTGGGAGCTTGAGTGGCCCAATACCGCTACCGCCGGTCAATTGCTGAGCGTGCCGCTGAGCGCCGACCCCAAGGACTTCGATCCGGACGAAAGCGGCGCGAGCAAGAAGGCGCCCTCCGCGCGCCGCCAATGCACCACCCTGAGCGGCGAAGAACGCTGGCCCGATAGCGCTCGACTGGTGGCGCCCCTTGATGCGAGCTTGAGCGTGCGGCTCAGCGGCCAGCCCTGATGATCAAGCCACAACAGCCTGCCGCTTGCCGCGTTGCGCCTTCAGACGTGCACGCTGCTCCTCCTGCAAGCGCAGCACCCGGCGTTGCAGCTTGCCGCTGGTCGTCATCGGCAAGGCAGTGACGAACTCGATCTCCTTGGGATACTCATAGGGCGCCAAGGCCCCACGCACATGGGCCTGCAACTCGGCCACCAGGGCGGCCGATTCAACCTGGCCGGGGCTCAGCAGCACATAGGCCTTGACCAAGGCGCCGCGCTCGGCGTCCGGCTTGGGCACCACCGCCGCATTGGCGACCGCCGGGTGCTTGATCAGGCAGTTCTCGATCTCGCCCGGGCCGATGCGGTAGCCGGCCGACTTGAACATATCGTCGCTGCGGCCCTGGTACCAAAAATAACCATCAACATCGACGCAGGCCAGATCGCCGGTGCGGCACCAGCTGTTGTCGGGGTCGGCCGTGAACTTGGCCTGAGTGGCCGCCTCATTGCCCCAATAGCCCAGGAAGAACACCGGGTCGAGCGCGCCGTTCACATCGCGCCGGTTCACCGCTACCTCGCCGCTGACACCGGGCGCGCAGACTTGGCCGTCCTCATCGATCACCGCCACCCGGTGACCGGGGAAGGCGCGGCCCATGCTGCCTGGCCGCGCCGGCCAGAAGCGGCTGCAATTGCCAATCACGTAATTGACCTCGGTTTGCCCGAACATCTCGTTGACGGTCACGCCGAGTTGGCTCTCGCAATAGGCAAACACCGCGTCGCCGACCGCCTCGCCGGCACTCATGATGGCCTGCAGCTTGAGCCGATACTTTGCGGCCGGCTTCGGAACGGCCTTCAGCATTGCCTTCAGGGCGGTGGGGAACAAGAATGTGTGCGTGATGCCGTGGCGCTGCATCAGCTCGAAGGCCTTGTCGGGATTGAAGCGGCCCTGATAGGCGAGGATGGGCCGGCCGAAATAGAGTGTCGGCAGCAATGCATCCATCAAGCCACCGGTCCAGGCCCAATCGGCCGGGCTCCAGAACACCGCATCGGACTTTTTACTCGCATCGGCCGGGTCGAAACCGAACCAGTTCTGGCTGGCGACAAAGCCGCTCAGATTGCCGATCAAGGCCCGCTGCGGGATCAGCGCGCCCTTGGGATCGCCGGTGGTGCCGCTGGTGTAGATCAGCAGCGCCGCATCATCGGCCAGCAAGCGAGTCGGCGTGAAGCGCGCCGGCTCGGCCTGCAGCGCGGCCATCCAGCACACCTCATGCTCGCCCTGCGGCTGGCCCCCGGCCGTGATCAGGGTGCGCAGCGCCGGGCACGTGGGCCGCAAGGCCTGCAGCTGCGGCAGGCCGGCCTCGTCGGCAATTGCCAGCACGGCGCCGCTGTCACGCAAACGGAACCCCAAGGCGTCCGGGCCGAACAGATGGGACATCGGCACGCCGACCGCACCGAGCTGGTTGATCGCGATATGCGCTACCGCCGTCTCAAAACGCTGGGGCAGCAAAATCGCCACCCGGTCCCCCTGCTGCACCCCGCGGCGGCGCAAGGCATTGCTCAAACGATTGGCGGCACGCTGCAATTGGCCATAGCTGTACTGGGCGCGCGACACGGCCGACGCGCTGTCGCTCTCAAAAATAATCGCCGGCGCATCCGGCGTCTCGCGCGCCCAGCGGCCACAGCAGGCCTCGGCCAGGCTGAACTCTGCAGGCAGCGCCCAAGAAAAGCCAGCGTACAGGGCCGCATAGGCGTCGACAGGGGCTTCGGCTGAACGACCAATATGCTTTTCCATCGAACGCCCTTATGTGTCACCGACAAGTCGCGCATAGTAGCCAAGGCCTGCCGAATGGCCCTCATGGATTGCCCTTGGTCAAATTCGCGTCAGGCCTTGTAACGCGCCAGTGCCTCACCGCTGAGCCGACAGATGCGCCAGTCGGGCAGCAGGCTGGCGCCCATGCGCTCGTAGAAGCCGATCGCGTCTGCATTCCAGTCCAGCACGCTCCACTCGAAACGGCCATAGTCGCGCTGGTTGGCGAGCTGCGCCAAGCGGGTCAACAACCCCTTGCCCAGGCCGACACCGCGGTGCGCCTGGCGCACATAGAGGTCCTCAAGATAGAGCCCGGGCTTGGCCAAAAAAGTGCTGAAGTTGGTGAAGAACAGCGCGAAGCCAACCACCTCGCCCTCAATCTCGCCGACCAGGGCCTCGACCACCGGCTTGGGGCCAAACAAATGGGGTTCCAGCTTGTCGGCGCTCAGCGCCAGCAGATGGGTCAACTGCTCGAACTCGGCCAGTTCGGTGATCAGGGTAACGATGGCGGGCACATCGCGGGGCTCGGCGGGGCGTATGGTGTAGGCGGTCATGCGTACGATTTTGCCCATGAAAATGCGCCCCCTCACTGTCACAAAGCCGACAGCCGCACAAACTCGAGCCGGGCTACAGTGCGCCGCATGACTGCACCCGCCTACCTTGCCCGCCGCCCTTGTCAAAGCCGCTTCATTGACCTGCGCGGACTGCGCCACCATCTTCTCGACTGGAGCACAAGCGATCCGCAAGGCCCGCCGCTGCTGATGCTGCACGGCTGGATGGACGTGGGCGCTTCGTTTCAGTTCGTCGTCGACGCCTTGCAGCAAACAGGCCGCCGGGTCATCAGCATAGACTGGCGCGGCTTTGGCCTGAGCGCCGGCAGCGGCGCCGACGCGTACTGGTTCCCCGACTACCTGGGCGACCTCGACGCCCTGCTGGACGCCATGAGCCCCGACGCGCCGGTTGACCTCTTGGGTCACAGCATGGGCGGCAATGTGGTGATGACCTATGCCGGCGTCCGGCCCGCCCGGGTGCGGCGCGTGATCAATCTGGAGGGCTTTGGTCTGCCCGACACGCAGGCCGAGCAGGCGCCTGTCCGTCTGAGCAAATGGCTGGATGACCTGAAAACCGCGCAGGAACTGAAGCCCTATGCCGATCTTGCGGCGGTGGCCGCACGGCTGATGAAAACCAACCCGCGCCTGTCACAGGCCAAAGCGGATTGGCTGGCGCCGCATTGGTCGCGCGAAGTGAACGGTGAGTGGCAGATTCTGGCCGACCCGGCGCACAAGCGCGCCAATCCCATGCTCTACCGCAAGGACGAGATCCTCGCCTGCTGGGCGCGCATCGAAGCACCGCTGCTCTGGGTGGAGGGCGCTTGCACCGATTTGACCAAGTTCTGGGGCACGCGCTACCCGCGCAGCGACTTCGAGAGCCGCCTGAGCGTGGTGCCCAATTTGCGGCGCCAGGTGCTGGCCGACGCCGGCCATATGCTGCATCACGATCAGCCCGAGGCGCTGGCCGCCGTGATCGAGGACTTCTTGGCCTGATCTTGCAAGGCCTTGTCCAGTTTGCGCATGGCATAGGCGTAATAGGCAATCAAAGCGCAGTAAAGCAGCACCGCACCCTGCGCGGCGAGCCAAAAACTGAAGGGCCAGCCAAAAAAGCTGAAGTTCAGCTCGCGGGCAAAAAAAGTGCCACCAAAAGTGACTACGGCCCAAATCAGCAGCAAGCCAAAGCTCAGGCGCCGGCTGCGCCGCCAGTGCAGTGCGCGGGCGGCGGCAAGGATTTGATCGTTGTTGGCGCTATTCATACCGTCCCCATGCTGGGCCCAGGCGACCCACCTGCGGCGGGGTCGCGGACATCAAGATGGTCACGAGTGTGCCGCAAGCCCGGCCCGCGCAACAGGCTGAAAGCCCTGATTCGCAACCCAGCGCTGCGGGCGCGCCGGCCCGTGTGAAAATAGCGGACTCTGGACGGTCGAGGGCTGCCGCACTTCAGCGCACTCAAACAGCACCCGCAAACGACCGCCTCCGCAAGGAAAAAGAATATGGACATCGAACACATCAACGCCATTGGCGTCTCCCTGACCGATCTGACAGCGCGGACTGCCGCGCTAAGGGGGTATCTTTGACTACGACCGCAAAGCCCTGCGCCTGAACGAAGTCAACGCCGCTTTAGAAAACCCCAGCGTCTGGAACGAACCCAAACGCGCCCAGGAATTGGGCAAGGAAAAGCGCACGCTGGAGAATGTGGTCGAGACCATAGACCACCTGGAAAGCAATCTGGCCGACAACCTCGAGTTGTTCGAGATGAGCAAGGCCGAGGATGACTTTGACGGCCTGACGGCCATCGAGGGCGATGCGGCCAAGCTGAAGGAAACCGTCGAGCAGATGGAATTCCGCCGCATGTTCAACAAGCCCGAAGACCCGCTGAACTGCTTTATCGACATCCAGGCCGGCGCCGGCGGCACCGAGGCCTGCGACTGGGCCAGCATGCTGTTGCGCCAATACCTGAAGTACGCCGAGCGCAAGGGCTTCAAGACCACGCTGGAGGACGAAACCGCGGGCGATGTGGCCGGCATCAAGAGCGCCACCATCAAGGTCGAGGGCGAATACGCTTTCGGTCTGCTGCGCACCGAGACCGGCGTGCACCGCCTGGTGCGCAAGAGCCCGTTTGACTCCTCGGGCGGGCGCCACACCAGCTTTGCCTCGCTGTTTGTCTACCCCGAAGTGGATGATTCGATCGAGATCGACATCAACCCGTCCGATGTGCGCACCGACACCTTCCGCGCCTCCGGCGCCGGCGGTCAGCACATCAACAAGACCGATTCGGCCGTGCGCCTGACCCATATCCCGACCGGCATCGTCGTGCAATGCCAGGACGGCCGCAGCCAGCATGGCAACCGTGATGTGGCCTGGAAGCGGCTGCGCTCGCGTCTGTACGACTTCGAGATGCGCAAGCGGATGGAAGAACAGCAAAAGCTCGAGGACACCAAGACCGATGTCGGCTGGGGCCATCAGATTCGCAGTTATGTGCTGGACCAGAGCCGTATCAAGGACCTCAGAACCAATTACGAGACCTCGGCCACGCAAAAAGTGCTGGACGGCGACCTCGACCCCTTCATCTCTGAAAGCCTGAAGCAAGGCGTCTGATATACCGCTGTCGCACACACAGCCCATGCTCAATGGCCCCGCGTTTCGTGCGTATGGGGCCTTCCATTTGTACACATCACCCAAGGATGCCCGCCATGCGTGAAGGCTCTGCCACCCTGATTCGCCGCGAAGACTATCAAGCGCCCGCGTTCTGGATTCGCACCATCGATCTGACCTTTGATCTGGACCCCGCCAAGACCCTGGTGACGGCCAAGATGCAGCTTGAGCGCAATAGCGCCGTCGCCCATGGCCCGTTGCGCCTGCACGGCGAGGCGCTGAATGTGCTGCGCGTGCTGATCGACGGCGAAAGCGTGTCCTTCCGCCAGGACGGCGATCAGCTGGTGATCGACAACGCCCCCGACGCGGACTTTCTGCTGGAGCTGCGCAACACCTGCGCGCCCGACAAGAACACCACGCTGAACGGCCTCTACACCTCGGGCGGCAGCTTCTTCACGCAATGCGAGGCCGAAGGCTTCCGCCGCATCACCTATTTCCTCGACCGCCCCGACGTGATGGCCGTCTACACGGTGCTGCTGCGCGCCGACAAGGCCAAGTACCCGGTGCTGCTGTCGAACGGCAATCTGCTGGAAAGCGGTGACTTGCCAAATGGCCGCCACTTTGCCAAATGGCATGACCCGTTCCCGAAGCCGAGCTATTTGTTCGCGCTCGTGGCGGGCGACCTGGTGGCGCGCGAACAGCGCGTGACCACCCGCGCCGGCAAGGATCATTTGCTGCAGGTCTATGTGCGCCGCGGTGATCTGGAGAAGACCGAGCACGCGATGAACTCGCTGATCGCCTCCATGGTCTGGGACGAAGCCCGCTTCAATCTGCCGCTGGATCTGGAGCGCTTCATGATCGTCGGCGTGTCCGACTTCAATATGGGCGCGATGGAAAACAAGGGCCTGAACATCTTCAACACCTCGGCGCTGTTGGCCTCGCCGGCCACCGCCACCGACGCCGACTTTGGCCGCATCGAGTCCATCGTTGCGCATGAGTATTTCCATAACTGGACCGGCAACCGGGTCACCTGCCGCGACTGGTTCCAGCTCTCGCTCAAAGAAGGCCTGACGGTCTTCCGCGATCAGGAATTCAGCATGGACATGGCCGGCAGCGCCTCGGCACGCGCCGTCTGCCGCATCCAGGACGTGCGTGCGCTGCGCGCAGCGCAGTTCCCCGAGGACTCGGGCGCCATGGCGCACCCCGTGCGCCCGGACAGTTATGTCGAGATCAATAACTTCTACACCACGACGATTTACGAAAAAGGCTCGGAAGTCGTGCGCATGTACCAGACCCTGGTCGGGCGCGCCGGTTTCGAAGCCGGCATGAAACTCTACTTCGAGCGCCATGACGGCCAGGCCGTCACCTGTGATGACTTTGCCGCCGCGATCGCTGACGCCAATCCCGGCTCGGCCCTGACGACCCGGTTGGACGCCTTCAAGCGCTGGTACTCGCAGGCCGGCACGCCGCATCTGCAAGCGCGCGGTGTCTATGACGAGGCCGCCCAGACCTACACGCTGACGCTGAAACAACACTCACCCGCCACGCCGGGCCAGGCCGTGAAGTTGCCGCAGGTGATCCCGGTCGCCATGGGTCTGTTGAGCGACCAGGGTCAGGCCTTGCCTCTGCATTTGCAGGGCGAAGCCGCCGCCGTCGGCAGCGAGCATGTGCTGGTGCTGGATCAAGCCGAGCAGAGCTTTGTCTTCATCAATCTCGCCGCCGCTCCGGTGCCCTCGCTGCTGCGCAACTTCTCCGCGCCGGTGATTCTGGACGCGGCCTTGAGCGACGCTGATCTGCTGGTGCTGCTGCAGCATGACAGCGACGCCTTCAACCGCTGGGAAGCCGGCCAGCGCCTGGCGCTGAACCGCATCCTCGCCGCACTGCGCAGCGGCGCGCCGCTGCAGCTCGACACGGCCTACCTGGATGCAATGCGCGCCGTCTTGCGCCACAGCCAACTGGACGCGGCCTTCAAGGAATTGGCGCTGACCTTGCCCGGCGAAGGCTATATCGCCGAGCAGCTGGATGTGGTCGATCCGCAGGCGATTCACGCAGTGGTGCAAGCAGCCCAAGAACAATTGGCCGCGGCGCTGCGCGACGATTGGATCAGCACCTTCGAGGCCAACCAGGTCAAGGGCGGCTACACGCCGGACCCGGTCTCCAGCGGTAAGCGTGCACTCGCCAATCTGGCCCTCAGCATGCTGGTGCTGGACGCGCCGCGTGCGCAAGATACGGTCTGGCCCGGCCGCGCCTATCAGCGCTTCAAGGACGCCGGCAATATGACCGACCGCCTGGGTGCTCTGGCCGCCTTGGTCAACGCCCATGCCGAACTGGCCGACAGCGCGCTGGAGCGCTTCCACGAGCTGTTCAAGGACGACCCGCTGGTGGTGGACAAATGGTTCGCGCTGCAGGGCCGTGCGCCCGAGCAAGACGGCAAGACCTTTGCCCGCGTCAAGCAATTGACCAAGCATGCCGACTTCACGCTGAAGAACCCGAACCGCGCGCGCAGCCTGCTGTTCTCGCTGTGTATGTTCAACCCGGCCGCCTTCCACCGCGCCGATGCAGCGGGTTATGTGTTCTGGGCCGAGCAGGTGTTGGCGCTGGACGCGATCAACCCGCAAATCGCCAGCCGCCTGGCCCGCGTGATGGACCGCTGGAGCAGTTTGGCGCCCGCCTATCGCAGCGCCGCGCTGGAGGCGATCCGCCGCGTCGCGGCCAAGGCTGATCTGTCCAACGATGTGCGTGAAGTGACAGACCGCGCACTGGCTTCCGTCACAGCAGCTTGATAAGCTGCTAAAGCCCAATAACCCTGGATTCCCCCTCATCATGACCCGACGCATCAGCCTGACCCAATACCTGATCGAGCAGCAACGCCAGCATGGCCAGATCCCGCAGGAATTGCGGCTTTTGATCGAAGTGGTGGCGCGCGCCTGCAAGCGCATCGCCATCAGCGTCACCAAGGGCGCCCTGGGCGAGGTGCTGGGCACGGCGGGCAGCGAGAACGTGCAGGGCGAGATCCAGA
>JADMJQ010000079.1:16362-19970 GCA_018780415.1 Roseateles sp. | reverse complement strand
TTGCAAGCGGGCCCGGATCGGAGATTCAACGTCCACTGGCGATCGTCGTCATCGGCGGGCTGCTGTCCTCCACGGTGCTGACCTTGCTTTTGCTGCCGATGCTGTTCAAACGCTACGGCGTGGCCAAGGCAGGCGTAGACAACTTGGAGTTCGAGCATGCACACCGATGATTTTTCCAGGGCCCCGGCCGGATCCCCGCTGGCCTGTCTGACTCTGCTTGTGGCCCGGGGTGCCGAGGACCGTGTCATCGACTGGCTGCTCGCACGCGCTGACGCCAATATCGAGTTCAGCGTTCACCCGGTGGCGGCCCGAGGCCCATTGGTGCGGCTGGCCCAGAACGAAGAGCGTGTGTTCGGCTACGCCCAGCGCGTCGAGCTGAAGTTGATCACCGAGCGAAAACGCCTGGACGATTTGCTGGTCGAACTGGAGTCCTTGCTGGCCGGCACAGATGGCGGCTATTGGATCTTGCCGGTGGAGCGCTTCGGAAGCTTCGCCACGGCTGCCGCAACGAAGAATGAAAAGGTTGAACGATGAAACCGATGAAGACATGGAATCGGCGTGGGCTGATGATCACTGCCGCGCTGGTGACGATGATGGACGCACAGGCTATCGGCGCAGGGCCTGGCTATCCCGGCCTGCCGCCCGCGGCGGAGGTGTCGGCCGTGTTGGCGCGCTCGCCCGCCGTGCTGGCTGCATTGCGCGGCATTGAGGCCGAGCAGGCTGTGCATCGACAGTACCAGCTGGGCTCACACGAATGGACAGGCAGCCTAAGCGCTGTTCGTCGTACGCCGACACATTTGCAGGCGGACCGGTCGAATTTGGCCAGTCAGGAATGGGAGCTCGGCCTAGACCGCGGCGTGCGACTGCCGGGCAAGGCCGCGGTGTACGACCGCGCCGGTCGCCTCAAGGTGGCGCAAGCCGACGCGGCCAAGGACCGTGTCTGGCGAGAACATGCGCGCCTGCTGCTCGACGGGTTCGGCGGTTGGTGGCGCGAGCGCGAGTCCGCGCGGGTGTGGATGGCCCATGAGTCCTTGCTGCACCAACAACTCGATAGCGTGGCACGCCGCCAGCAGCTCGGTGGGGCAGCCAAGATCGAGCAGCAGCAGGCTCAGGCAGCGCTCGCCCAGTCGCGGGCTCAACTGCAGGCTGCGGTCGGTCGGGCGCGGGCTGCGGCAGATGCTTTACAACAGCATTTCCCGGCGCTGAACTTGGCCGACCTGCAGATCAACACCGCCCTGCCTGCGCCGCAAGCGCTTCACGGCGATGAGGCGAAATGGTTGCCGCTGCTGAACGAAAACAACCCCGAACTGGCACTGGCGCGTCGCGTCACGGCAAGCGCCGAGGCTGCGCTGCAGCTGGAGATGGCCGAGCGGCACGGCGACCCAACGGTCGGGGTGCGCGTGGGTCGAGCGCTCAGTGGCGCGGAGCGGGTGGTGGGAGTCGTCATCAGCATGCCCTTCGGCGGCGACTACCGCGCTGCCGGCGCGGCAGCAGCCACATCCAGGGCCGCCGCTGCGGCACAGCTGGAGGAACAGGCCCGGCGCTCGGCTTCGGCCGCGGGCGTGCAGCACCTTCGCGTTGCACAGACGGCCTATGCCAGTTGGTTGGCGAACTCAGAGGCTGCGCAACAACTCGCTGACGCCGCTGACAGCATTGCGCGGGGCTATGCGCTCGGCGAAGGCGTGGTGGCCGACATGCTGACCGCCCGGCGTCTGGCCAACGAGCAGCAACTCATCACAGCAATGAGCGCGGTAGATGCGTGGATTTCACGCCACCGGCTGGCCCTTGAAGCAGGGCAACTTTGGAACGACCCGACGACGAAGTTGGACAGTGACGTCGCAGCCAACGGAAGCTAAATCGTGAGGTCGGTGCCGGGTCAGTCATCACGCTGGCGGCCCACAGTTGCTGTCATCCGCCCCGAATCCTTTGGGACTGGGCGCGCCCCTATGCAATCACTTCGAGCCCTTGGCGCTGCTTTGCTTGTCGTCTTCATGCTGCAGCTCATTGGCTGCACTACGACTCAGGTCAGCACGAGTCGCATGGACGATCGCTATTGCTTCAAGATTGGAAAGAGCTATCGCCCCACCTTGATCTGCACGGTCGAAGTGCTACCTTCGGCTGAGACGGTCGAAAGCGCCAAGCGCTTCGAGCCCAATGCCGACTCCTATACGGTGTACGTCCTGCGTACGAGGTGGGGCGATGTGCGCAACCATTTGGTCGCATCAGTCGACGGGAGAGCGCCGGTGACCACAGTGCCAGGGTCGCTGGTGAGGTTGCGCCTGAAGCCGGGCGAGCACGTTCTTGCGTTTGAATGGGAGGATAAGGTGAAGGAGCTCCATGTCGTTGGCGGGCCCGGTGATCTTCACTTTGTTGAGATCGTGGGTTCAGTATGGTCCTGGGGCAGTACCTATGAATGGGAACATAACAAGCTTGTGGCACTGCGAAACAGCGCAACCGCCGCCACTCTGATCGCCGATATCGACCTGCGGCAGATCCCTTGAACAAGCTCGACTACAGCAAATAGGTCGCGCCGTGACTGCCACGACTTGGGCCGTCAGTGCACTTCCGGATCAATGTCAAAGCCCTGTGTAGCCATGATCAAACCCCACAATTGCCTGTGGCGCTGGAATACCTGCCAACTCCTGGCGAGCGCAACACTCTTGCGCTTGATCCTGCCGTCTTGTGACATCCGCACACAAATCTTGGTAGCTACTTAAGCTTGTCCTCATGTGGGTTGGCTACCGTTGCAACTGCTCCAAATCAGGTACGTGATTGAAGCAGTCACCCACGAAGTTCAAGGACAAGCATCATGACTCTCAGCTCAAGCAAATTTCTTTGGACCGCATTGGCTTTGGCCAGTGCGACGCTGCTCGCGGCTTGTGGCGGCGGAAGCGCCACCGATACACCCGACGCGCCCGATGTGGGCAGTGCGCCTGTCGCTGCCGCAACGCAAGCCACGACCTATGTGGGCCCGATCAGCGGATTTGGATCCATCATCGTCAACGGTATGCGGTTTTCTTCGGTTGGAGCAAGCCTTCAAGATGACGATGGACTGAGCGTCAATCTATCGCAACTCAAGCTGGGCATGACCGTGCGCGTAAACGGCGATGCAGATGACAGCACACAGTTAGGTACCGCCAGCCAGTTGGAAGTCGTGCACGGCAACCGAGGCACCATCACCGCTGTCGACGCCGTTGCAGGTACGCTGAGCTTGTTGGGTCAAACGGTCACAACCAATGCAGCCACCGCCTATCAGGGTGCAGCCGGTTTAACGGCCCTCACAGCAGGTCAAGCGGTTGAAGTGTTTGGCGTACTTCGGGCCGACGGCAGTTTGTTGGCCACCTTGGTTGAAATCAAACCCGCATTGAACACGGTCAGCCTGATTGGCAATATCACGGCGCTTGGCACGACCAGCTTCACGGTGGGCACGCTGACTGTCAACTTCAGCCCCAACCAAGTTACCGGGGTTCTGGCAGTCGGTGCCCGCGTCAAAGTCAAAGCAGCAAGCGGCCCAGTCGGGGGCGTACTGACGGCAAGCAGCGTGCACGTCGCTGGTGCGTCTAGCGTCAATGGCAGCGCGCTGCCGGCAGGGGCGCGACTCAAAATCA
>JADMJQ010000079.1:13202-16342 GCA_018780415.1 Roseateles sp. | reverse complement strand
GCGAGCGCAGCGGCACAGAACGGTTTGGTGACGGTATCGGGTACAGCCGTGAACGTGTCCGGCGCCGCAATCAAAGGGGGTATTACCATCGCGACAGGTCAGCTCTTAGAAGTCAAAGGCACATGGGATGGCAGCGTTCTACAAGCCACCCAAGTGGAGCTTGAAGGCTACCGCGACAGCCAAATTGGAGGCAGCAATGAGCTGTACGGCGCAGTCAGCAGCGTCAATGGCAACACCGTGACGGTGAACGGTGTCACGGTGGACTTGAGTCGCGCCGTGTTTAGCCATGGCGCGATGGCTCAAGTTCTGGTGGGCAGCTATGTCGAAATCAAGGGCAGTGTGAGCGGCAATACGCTTGTCGCCGCCAAGATTGAGCTGAAGGACACCACCACGGCGGCCGGTCTTGTCTATGAGCAGTCGGGCCCGGTGTCGGACTTTGTGTCAACTGCCAACTTCAAGGTGAATGGACTGACGGTTGACGCATCCAAAGCGAAGTTTGAACACGGCAGCCTTCTGAGCAATGGTGTTTACGTTGAGATCAAAGGCGCACAAAACAGTACCGGCGTGTATGTCGCGACCAAAGTAGAAATCAAGAATGGTTCGGGCGATTAGTGTCGGCTGAAGACGCTGTAATTCGCCCCCGGGGTGTGCATCTACCCAGCGTTGACTCTCAAACATCTGAGGGTGTTGAACATGCTGGAAGCTGCCGACATCTGGAGGCGCATTGGGTCAGCCATAGTTAAGGTTGCACTCCAATAGTTTCACATTCGCTTGCTCAAAGGAATGACCATGTATCCAGTCCTTACGTTGGCCCGACGGGTCCTCCCTGCCGCCCTCATGCTTGCGGCCAGTTGGGCCTCAGCTGGCGCGCAAGCTGTAGTCAATAGCGAACTGTTGTTGAACGGCGATTTCGCACTGACCCACGCCGCCACTGGCACTGGCGGTTTGGCGATCCTGCCCGACCACTGGGCCGGCCTGGTTGGTACCACAGACAACGCCGGGGTGTGGGGCGGGCAACTACGCTTCAGCACCATGGGCGCCCACAACACAAACCACAAGTACTTTGTCAGCCAAAGCTTCGATGCAGGCGCGGGTGGTAACTTTGTCTTGAGCTTCGACTACAGGCTGGCCAACCCGTCGAACGGCCGTGCGATCAATGGTGCCAAGGTCACCATCGATAACTGGTACGGCACAGTCAACACCCCACCACCGCCGCCGCTGTTTTCGAGCACCTACGGTGACGCAAACTACGACGACAGCTGGCACGTCGGCACCACCCTCACGGTGAGTCTTTCGGCGGGCTTGCATACACTTTATGTGGGAACGATTGGCGCTTCCGAGCAGAACGACCGCGCGTTTGTTCAATACGACAACGTATCACTGATGACAGCCGTGCCCGAGCCAAGCAGCGCCGCACTCCTAGCCTGCTGCTGAGCTTGCGGCTGCGTCGTCGATGAAGTGCAAAGCTCAGTGTCATTGCGCGGCAGCGACAACCACCCATGCTCGCCGAGGCACTACATTTGCCCGGAAATATCCAGTGCGTCATCGACCTCAATGCCGACGTATGGCACCATCGTCAGCGCTTTGGCGTGTCTGAAGAGCAGCTGCACGGCGCGAAGGCTCTTGGTCCGCCGATAGATAAGCGCTGCTTTGGTCGTTCGCATTGAAGGTGGTCCGTGGCCTGCGGAATCGTGGATGAATTTCTCCGCAGAACCCTCAAAGGGTCGTAGCAGGGGCGCTACCGACGGGCTAGCCTTGCAAATACTCATCTCGGACCGACTGTCATGGTTCCGTGCTCCGCATAGCCCCCCCAAATGTCCGATTTTGTACTTGCAACATGCACTCAGCTCGCGGGAAGGCAAATTACAGGTTCCGGCAGCAGTAGCCTTCGCTCCATTAAGACTGCATGTCGCTAGCCTATTGATCTGGTACGGCGAATCTCCGCTCTGGGCAGAAAGCTTGCTTCCAAATTCGGCGGACGACCAGGCTGGTTGGGGAAAAACCCAGCAAGAGAGGCCGACCGCGCCCCCTTTGCAACCCTCAGCCCAACAACCCCTGCGCCAGCTTGCGCAAAGCGGCGGCGTCCATGGACTTGCCCGGCGCTTGCTCGCAAATAGCCGCCACCCGGTTCAACACGCCCGCAGCAAAGCGGTGCGCGGCGGCCAGTGTTTCTTCGTCGGTGTCATAGGTGTCATAGGCCTCCACGGCAACGCCGCTGTCCGAAGCAATGGCCTTGATGTCGATTTTTTGGGCGGGTGATGGTGTGGCCATATTGGCGCTCCTTGCGATTGAATTGGCCGCTACTTTACTGTTTGCCGATGCCATGCGCTTTGTCCAGCGCTTTGCGCAGCTTGCGTGCCCAGCCCGAGGCGATCAATTCGCCCTCGCTCTGATTCATCACCCGGTTGCTCCAGCTCAGCTGGCCAGCACGAATATTCGATTCCTGCCGATCGACCACACGTGACAAGACCTGGCCGGTTTCCGAATCAAAGGCCTCCAGCACCAGCGTCATTTCGCCGGCCGAAGTGACATAGGTGCGCGTGCGGCCCGCCGTCGCCACATCGGGCGCATTCACATACAAATTGATGACGCTGGCTTTGAGCCGCAGCACATCCGGCCCGGCCGCCTCGACGACCTTGTAGCCGTCCTTGGCCTGCAAGGTCTTGACGAACTCGTCCCTGACCAAGTTCGCCACACCGCTGCGAATCTCCTCTCGCTCTTCCTCGCTGATCCTGAAACTGCTGCCGGGGCGCTTGGGGTCCCAGTTCTTGGCAAAAGCCACATCGATGGGGCCCAGCATGACCTTGGTGTAGCCGGCCAATGAAGCGCCCGGCCGGGCGTAGACCAGATCGGCGTCCTTGGACTTGAGCTTCTCAAGCCCATCATGACTCATGATCTCGTTGACGGCGGCCTTGGTCTCGGCCTTGCTGGCGGCGCCCGCATACAAGGGCGCAGCCCCTAGCACCAAAGACAGCAGCAAGGCGCTGCCCAAATGGAATTGACGCATGACAGAACTCCTGTTGATGAGTAGTTGACGGCGATCCAATTTTGCACCTGAAATGTGCGTTAGCGGACCCGTTGCCCCTGCTCCGCATGGGCCAGTTGCGCCAGCAAGGCCGGCGCCACCGCCGCGACGATGG
>JADMJQ010000079.1:0-13192 GCA_018780415.1 Roseateles sp. | reverse complement strand
CCGTGAATTCGGGCAGCGCCGCTATCAACTCCAGCGGCGCTTTGGCCGTCAACTGCTGCAAATCCTCGGCCAGGGCGCGCATGAAGTCGGCATCCTGCGGCACTTCGGCCAGCAGCGCCTGCAGGTCGGCGATGGCATCGGCGCGGGCGCTGATCTGCTCGCTGTCCAAGACCGGCGTCGTCTCTATCCTGAGCTTTTCTATCCACAGCCGTTCACCGCCCAAGGCGGCCGCCTGCGCCAACAGCTCTTCGCGCACCTGAGCCTCCAGGCCGAACAAGGCGCCATGCACCGGCGTTCGTCCGACCAGGCTCACGCGCAGCGCCAAGGGCCAATTGCCGGTCTGCGCCAACAACAGGGCCTCCAAGGCCTGGCCCACCAAAGCGACCACAGTGGCCAGGTCGGCCGCCGCGCTGACGTCCACCGCCAGCCGCTCCCAGCGCAAGACGTCGACGATCAAGCGCTCCACGCTTTGAATGCCGGCCTCGCTGGCCGTCACCAGCACCGCGCCGCGCGGCCCGGCCTCGCGGATATGGCGACCCTGCAGATTGCCGGGGAACACCACCCAAGGCGACTCGCTCAGCACCGCATGCTCATGCACATGACCCAGGGCCCAATAGTCATAGCCCTTGGCCTGCAATTCGGCCAGCGAACAAGGCGCATAACGGGCATGCGCAGCGTAGCCCTCCAGGGCGGTGTGCAGCACGCCGATATTGAGCCAGCCCGGCACCGGTGCCGGGTAGCCGGCGGCCAGGTTCTCGGTGGTGGCGGCCTCTTTGAAGCTGCGCCCATGCAAGGCCACTCGCAAGGCGTCGATTTTGTGCGTCAACGGTTTGCGGCTGTCGAACAGATGCACATTGGCCGGCAACGTCAGACGGCGCGTCATCTCGCTCTCGGCGTCGTGATTGCCGTACAGCAAATAGACGGGGATGCCGGCCTGGTTCAGCCGGCCCATCTCGCGCACGAAAAAGTGCCCGGTGTTGTAGTCGCGCCAGTTGCCGTCATAGAGGTCACCGGCGATCACCATGAAGTCCACCACCTCGTCGATGGCCGCATCGATCAGGCGCGTGAATGCCGCCCGGCTGGCACCGCGCAGCGCCTGCGTCGGCGCATTCTGGTAGCTGGCCAGGCCGCACAAGGGGCTGTCCAGATGAATGTCGGCGGTGTGGATGAATTTGATCATTTAGCGAAGAAACGCAGGACGCAGAGGCCACAGAGAGACGCGGAGCACGCAGAGATTAGTAAGGTCATAGCGATGTCCTCTGCGATCTCTGCGTCCGTTTTGGTTTTTTGTTTCTCATCAGATATCCGTCAACCGTTCCAGCAGCCCGCTGGCGCGCCGCGTGCGCTGCGCCAAGGCCTTGGCAAAGCCCGGCGGCCAGCCATTGACCAGGGTGAAGGCCCGGCGGGCGCGGGTGATGCCGGTGTAGACCAGCTCGCGCGTCAGCACCCGGCTGGGCTCGGTCGGCAACACCAAAACAGTATGCTCGAACTCCGACCCTTGCGACTTGTGCACCGTCATCGCAAACGCGGTCTCCACATCGGCCAAGCGGCTCACCGCCACCGAGCGCAGCTTGGCCCCGTCGGAGAAATACGCCCGCAGCCGCTGGTCCATTCCGTTAGCATTGTCGGCCTGGCTCGGTGGCCGCAAGACAATGCCGATATCGCCATTGAAGACGCCCAGCCCCACATCATTGCGCGTCACCATCACCGGGCGGCCCTCGTACCATTCCCCGCGCTTGAGCAGCAGGCGCTGCTCCGCCAGCGCCTGCTCCACCGCCTGATTCAAGCCGGCCGCGCCAAACGCCCCCTCGCGCACCGCGCAAAGCAGGCGAAAGCGCTCAAAAGCGCTCAAGACTGCGCCTGCCCAGGCCTCGAAGCCGGCCGCATCCAGCCCCGCCGGGCGCTGTTTGACTAACTGCAGATAGCTGCGGTAGCCGCCCTCGGCGCCGGGCCGGCCGTTGACGGCCAGGCGCAGCAGGGTTGCCAGCGTCGGTGACTGCAGCTCGTGGAGAATTTCCCCCTCACCCAGGCGCAGCAACTCGACCGCCGCGCGCGCATCGCCCGCATTGACTGCCAGGGCCAACTGCCCTATCGGCCCGCCGAATCGATGGCTTTTGCGCAGCATCACGGTTTGCTGTGCCAGTTTGGACGCCTGCTCGCTCAGATAGGCGGGCGCCATCGCCTGCCCGGTGACGGCCTCGGCATAGGCGGCGGTGGCGGGCAGGTAATGGCCCAGTTCAGCGCCGCTGCACAGATCACCGAGCACAGCGCCCGCCTCGACCGAGGCCAGCTGATCCTTGTCGCCCAGCAGGATCAAACGCGAGCTTGGCGGCAGCGCCTCCAGCAGCGCCGCCATCATCTCCAGATGGATCATCGACGCTTCATCGACGATCAACACATCCAGCGGCAAGGGGTGGGCCGCATCGGCCCTGAACTTGCGCGTGTCGGGCCTGGCGCCCAAGAGCGAATGCAGCGTGCGCGCCGGCCCGATCTGGGTCGCCAACTGCTGCAGCGCCAAGCTGCTGCCGAGCTGCGCTTGCAGGTCTCCCAGCGCCGAATCAATCGCCTGCTTCAAGCGCGCCGCCGCCTTGCCGGTGGGCGCGGCCAGGCCCACGCGCAGGCGCTGTGGCTGCTCGTCCACCGCGAACAGCAGCGCCAGCACGCGCGCGCCGGTATAGGTCTTGCCGGTGCCGGGGCCGCCGGTGATCAGGCTCAAACGGCCGTTCAGCGCCAGGCCGCAGGCGAGCTTTTGCCAGTCCGGCTCAGGGTCTGAATTTGCCGACGGGAACAGCGCATCCAGCCAGCGCCGCACCTCGGCCTGCTGCGGCCGCTCAGGCACCGCCACCCGTGCCAGCACCTGAGTCGCCACCTTCTGCTCGCAAGACCACATGCGGCGCAAATAGAGCTTGTTGCCGCTCAACACCAGCGGCTCACTGCCGCCTTGTTGGCCACTTTTCTGTTCCACCCAAACCAAGGGGCTGGCTTGCAAAGCGGCCAGCCAACTCGGCAAATCGCCGGGCAGCGAAGCGACCATCAGCTGACGCAACGCCTCGGCCGGCTCCGCCTTCCAGCCCAGCACGGCTTCAGGGTCTTGCAGCAACAGGTCCAGCCCCAAGCAGCTGTGGCCGCGCCCCTCCATATGCGCAACCAGGGCGGAGGCCAAGAGCAGCGGGGCCGGTGCGGCGGGCTCTTGCTCGAACAAAAAAGCAGCAAAAGCGGCGTCCAGCCGGCGTATAAAGCCCTGCTCGCCCCATTGCTTCAGGCTCTGCAACACCGCAGCTACGCCAATTTCTTCACTCATGCTGCTCCCCGCTCGCCTTGCAGCAAGCCATCAAGTTCGTCCAACATGGCCAACGAGGGCTGCACCACATAGCAACCCCGGCTGGGCGCCTGCAGGCCGCGCAAGAAGTAATAGACCGCGCCGCCGAGTTGACGCTGCGGCTCATAGGCGGCCCCTAAGCGGGCGCGCAACAGGCGATGCAGGGCCAGCAAATAGACGGCGGCCTGCACGTCATAACGGTGTTCGGCCATGGCGCTAGCAAGCGCCGACTCACCATAGTCGGCGTCGCTGGGGCCGAGGTAGTTGGACTTGTAATCGAGCACGAAGTAGCGCCCCTGGTGCTCGAACACCAGGTCGGCAAAACCCATCAGCAGCCCATGCAGCTGGCGCTGCGGCAGCGCCGGGCGATCCAGCCCGGCCAGTAAATGGCGGCGGCACAAGGCGTCCAGTGCTTGCGACTGCAGCTGCTCCGAGGGGAACCAGAACTCCATCTCGGCCAAGGGCTGCGTGATGTCATTCAAGGCCGCTCCGACCTGGGGCAGTGCGGTGCTGCAAACCTGCAGCAACCAGGCCAACAGATCCTGCGCATGCGCACCCCAGGCCTGGCGCTCGCAACGCCGCAGCAGCTGGGCGCGCACCTCCTCGGACTCGGCCAAGCGCCCAAAGCCCTGCTCGGCCAACCATTCCAGCTGATCATGCAAAAAATTGCCCGGCAGCGCGCCGCGCGGGAAGCCATGCCAGGGCTGCTCGCCACTTGGGCCAGCAAGAGGCACAGCGTGTTCAAGCGGCTCATCCAAGCGGGTCGCCGCATTCGACATCACGGTCTGGCTGGGCAACAAGGCCCGCACCAGGGCCGAAAAACTGCCTATGCCCCAACGCCGCTCGAACTCGGCCAGGTAGGCAGGCGCGGCTATCAGCGGCGGCGGCGTGCCGCGCGGCAATGCGAGAGTCAAGGCGGGCGTGCGCAGGGCCGGCAGCAGCGTAATTTGTGGGTTAGCTGCTGCCATTTGCTGGGCCAGCAGCGGCAGCTGCGCGGCCTCAAACGGCTGCGCGCCGCCCAGCACATAGCCGATCGCGCTGCGGTAAGTGACGCATTCTTTGCTGGGCCCGACCCTGAGTGCGCCCACCCCTAACCACAAGGCATGGCGGGCCCGCGTCAGCGCCACATAGAGCAGGCGCAAGTCCTCGCGCTGGCGCTCCTTGTCGGCCTGGGCGATCTGTTCATCGCTGGGCTGCAGAACCAGCTGCGGCAGGCCGTCGGCGTCCAGCTGTTTGACTTGACGGGTGCGCGCCTTGTCGACGCCGCGAAAGCCCGCCGCAAAAGGCATGAAGACCAGCGGATACTCCAGCCCCTTGGACTTGTGCACCGTCACCACCTTGACCAGGTCGGCATCGCTCTCCAGGCGCACGACGGCATCTTCGCCCGCCGCGCCGGCCTGCTGGCTTTGCTCGATTTGCGCGGCCAGCCAGCGGATCAAGCCGGCCTCACCACTTTGCAGTCCGCTGGCCGCCTGCAGCAGTTCGGCCAGATGCAGATAGTTGGTCAGGCGGCGTTCGCCGTCGCCGGCCTGGCTGCTGCTCAGCCAGCGCGCCGGCAACTGCATACGGTGCAGCAGTTGCCGCAGCATGGCCAGCACGCCCTGGCTCTGCCAAACGCTTTGCAGCGCCCGCAGCTCGTCGCTGCGCGCATCAAAGGCCTCATCATCGGCCGCCAAGGCCGTCAACTCGGCCAGACTCAAGCCCAGCAAGCGGGTGGCCAGCGCGGCGCGCACCAGGCGCATGTCCAAGGGTGCAGCCACCGCGCTCAAGCAGCGCAGCAGATCGCTGGCGGAATCCTTGTCCGACAAATAGACCGAGGCCACGCCGCGCCGGCGCAGCTCACGCCGCACCGCGGCGGCTTCCCGCCCGGTGCGCACCAGCACCGCCATATCGGCCGGCACCAGACGACGGAACTCGCCCTTGGCGGCGTCGAAAAAGCCGGTCTGCGGGTCATTCAGACAACTGACCATCTGCTCGGCGCAGCGCGCCGCGAACAGGCGCTGGCTGCTACCGGCGTCCAAAAGGCTCTCGTCCACCACCAGGCTCAGCGCCGGCAACGGCTCACCACCGGCGCCCAGCAAGCGTTCGGCCCGGCCGCGCGCGGCCACCGGCACAAAAGGCAAAGGGTTGTCGGTGGCCTCGGTGCGAAACATGAACGCGCCCTCACCCGCCCGGCTCTCGGCAAATTCAAACACCTGGTTGACGGCCGCGACCAACTCCTGCGTCGAGCGGTGATTGGTGCCCAAAACATAGTGGCGGCCGGCGGTCTTGGCTCTGACGTCCAGGTAACTGTAAATGTCGGCGCCACGAAAACCGTAAATCGACTGCTTGGGGTCGCCAATCAAGAGCAAGGTGCTGGCGGCCGAGTTGTCGGCGATCCGGTAGAGGCGATCAAAGATCCGCGTCTGCAGCGGCGATGTGTCTTGAAACTCATCGATCAGGGCGACCGGGTACTGGGCCAGCATGCGGGCGCGCAGGCGCTCGGCACTGGCGCCCAGGTCAGGGTCCAGCGCCCGGTCCAGCCGGGTCAACATATCGGCAAAGCCGAACAAGCCCGCTTGCGCCTTCAGGGCAGACAGGCGCTGCTCGATGCGGCTGGCCGCGTGCAAGCGCAGCGGGGTGCTAAGCGCGGGCAAGGCGATCAAAGCCGCCAGCAAGGACTCGAAAGCGGCAAACTCCGGCGGCAGCTCGGGCAGTGCGGCGTCGCCTTTGAGTGCGTCGGCGAGGCCGGCCGGCGTGAGCCGGAACTGCGCCTTGTCGGACATCTCAATGTCAGCCAGCTCAGCGTCCAGGCTCCAGGCCGCCAGCGCCTGTAACCAGGGCTCGTAATAGTTGGCACGCAGCTTGGACTTGTTGAAGGGGCAGGCCTTGTCAGCCGCCATCTGAGCGTCCAGCCAAACGCGCATCGCGGCGGCCCGCTCGCCCCAGCCCAGCTTGAGCTCGCCCAAGGCGGCCGCGCGCTCGGCGGCCACCGTCTCTATCAGCTGCGCCAAGGGCTGAGCCGCCAGCGTCTGGACATCGTCGGGCAGGCCCTGAGCCAGCAGGTTGCGGGCATCCGACTGCAAACCCTCGACCGTGCGGAACACCGCCAGCGCCTGGTCCAAAGCGACCGCGCTCAGCGGGTAGAGCTGGGCACGCCAATAGTCCTGCGTGGCCTCCAGCAGCAGTGCCTGCTCATCGCCAAGCAGGGTCTCATCGAATAGGCAACCGCTGTCGAAGGCGTGTTCGCGCAACATGCGCTGGCACCAGGCGTCGATGGTGTGGACGGCAGCGTCGTCCATGCTTTCGGCCGCCAGGCTCAAACGGTAGGCGGCGGCGCGGCGTTGGGCGGCGTCGGCGTAGTCGGCCAGCAAGCCAATCAGCAGGGCATCACTGCTGGCCGGCTGGGCCTCGCCCCGAAAGCATTGGGCGGCTTCGAGCAGGCGCGCGCGAATGCGGTCGGACAGCTCGCGCGTGGCGGCGCGGGTAAAGGTCATCACCAGGATTTCGGCCGGCAGCAAGGGGCGCGTGAAACCTTCCTGCTCGCCGCCATGGCCCAGCACCAGGCGCAGGTACAAGGCGGCAATCGTCCAGGTCTTGCCGGTGCCGGCGCTGGCCTCGATCAGGCGGCTGCCCCAGAGCGGGAAGCTGCCGGCGTCCAATTGATTGTGCTGCGTCATGCCGCGCCTTCGTTGCTCGTCATCGGCTGGTGCAGCTCAAGCTTGGCGTTAGCCAGCACCCATTCGTACAAGGGCCCATAGAGCCGCTGCGCCAGCGCCGCAAAGCGCCCGTCGGCCGTCAGCGCCGCAAAGTCGGGGAACTGGCGCGCCAGGCAGGCCTCGGCATTTTCGGCCGTGGCCTGGAAGGGCCCGCCCTCATAAATCAAGGCCGGATCGCCGTTGCCGCTGACCTCGGCCAGGCCGGTCTTCAACGCCAGCGGTAGCGGCGCGGCCATGCCTTCTTCCATGCCCTCCTTCCAGGCCGCCAAGAGATCGGTCAACAGCGCTTGCGCCTGCTCTTGCGGCAAGGGCTCGACCGTCACCGTCGCGTCTTGCCCGACCAGCACGCCGCGCAGGGGCAGGCCGCAAGCGCTCGCCGCCAACATGCGCACCCAGGCCTCCAGCAGACGCTCAGGGCGCACCGAGCCGGTCTTCTCGTTCAAGCACAAGCGGCTGGGCAGCAATTCAAAATACAGCCGCTGCCCGCCCAGGTCTTGGCTGTGCAGATCGGTCAACCAATCGTCAAAGGCCGCGCCGTCCCCGCTGGGCTCGAAGGGGTAGCGCAGCAGCTCCTTGGGCGCCGCCAAGGGATAGAGCGCGCGCAGCTCAAGCCAGGTCTGCAACATCGGCGTTAGCGTGGCCACCAGCTTTTGCTCGACCCGCCGGCCCTGCTCGGCCATAGGCAGGCGGCCGGCCCGGCGCAGGCGGGCGGCATGCGCGGCCACTCGCTCGGTCAGATCGTGCTCAGCAGACAAGCCCACCAGCAATTCGTCCAGCAGTTCCCGCAGCATCGAATATTCCAGCAAGCCGGCGACGGCAAAGGCCTCATCGTCCTCGGCCGCCAGCTCCTGGCTGTCGAACTGAACCAGCAGGCGGTGCTTGAAGAAGGCCCTGACAGGATTTTTCAAAAAGGCGCTCAGCGTGATGACATTCAAGGCCTGCTGTGTGTCGTTTTTTGCCTGGGCAACATCGGCAACATCGCCCTGGCTTGGGCCGCCGTGCGCATCGCGCCACTCACGCGCATAGGTGAACAGCGCCGGCGTCACAGCTTCGAAATAGCGCCGGCTGAACGCCTGCAGCGGATGCTCGGTGGTCAAGGGCTTCAGCACGTCCTCGCTCCAACCGGCACGCAGATAGTCGCGCAGCTGCGCGACCAGCACCGAGGGCGGCTGCTCGCTGTTGTCGCGCACGCTGCGGCCGCTCCAGCTGATGTAGAGCTTGGCCCGCGCGGACAACAAGGCCTCCAGAATCAGCTGCCTGTCGTCGTCGCGGCGCGAGCGGTCGCCGGGGCGCGCCAGGCCGGGCAGGCCCATCAGATCAAAGTCGTTGCGGCTGGCACGGCGCGGGTAATCGCCATCATTCATACCCAACAGGCAGACCACCTCGAACGGCACGGCCCGCATCGGCAGCAGGCTGCAAAAGGTCACGCCGCCGGCCTTGAAGCGGCGGTTCAGCGTCGGCGTATCCAGGCCGGCCAACCAGGCCTCGCGCACCACGGCCAGCTCGATCGCCTCGTCAAAGCCGGCCAGGGCGCAGACCTCCAACCAGGCGCTCAGGCTCGTTTGCAAGGCCGCCAGCGTCAGGCTTTCGGTCTCGTGGCTGGGCAGAAAGAAGTCACTGACCAAATGGCGGCCGCGCTCGGCCCAATCCAGCGGCGTGGCCGGCGTCGCCGCCAGGCGCCACCAGGCGTCCAGCGCGGCGCCCAGGTCGGCGAGTGAGCCGGCTAGGCCGGCGCTCAAACCGCCCACCTCGGCGTAGGGCTGAATGCCCTGGAACTCCGGCCCCTCACCGCTGGCATAGCCCAGCAACATGCGGCGCAGGCCAAAAGCCAGGCTATTGGCCTCGCCGCAGGCGGCCAGCCCCATATCGGCGCGCTGCTCGAGATTCAGCCCCCAGCGTATGCCAGCGCCTTCCATCCATTGCTGCAGGCGCGGCAAGTCCTCGGGCTGCAGGCCGAAGCGCGCGGCGATCGCCGGCACTTCCAGCAAGGCCTGCAGCTCACTCAGGCGGCAGCGCTGCTGCGGCAGCCGCAGCAACCATTCCAGCGCGACGGCCAGCGGGTTGTTGGCGCGCTCCTTCAGGTCGGCAATGTCATAGGGGATGAAGCGCTTGTCGCTGCTGCGCGCGTACTGACCGAAGACCGAACGGATCGCCGGCGCGAAGGTTTCGATGTCGGGCACCATCACGACGATATCTCTCGGCGAGAGTGCGCCGCCCGCCTCGGCCAGCAGCGCCAGCAACTGGTCATGCAAGATCTCGACCTCACGCTGGGCGCTATGGGCGATGTGGAAGACGATGGACTTGTCCGTCGCCGCGACGGCCGGCCGGGGATGTTCCGCCAGCGGCGTCAGGTCGCGGATATGCGCTTGCACCTGCGCCAGGAGAGAGTCGCCCGGTGCCTCATCGAACAGGTCGACCTTGCTGACCTTGAAGCGCTCTTGCGCGGCCAGCACATCATCAAATTGGTCCAGCTGGCGCACAAAATCGCGACCCTGGCGGCCCCAACTGGCCAACAGGGGGTGGGCATGGGCGTGCATGTCTTCGAGCGACAGCGCCGCCAGGTCCAGCCCTTGGCGCAACGGCTGGCGGCGGCGCTGCGCGCGCAGCAGCTCGCGCCCGTCCATGATGTCGGCCCAGTGGTAGCGGCAGGGGTTGGGGATGGCCAGCACCACCTGGCAATGCTCGGACAGAGCGGCCAAGGCCTGCAAGGTCTGCATGGGCACATGGGTCATGCCGAACAAGATAACGCGCCGAGCCAGCGGGCTCACGGGCATTTGACCGCCCTGCACCGCCGCCACAAAGCGCTGGTGCAGCTGCGGGCGCGAGCCGCTGCGCTCGGCCGGGCTCAGCGGCGCTTGCAGCTCGCGCCACAGCGCCGCCTGCCAGCGTTGATCGGCCGGCAGCTCGGCCGCGGCGTCGCTAGGGCTCAGCGGCGGCAGTACATCACGCCCAGCACCCCACGCATCTAACCAGTCACTTCGATAGACCTGGTATTGGTCGAACAAGTCGGCCAAGGCGGACGCCAGTTGCAGCCGCCGCTCCATGCCGCCCAGCCGCAAGAACCCCGCCAGCGGCTCAAAACCGGGCCGCTCCGTCAACTCGGGCAGCAGGCGCATCAGGCTCCAGGTGAGCGGCAATTTATCCAGCCTTGAGAGCGCCGGCACCGCCTCAAAGCCCAGCATCTGCCGGTAGCTGCGCCACAAAAACCGCCCCGGCAACTCGACCCGCGTGGCGGCGCAGATGCCGTTTTGTTCAGCCAGCGTCATCTTCAGCCACTCGGCCACGCCATTGCTCTGGACCAGGAAAATCTCTTCCTCCAGCGCGCCCAGCGGCTGACGGCGCAGCCACTCGAACACCGCCTCGCCGAGCAGCTCGGCGCGGTTGCCATGCAGGACCAGCAGCCCTGGGGTGATCGTCGTTGTCGTCATCGATGTGGGGTTTCGCTGCGGGAAGCGGTTCAGCGCTTGGCGGGAAAGGCGGGATGCGGGGGATGAGGGGGATGGCCAAGATCAAGTTCGTCTGGCTGGCGTGGTCGGCGCTGCGCATCAAGCGCCTCGCGCAAGGCCGCGCCCGGCTGCCAGGCGGGCTCCGCCGGGGCCGCCTGGCGCGCCGTGCCGGCCACTTGCGCCAGCAAGCCACCCAGGTCCAACAGGCCGTCGGTCTGACTCAGCGCCGGCGCGGCCACCTTGGGCATATTGATGCTGGCCAGGTCCAGCTCGGGCAGCGCCGCTGCACGCGGCAAGTCGACGCGCAAGAACGGCGCCGCGTCCAGCTTGGCTTGAGCCTCGGCCGCGGCCTTGGCTTGGGCGCGACGCTGAGCTTCGGCTTCGGCTTGCGCTTTGGCTCGCGCTTGTGCCTCGGCAGCTGCGATCGCTGCCTCCTCGGCCTGAGCCAGCGCAAGGGCCAAGGCTTGGGCTTGCGCTTGGGCCTCGGCCAGCGCCAATGCTTTGGCGGCCGCCTCGGCCAGCTCATGCTGGGCCTGCTGCTCCGCCCGCGCCCGCGCAATCGCCTCGTCGCGCTGCAGCGCCTCATCCCGCTGCTGCGCCGCTAGCCGCTCACGGGCCAATGCCTCAGCGGCCAATCGCTGTTCAAGCTGCGCCTGCGCCAGTGCAAGCGCAGCGGCAGCTTCGGCTCGTTCGCGCTGCTGCGCTTGCTGCCGCTGCTGCTCGGCTTGAAGCTGTGCCAAGGCCAGCGCCGCTGCCTCGGCTTGCTCTTGCTCGGCTTGCTGCTGTTCTGCCTGAAGGCGGGCCAAGGCCGCTGCCTGCGCTTGCGCAGCCAGTCGCTCTTGCGCAAGCCGCTGCTCCTGAGCCGCCTGTAGTTCCCGCACGGCCTGCTGCTCGCGCGCCAATTTTTCTGCTGCCGCTGCTGCAGCAGCAGCCTGCTGTTCCAGCTCGGCCTGCGCCTGCGCCAATGCAAGCGCCGCCGCCTCGGCTCGCTCCCGCTCGGCTTGCTGCTCAGCCAGCAACTGGGCTGCTGCTGCTGTGGCTCGCGCTTGCGCGGCCAAGCGTTCTTGCTCCTGCTGCTGTTGCTGCCGTTCTTGTTCATGCGCCAAATTTGCGGCGGCCCGCTCGGCGGCGGCCCGGCTTGCTGCCTGTGCTGCAGCCTCAAGCTTGGCCTTGGCCGCGGCTTCGCGTTCGAGCCGCAAGCGCTTCTCTGCGGCAGCCGCTTCGGCCTTGCGCAGTTGAGCGGCTTCCTTGTCGGCCGCGAGGCTGAGCTGCTGGCGAACCTTGGCGGCCTGTTCTTCTTGCTTCTTGAGCACCTTTGCCGCAGCCGCTTGCTGAGCAGCTTGGGCGGCAATTTGCCCGGCCAACGCTTTGGCCTCAGCTGCGGCCTGCTTCTGCAGCGCCTTCTCTTGCGCCTTCTCCTGCGCCTTTTTCGCGGCCGCCGCTTGCTTGGCCCGCGCAGCGGCGTCGACGGCGGCCCGCTTGGCAACGACGGCTGCGGCAGCCAAGGCCTGCTCATTGGCCTGGCGCTCAAGTTCCTGTTGCCTGAGCGCCTGCTGCCTGGCGCGCTCCAAGGCTGCGCTTTCGGCGGCACGTTCGGCGGCCCGTTCGGCCAGAAGTTCGGCCGCCAGCTTGGCCGCTAGGATTTCAGCCGCCGCCCGCTCGGCAGCCGCGGCTCGCTCTTGTTCGGCCAGCAATGCCTGCGCCGCCAAGCTGGCTTGCTCGGCCGCGAGCTGTCGGGCCCGTTCCGCTGCAGCGGAAAGGTCAGCGGCCAACTGTTGAGCGGCAATTCGCTCGGCAGCTCTTAGCTCTGCAGCTCTTCGTTCGGCATCCAAGCGTTCGGCCTCGGCTCGCTCAGCGGCAAGCGCTTGCGCGACTCGCAAAGCGTCGGCCCTGGCCTCTTCGGCAGCGCGCAATTCGGCCGCTTCCAATTTTGCGGCCTCTTTGGCTGACTTTTCCGCGGCTTCCTTGGCAGCTTGTTCCTCGGCCGCGGCACGTTTTTTGCGCCCCTCGGCAAGCCGCTCGGCGGCAAGCTTGGCTGCCAGCGCAGCGTCGGCTGCAAAGCGTTCCAGCTCGGCCAACTCATCCAATGCGGCAGGCTCGGCCTCAGCCACCATCTCCAGCTCCGCCGTTGGCTCGGGGCTGAGCGCCAGCGGCGGATTGAGTGCCGGACGGCGCTCACGCAAATCTTCGACATCGGTGACGTCGTGCATATCCCAGCGGCCACCGCCGGCCCTAGACCCCGCACGCTTCGTCGCCGAGGCAGCTGGATCAACAAAGGCAGCTTGAGCGGCAGCACCCGACTTCACCGCGCTATTGGCATTCAGCGTTGCCTGCGAGATCGAGAGATCCACCGGCTTGTCGCGTTCGCGCAGCTTTTCGGTGAATTCCTGAAGAATCGAATTGGGGTCAAAACCATCGGGCGCCGTCATGCGCGCATTGTGCCCGGCCTGCCGGGGGCAAATGCAGGCGCCAACCCTCAATCCCCTGGCCGAGGGGCTTAGGACTTACCAGCGGCAGCCCTTGTTATTGGACTTGGCGGCGTCCAGCGCCAGCGGCACAACGGCCAACAGGCCGAGGGCTTCGCCATAGGCCTTGCGGCAATCTTCGCGGGCGGCCTTTTCCATGTCTTCACTCAGCTTGGATTTGCGCTCCGGCGGCGTCGGCAGCAGGTCCAGCACTCCGCTGGAGCCTCGGCTCGACAACTCACCGCCCCGCGGGCGCGGCAGATT
>JADMJQ010000246.1 GCA_018780415.1 Roseateles sp. | reverse complement strand
GTAGATGCCCTTCTTCTTCGGGTTGCGCACGCGGATTTCGCGCGCCAGCATGGCCCGCCCCTGCTCGACGTTGCCGCCGTCAAAGCCGAAACGCTGGGCACCGAAGTAGTTGGGCACGCCCTGTGCGGCAATGGCCTTCAGGTTGGCCTCGACGGCTTCGATGGCGCCTGGGTCGCCCGTCACGTCACGCAGCACGATGCGGAATCGGTTGCCTTGCAGATCACCAGGGCGCAGTTTCTTCACGTGGCGGCTCTGGCCCAGCACCCTGAATTCCGGGTGCTGAAGCTGGGTCAGGTCGGGCGTCTCGCCGGTTTTGCCGCTCGGCAGGTAGATGCTGAACCATTGACGGGTGATGGCGTGGCGGTCCTTGAGGCCGGCATAGCCCACGTCCCTTTCCTGCACGCCGGCGGCCTCGGCCAGCGCTTTAGCGACGAAGGCGGTGTTGGCGCCGTTCTTTTCGACGTCCAGCCAGATGTGTTCGCCGGCGCCGGAGGGCAGCTGCAGCGGCAGTTCGGTCACGCTGAAGTCCTCGTTGAGGCCTTTCAGCGTGGCGCTGGCGCCGCTGGCCGGATAGGCGTTGGGCCACTGCGGCAAGTTCGTGTATTGAGAAGCGTCGGTCATGAGCGGTCTGATGGCACCAGTTGTAGATAGGGGCAGGCTGTCCTGGCCAAACAGGGGCAGTCCAGACCATGATTCTCTCCCGACCCGCATGCCGTGACGCGCGTCAACAGATGCGACTTCAATGGGAACCGGTGCGCGTTACGACAGGCGGCTTCCGGGCGGCGAGGTCAACTCACGGGCCCGGCCAGTTCCTGTCATTCAGCCGAGCAGAGCGAGCGGCAGCTGTGATCGTCACCGGACATTCGCCGGGCAGTGGCTCCTAAAGTGGCTGTGCATCCGACGCTAAGCACCCGGCACCGCGTGGAGACGGGGCGTGACCGACCGGTCACATGCCGCACCAATTGGCGCTGTCGCTGCAGAACCGTCGTTCCCAGGTTAGTTCGCACCGCCTACGCTATGCTCGTTTTGATACCCTGCGCGCAGACGGGATGCCCAGGAAGTGACCGAGCACAAATCAGGGAGAGCAGCCATGCCGGACGACTTCGATATCCACAAGAACAAGCTTGCACATACATTAGCCCTCGCGTAACGACCGCGCAGGGACCGTTGCGCATCGCATCCAAGGTGATCGACTCCGAGGGCCTTCACTACGCCACCGTAAAAAAGGAGGTGGTGCTTCGTCGGACAGAGTCTGGCCGTACCGAGATCGTCGCCAAGTTCATGGAGGACAGCCGTGGACTAACGGTCGTTACCCTGCAAGCCTTCAATGGGAATACCGGCAACCCCCAGAACACCCATTTTTCATTCGTCGGAAGCGAGATCCCCAAGCTCCTAACCTTCTTCGAGAATGTCGCAGCAGTCGAATTCAAGGGCTGAGAGAAGGTCAACATCTCGGACACAGAGCTTCGCAAGCTCACGCTGTCCAAGGCGCAGGCTGCAAGCTTGGTTAACGACAACCAAGCAGTCTTCACCGAAGCCATCGAGGCCGCCTTGACGAAAGAGGATGTTGTTGCTCTTGGCTACCGCAAGAAGCAGGTTCAGACCTTCGGTCGTCTCCTGAGTGAGCCCGACTACTTCGACGCTGCCAAGGCCTCCAAGCAAGCTCGCGGCGACGAGGCTCTATGGCAGCTGTTTTTTGAGAAGAACCAATGGATCTTCGGCTATGGGCTTAGTTATTTTTTCGTCACCGGCTTTGACAACAAAAAGCTTGAACAAGTTGTCGAAGGACATGATCTTCTAAAGCACGGCAAGAGAGCTGATGGTCTGATGAAGACACGAGGCATCATCAACTCGCTGTGCTTCGTAGAGATTAAGACTCATCTGACGAAGCTGCTAGACAGCGCACCGTATCGTGTCGGTTGCTGGGCGCCGTCCAAGGAACTTAGCGGCGCAGTAGCGCAGGTTCAAGGCACAGTAGCCGCAGCCATGAGAAGTCTCTATGGGATGTTTCGCCTGAACGATGAAGAAGGATCGCCCACTGGCGAAGAAGTCTTCAACTTCAAGCCACGGGCCTTCATCGTGGTTGGATCGCTCAATGAATTCGTCCATGAGCATGGTGTCAACAATGACCAACTCCGTTCGTTTGAGATGTACCGCAATAGCATCACCGGCATCGACATCCTTACTTTTGATGAGCTGCACGAGCGCAGCAAGTTCATCATCGACGCCGCACCTCAGCGTTCTGCCTCGGAAGACTGAACCGGTGCACGCTTCATCATGAGCATGCCCTCGATAGCAGTCCTTGAGCGAGGTCCTCTTCCAGCACGGCGAGTGTCGGCATGCCGACCCGGACCGGTCTCTGCTATGCGATCGGCGAAGGGCAGCAACCGCTGCAAAGCAGCCGATTTGGCGGGTTATGTCGCCTCTAGGCTGATAGGAGCCGTTCGAATCGGAGGGGCCACCGGATGGCTGCAATCTCC
>JADMJQ010000118.1 GCA_018780415.1 Roseateles sp. | reverse complement strand
GGTAGGCGATCTTCTCGACCAGGAAGTTCAGCGAGGTGCAGACGACGACGGCGCAGGAGAGTGCGATCAACATCATCAGCCAACCCGGCATGCCGGTGTCGGCCAGCGCCCCCACAACGGTCCAACTGACCAGCGCACCCACCATCAAGATCTCGCCATGGGCGAAGTTGATTAAGTTGATGATGCCGTAGACCATGGTGTAACCCAAGGCCACCAAGGCGTACATGCTGCCCAGCACCAGACCGTTGATGATCTGTTGCAAAAAAGTTTCCATTGATGTCTTCCTTTATGTGCGAATCTGTCGTCGAACTGGCTTGCTGACTCGCAAGCCATATGCCAAAAAATGCACATCGCGGGTAATCACCGAGAGGCGCCTATGGTGGCAAGCGCCGCCGTACCCCGCTTGCAGGTCAACCAGGGCGGAATTCGACACTGCAGGGAGAGCCAAGGTGCGGACTTCGACACAAGCCAGCTCGAATCGCGCTCAGCGCCGCCACCGCAAACCCCAAACAGCGCCGGATGAAACAGGACAGACGCGCTCGCATTGGGCACACTGTGCAAGCCCTCGTCTCCTGACCCATGACCCAGCCCTCCGATCCCTTGTTGAAACCGACCCGCCGAGACCCGCTGCAAGCCGTGGCGCGCCTGTTGATTCGCCCCGGCTTGTTGGCCTGCCTCACCTTGGTGCTGATTGCCTTGGGGCTGTGGCTGGGTCAACGCGGCAGCGAGCGCGCCGGCATGGGGCAGTTGGCGGCCGTGGCCGCCGAGCGGCTTGAGCTGTATGCCGCCAGCCTGGAGGCCGAGCTGGCTAGACATGCCTATTTGCCCAGCCTGATCGCGATTGACGCCGACGTCCTGGCCTTGCTGAAGGAGCCAGAAAACAGCGCCCTGCGTCAGAACGCCGACCGGAAGCTGGCGGGCATCAATGTGCGCGCCGGCCTGGGGATGAGCTTGCTGCTGGGTGCCGAGGGTCAGGTCTTGTCCGCCAGCGACGGCGCCGGCCCCAACAGTGCGTCGCTGGCGCTCGCTGAGCGTCTGGCGCAGCAGCTGGCCGCGGGCGCCGAGCAAGCCAGTGGGCATTTCTTTGCCGCCAGTGAGACCATGGGCAGCATCGACTATTTTCTGTTTCACACCGTCAAACGGGGAGGCAGGCGCATAGGCCAAGTCGTGGTGATGCAAAACCTGGGGCCGCTGGAGGCGACCTGGGTCGACCAGGGTTTACGCTCGCAGGGCGAAAAAATCCTGGTCGTCGACGAGCAGGACGTGGTCATCATGTCTTCGGTGCCGGCCTGGCGAAACCATTTGCTGAACCCGCGCACGGACGCGCAGCGCGCCGAGCTGCAAGCGTCGGCCCGCTATATCGGCCCGCTGTTGAGCCCGCTGGGGCAGTTTGCCCATGAGTCTCTGCAACAAGAGGCCGCCCTGATCAAGGTGCCGGCCTTGGCGCAGAACGGCGCGTCGGTGCAAGCAGGCGAGCAACAACAACAGCAACTGCTGGCCCAAGAGCGTGCGGTACTGCCGCTGGCCTTGCGACTGGTCACGCTGTCTGACCCCGCCGAGGTGTGGCGCAATGCGCGCTATGCCGCCTGGGGCGGCGGCGCGATCGGCGCATCGATAGGGATACTTGGCCTCTATCTGGCCGCCCGGCGCCGCGCCCATGCGCAGCTGTTTGCGGCCAGTACCGAGCTGCAGAGAGCGCACGCTGAACTGGAGCGTCAGGTCGACGTACGCACCCAGGAGCTTAGCCAATCGAACCGGGAACTGAAGCGCCAGATTGCGCAGCGCCTGCAAGCCGAGGACGAGCTGATGCAAGCAGCCAAGCTGGCGGTTTTGGGACAGATGTCGGCCGGCATCGCCCATGAAATCAATCAACCGTTGACGGCGTTGCGGGCGCTGTCGCGCAATGCCTTGCTGCTGCTGGAGAAAGGCCGCCACAGCAGCGTTGCCACCAATCTGAGCAGCATCGATGCGATGGTGGAGCGCATGACCGGCATCACCCGCCAACTGAAAACCTTTGCTCGCAAGGCCGAGGCGGTGCATGCGCCGGTGTCGCTGGCGCGGGCGATCAGCGGTGCGCGCCTGCTGCTGGAGCACCGACTGCAGGCCGAGCAGGTCGAGTTGCTGGTCCATGTTGACGAGGCGCTGCTGGTGCGCTGCGAGCCCAACCGGCTGGAGCAGGTCTTGATCAATCTGATCGGCAACGCCATCGACGCGATGCAAGATGCCGCCGTCAAGCGCCTCAGCATCAGCGCGCTGATGCCGGCTCCGGGCGAAGGCAAACGCGTCTTGGTGCAGGTCTGCGACTCCGGCGCCGGCATCGCGGCCGATTTGGCACCGCGTTTGTTCGAGCCGTTTTTCACCACCAAGCCGGCCGGTCAAGGGCTGGGTCTGGGCTTGGTCATTTCATCGAAAATCATCCACGAGTTCGGCGGCAATTTGCGCGCCAGCCCCAGGCCGGCGGATGCGGGCGGCGGCATGATGTTTGAATTCGATTTGGAAATCTGCTCTAGGGATGGCGTTTATGTTTGAGGGTTTCAAGGTTTTGTTTGTCGAGGACGACCCGCCGGTGCGGGCCAGCCTGACGCAGACGCTGGAGTTGGCGGGCCTGGAGGTGCTGGCCTGCGGCTCGGCCGAGGAGGCGCTGCCCCATATCCAGCCCGGCGCCCAACTGGTGGTGGCAACCGATGTGCGCCTGCCCGGCATGGACGGGCTGGCCTTGTTGGACCATGTGATGGCCACCGACCCGCATATCCCGGTGGTGCTGGTCACAGCGCATGGCGATGTGGCGATGGCGGTGCGGGCGATGCGCACCGGCGCCTATGACTTCATCGAGAAGCCGTTCGCGCCGGAGCGCTTTGTCGATGCCTTGACCCGCGCGCTGGACAAGCGCGTCTTGCGCGTGGCGGTGGACGAGTTGCGCGGCCAGCTGCAGCGGCGCAGCGGCATGGAGGCGGTGTTGCTGGGCAACTCAGCGGCGATGCAAAACGTCAGACGCCAGGTTTTGAACCTGGCCGACACCTCGGCCGACGTGATGATTCTGGGCGAAACCGGCACCGGCAAGGAGCTGGTGGCGCGCTGCTTGCATGACCAAAGCCTGCGGCGTGACCAACTTCGTGGCGATCAATTGCGGCGGCCTGCCCGAGGCCTTGTTCGAGAGCGAGTTGTTCGGCCATGAGCCGGGCGCGTTCACCAGCTCGGCCAAGCGCCGCATCGGCAAGATCGAACATGCCAATGGCGGCACCTTGCTGCTGGACGAGATCGAGACCATGCCGATGGTGCTGCAGATCAAGATGCTGCGGGTATTGCAGGAGCGCCGGGTCGAGCGCTTGGGCTCGAACGAGGAGCTGCCGGTCAATGTGCGCGTGATCGCCGCCACCAAGGCCGATCTGCGGTCCTTGAGCGAGCAACACAAGTTTCGCGGCGACCTGTACTACCGGCTCAATGTAGCGACCCTGCAGCTGCCGCCGCTGCGCGAGCGCCGCGAAGACATCGCGCTGCTGTTCGAGCATTTTGTCGCCCAGGCCTGCAGCCGCTATGAGCGCGCCGCGCCGGAGCTGAGCTCACAGCGGCTGCGTGAGTTGATGGCCCATGATTGGCCCGGCAATGTGCGCGAGGTGCGCAACGCCGCCGACCGCTTTGTGTTGGACATCGTCAGCAGCGAGGGCGTCAACCCGGACGCTGCCATCGGCCCGGCCGGCAGCAGCCTGGCGCAGCAGATGGACCAGGTTGAGAAGACCCTGATCGAGGCGGCACTGCGGCGCTGCCAGGGCCGCGTGCCTGCCGCGATGGAGCTGCTCGGTTGCGCCAAAAAAACGCTCTACGACAAGCTGCATCGGCATGCAATCGAGTTGGAGCGCTTTCGCTGAGCTTTTAGAGGCGCTGAGATTTCAGCGGTAATGCTGCGGGTCGGCCGAATCGGTCGGCTTGGCAATCACCCGCTTGAAGACCTCGCTCATCGGCAAATTCAGGCTCAGGCCGCGCGGCGGGATGGCGGCTTGAAACCATTTGCGGTAGATGGCCTGAATCTCGCCGCTTTGGTAGAGGCCAGCGATCACCCCGTCGACCAGCGCCTTGAAGCCCACATCCCCGCGCGGCAAGCCGATCGCATAGGGCTCGAGCGAAAAGGCCTCGGCCGAGATTTCATAGTCATCCGGATTGGCGACGCCCAGCAGCAACATGCGCAAGAGCACATCGTCCATCGCATAGGCCAGCGCGCGACCACTTTGCAGCAGGCGCACGCCATCACGGTCGTCCTGGCCGACCAAGATTTTCAGCCCCAGCTGCTCGTTCAAATTGGCCTGGTGCAGCAGCTGAATGCTGGTGGTGGCGATGGTGGAGGCCACCGGCTTGCCGCGCAGGTCGGCCAAGGTCTTGATGCCGGTGGCCCGCTTGGAAAGCAGCCGGGTTTCGGCCACAAAGGTGGTCAGCGAGAAAGCCTGCGTCTTTTGCCGCTCCAGCGTGTTGGTCGTCACGCCGCACTCCAGATCGACCGAGCCATTGGCCACCAAGGGCATGCGCGTGGCCGAGCTGACAGCGACCAGCTTTTGCTCCAACTCAGGATTTGCCACCCGCGCTTTGACCGCCTCGATGATGTTTTGGCATATCTCCACCGAGTAGCCAATCGGCCGCAGCTTGGCGTCGAGATAAGAAAACGGCGCCGAGTCGACCCGGTACGCAAGCACGATCACGCCGGTATCGCGGATTTTGCGCAAGGTCACGGAGTCCAGCTGCTCGCTGCGCGCCGGCTGAGCCAAACCCGCAAAGCATAGGAAAAGCAAGGCCAACCATGGCTGACGGCGGAGATTCAATGTCGGTTTCAAAAGGGCAATCAACAGCGGGACCAGGTTCAAGCAAGCAGTTCAGACGAGTTTGCATTGTCCCCACTCAATTCAGCGACGCAAGCGTGTAAGCCCCAAGCCAAATGTCTGTGGCAGCATGGCAGGCAAGATGGCAAATTCAAACATTCACGCTGCGAGCGAACCAGCGCCTCCCCTGCCCCTGCATAGCCAGGCCTTGTTGCGAATCGCCCAAGAAGAATGGGATCGCGATCATGGCCTGCTGCTGTTCGCCTACGGCTCGCTGATCTGGAATCCGGGCTTCGCGCCTGCGCAAACCCTGCCCGCTCAAGTACATGGTTACCACCGTGCGCTGCGCCTGCGCTCCCTGGGCAACCGGGGTAACGCAGAACAGTCTGGCCTGGTGCTGACCTTGCTGTCGGGCGGCAGCTGCCGCGGCCTGGTCTACCGCGCGCCACCGGCCCAAAGCGAGGCCTTGCTGAATCAGTTGTGGGCGCGTGAGATGGTGGTCGGCTCCTATGCCCCGCGCTGGCTGAATTGCCTGACCGCCGAGGGGCCGCGCAAAGCCCTGAGCTTCACCTTGTCACGCCAGAGCCCGGGCTATGTCGGCGCCTTGAGCGACAGCGAATTGCTGCATATCTTCGAACATGCCAGGGGCCGCTACGGCAGCACCTTGGACTATTTGCTGCGCACGGTGGACGGCCTGCGCCAGCATGGGCTGCGCGACGCAGAGCTGGAGCGGCAGTGCCGGCTTGCGGCGCAGCATGGCCTGTGCCCAGCGCTGCGCGCTGAAAAGGCTCAGTTGGTGCGCGCCAAGCCATGCAGGCTTTGCAGACGAGCCAGGTCCTCGACCGTGTCGACATCAATCAGCACGCCGGGATCATCAACCTCAACCGCCTGCGAGGGGTAGCGCGCGACGATGCGCCGGGCACCCTCATCGCCCTGCAGGTCGATCAACTCGGAAAACAGCTCGGCACTGAAGCCGACCGGATGCCCCCGGCGGCCATGATGCTGCGCATAGGCTACCGGGAACTGATCCAGCGCGGCCGCCACGGCCAAGATGCTGGCCGGGCGCAGCAAGGGCATATCGGCCGGCAGGATCAGCCAGCCATTGGCGTCTCCGGCGGCCGCAACGCCGGCTGCGATCGAATAACCCATGCCGATCGGCGCGGCGCGGCCTTGGCTGTCGATATCGGCAATCGCAACAACGTCGCACGCGGCGATCAGGGGCTGGACCGAGGGCATCAGCTTTTGGGTCGTGACCACCACCACCCGCAGACCGGTAGCGATTGCATGGGCCAGGGTGTGGGCTAGCACCGAATCGGCGGCGGGGCTGGCCGCAGGATCAAGCTCGCCGCTACCCATGCGTTGCTCCAGCTTATGCCCTTCACCGAGAAAACGTAGACCTCGCCCTGCCGCCAGCACAATTACCGCCGGTCGTCGTTTCGTCATGCTCAACCTTCCTGTGGACGCCCTCAAAAGCGCTGCCCGGTCATATGCCTGGCTTTATCGCTTGTGCGCATAGCATGCCGGATGGAAGGCATGATCAACAGTGGGACCTTCACCTAAGGAGTTCTACCCGCTTGGACTACCAGGGATTGCCCACTTCATTGGATACTCAGGGCATGAACAAACTATCCGATCTGCGAAAAAGTTACGAGCAAGGTGAGCTCGACGAGGAGCTGGCCGCCAATGAGCCGCTGCTCCAGTTCAAGCAATGGCTGGATCATGCCTTGGTCAGCAAAGTCCCCGAACCGAATGCCATGACGGTGGCCACGGTCAGCGCGGACGGGCGCCCGTCGACCCGCATCGTCTTGATCAAGGGATTTGATGAGCGCGGCATCGTCTGGTTCACAAATTACGACAGCCGCAAGGGGCAGGAGTTGGCGGCCAACCCGCATGCGGCGCTGCAGTTCCATTGGGTGGAGCTGGAACGAGTGGTGCGGATCGAGGGTCGCGTCGAGCGCATAGCCGCGGCCGAGTCCGATGCCTACTTCCAATCGCGCCCGCTGGACTCGCGCCTGGGCGCCTGGGCCTCTCCGCAAAGCCAGGTCATCAACTCACGTGCCGTACTGGTGGCCAATGCCGCCAAGGCGGCCATGCAGCATGGCCTGCACCCGCAGCGCCCGCCGCATTGGGGCGGCTTTCGGCTGCAGCCCGAGGCCTGGGAGTTCTGGCAGGGCCGCAAGTCCCGGCTGCATGACCGACTCAGCTACCGCCTTCAAGACGACGGCAGCTGGGTCAAGCAAAGGCTGGCGCCCTGAACTGGTTTCAGAACCGCAGCTGCACGCCCATGTGCGCGGAGCGCCCCGGCATGGGGCTCAGGTCGCGGATGGTGGCGACCGAGCTGGCGCTGTAGGCGAGCTTGTTGCCCAGATTGTCCAGGCGCAAATACCACAGCCCATCGCTGCCGGCGAGGCGGAATTGGCGCGCCAGGCTCAGCTTGACGAGGCCGTAGCCGGCGGTCGGGCTGTCCAGAGCCGGCACGCGGTCCTGGCGCGCTGCGCCGCGCAGCTCAAGGCGGCCCGACCAGAGGCCGTAGCCCACATCCAGGCCCAGGCTGGCACGCAGCGGCGCCAGCCGCGGCAAGGCCTCGCCGCTGTCGCGGTTCTCGCCGCGCACACCGTCGAGTTGAGCCGTCAGGCTGAGCTTGGCGCCAGTCATGAATGACGGCAAAACCAAGGCCGGCAAATCCAGCCGCCCTTCCAGCTCGAAGCCCTGCAGCAGGGCCCGCACCGACTTGAAAGCGTACTCGGGCAGCGCCTCGCCATCGGCGTCGATCTGCTGGCCGGTCGCGTCCAGGGCGATATAGCTGGAGAACTGGGTGCGGTATACATTCAGACGCAGCATCTGCTCGGCGCCTTGCCAAACTAGGCCCAGATCGACCCCATTGGCGCGCTCCTTGCCCAAATTGACATCACCGCGCTCGAACGCGCCGCTGGCCACATGCACGCCATTGGCATGCAGCTCGTAGAACATCGGCGCGCGCTCGCTGCGGTTCAAATTGGCGTTCAGGTTCAGGCCTGTTGCTTTGCCCGGTTCGCCCTGCAGCTTGTAGCTGCCGCTGAACGAAAAGCTGTGCGGGCTGAAGCTGCGGCTGCTGGCCGGCCCGAAGCGGGCCTCCTCGGTCTGCGCCGCGTCACCTTCGGACTTGACCCGCACCGACTCCAGGCGCGCACCGGCGGACAGCGTCAATGGGCCGCTGGCAAACTGCTCCAGCACAAAGGCGGCGCCGCTGCGGGTGCTGGTGCTGGGCACCAAGGCCTCCGCGCCCAGGGCCGAGAAGTCCGAATCCTCCCATTGCAGGCCGACAACGCCGTGCACAGGCCCGAACTTGGCGTGTTCCAGCTCGACGCGCAAGTCCTTGCCGCTGCTCTTGAAAATGGTGCCGACGTCGCCATTGCCCTCGACCTCACGATGCTCGTAGCGGCTGCTGCCCAGGCGCCAACTCAGGCGCTGCAGAAAGCTCTGCGTGTCCTTCCCGTCAAAGCGCCACTCGCCGGCGCCGGACAGGCGCTGGCGTTGCATCTGCACCATCACATCGGGTTCGACCGTGACGCCGTAGTCATTGCGCGAATCATCGACCGCCAGTCCGGCATAGCCATTGGCAAACAGCAAGGACCCGCCCAAAGCGGCGCCGTGGCTGTCGGACGCGGAGTTGCGCACGCGCTTGGCTGTCTCGCCGTCGACCGTGAAGCTGGGCACGCGCAGATCGTCGGAGCGTCGCCCGGAAGCGTCGGCATGCCAGGCAAAACCTGTATTTCCGCCATCGCCGCCCTCCAGCACCATCGCACCATTGCGCTCGGCGGCCGCGCCGCCCAGGCGCAGCTCGGCCGCACCGCTCAAACCCTGCTGGGCCTGACGCGGAATGCGGTTGTCTATGGTGTTGACCACGCCGCCGATCGCGTTGCCGCCGTACAGCAGCGCGGACGCCCCACGCAGCACCTCAATACGCTCGATCACCAAGGGGTCCAGCGGTACCGCATGGTCAAAGCTGAGGCTGGACGCATCGACCGAGGCGCCAGAATTGCTCAGCATACGCACCCGGTCGCCGTCCAGGCCACGTATCGTCGGCCGGTTGCTGTTGGGCCCAAAGTAGGTTGAGGACAGGCCCGGCAGACCATCCAGCGTCTCGCCCAGGGTCGAGGCCCGGCGCAGGATCAGGGCGTCGCCGTCAAGCACATTGCTGGGCTGGGCCAGGTCTTGGCTGCGCAGCGGGTTGCCGGTCAGCACGACCTTGTTCAATTTTTCACTGCCGGAAGACGGGGCGGCTGCGCTGGTTTGGGCGGTGCAAGACAGGGACAGGCAAAGCAGGCTGGCGCCCAGGGCCAAGGCCCGTGGCGCAAAAATAGTGGAATGCATCAATCTCTCCAGATGCGCACCCGGCTTGTTTTCAAAATGCGGGTGACGCAGGCATGAACCGACTCGGGCCATTGCCCAAGGCTGATAAGCGAAAGTTCAGGCCGAGAGAGGGGGGCCGCGCGCGCCGCGCTTCCAATGGCCGGCGGGCGAGCTGCTGACCCAGGCAGAGGCGGCCGTCAACAGCGCGGCCGCTGGCGCCGCGTCGATAGCGAACTGCGCGCCGGGCGCATGGTCCTGGCTGAGTTGATCGAACAACTGGCAGCTCAAGTCACCGTTTTGATGTCCCCAACCGTCGGGCGCCACGGCCACGCTGGCGCCACTGGTCTGACCCACGGCATGAAGATGGCGGTGCAGATGCCCCAAGGTTTGGAAGCTCAGCAACACCAAGGCGAGCCAAAGCAGCCAAGCGCCCTTGCGGACGGCTTGTGCTTGCAAGCGATGTGGGTGTGGCTGACTCATGGCCCGCGCATTATCTCCGCCAATCATGTCAGCCCGAACAAGCGCTGAATTTTGGGCTCAAGGCTTGATTTCTTGCCCATCCGCCAGGCGGTAGTACATGCCGTAGGGGTCGTCGCTGAGCACCGCGAGTTGGCCTTCCATCACGATGGGCTCCAGGCTGTAGCGCACCGGCTGTTTGCTGCGCACCTCGATCAGGCCCTCGGGGCCGGCGGGAAGGCAAAAAGCGCAGGAGGTCGGCACGGCCGAGAGCAAGAAATGCTGCTGTTTGTCGCCCGGCTCCAAGGGCATCATGAAGCCCTGCACCCTGACCTTCTTCTTGTCCAGCGCCTGCACCTGGGCAGGAAAAATCGGCACGAGCTTGTTCTTCTCGACCTTGTTCGACACCGAGGACAACAGGCCCCAGGCCAACACGCCGGCGCGCTCTTGCAGCGGTTTGATGGGGCTACGTGGGTCGTGATAGCCCGCGCCCGAGGCGGCAGGTGATTGAGCCCAGGCGCTAGTGCCTAAACCGGTGGCAAGCATGGCGGCCAGGGCGGCAACTCGAACTATGTTTTTCATTCGGATCATTTTCAACGATTGTCCCTAGCGCGGCGCTTGCAGCAAGTCCGTCACATCCAACTTGAAGGCCGCGAGCGCCGGCCAGGCCGCGGCCAGCAGCGCCAGACCAAAGGCCAGTGGCGCCATCAAAAGCTCCCAAGGCGAGAACCAGGCCGCGGTGATGAAGAGGGACTGCTGCGCGGCCATCATCGCGCCCAGGGCGGCCGTCAGCCCGTGACCCAGGCCCAGGCCCAACAGGCAAGCCATGGCGGCGAGGCAAAGCGCTTCCAGGCTGACCAAGAGGGCAAGCCGCCAGGGCGGCGCCCCCAACATGCGCAGCATGGCCAAGTCACTTTGGCGGGCGCGCACCGAATTCAGCAGGGTCACAAACACCGACAAGGCCGCGGCCAGCAACAACACCAGGCCAAAGGCGCGCAAGACCTCGGTGCCGGCGCCGACCATGCGCAGCAGGCGCGCCGTTTCGAGCGCCGGGGCGGCGGCCTGCAACTGCGGCTGCGCATTGACCCAACGCGGCAGCGAGACGGCGGCCAAGGGGCTGCGGTACTTGAGCAAGACCATGGTGATTTCACGCTCGGCATGGTCTTCGGCATCACCATCGCCATGATGCGCTGCATGCTGCAGCCACACCGAAGCCAGGTCGGTCACGACCAAGCGGTCCAAGACGCTGCCGCTGGGCGCCAGCACACCCACCACGGTGTAGGCCTGGCCGGCATGCGCCTCGCCTTCGGCACCCAGCCCATGGCTGCCATGAAAGGTCCGGCCGACGCCAAGGCCGGTGCGCGCTGCGACTTGCGCACCCAGCACCGCCTGCATAGGACCGGTCCAAGCCTGGCCACGGGCGAAGCGCGCTTGGTAGAGGCTCAGATAGTCCGGCGTGCTGCCCACCATGCGAAAGCCCTGCAGGCTGTCACCCAAGGAGATCGGTAGCGCCTGCGCCACCAGGGGCTGCTCTTGCAGGGTCTTCAAGCTACCGAGCGGGATATTGCCGGTCGGCACGTCGAGGTGGAACAGGCCGGCCAGCATGATCTGCATCGGACTGCCTTTGGCGCCGACCAGCAGGTCAACGCCGGCCAAGTCCCGCCGCACGCCGGCGTCGATTTGCTCGCTGACCAGCAACACAAAGCAGATCGCCCCCAAACCCAAGCTCAGCAAGAGCAGATTCAGCCCGGCCGTCAGCGGCTGGGCCCATAAATAGCGCCAGGCCAATCGCAACAAGCTCATGCCGCCCGCGCCCCGGCCTGCATTTTGGGCAAACGCAACTCTTGCCAAGCAAGCCCATCCTTGTGCAAGAGGCACTCGGCCAGCCGCTTGTCATGCGTCGCCACGACCAGGGTGGCTGACTGCCCAAGCGCGGCTTGCTGCAACATTTCAATCACTTGCAAAGCACTGTCGTCATCGAGATTGGCGCTCGGCTCATCGGCCAATAAAAACCGTGGGCGCCGCATCAGGGCGCGTGCCAGGGCGACGCGCTGCGCCTGCCCGAGGCTGAGGCGGTGCGGCAAGCGCTCGCCCAGACCCTGCAAACCCAGCATCTGCAAGAGCTCATGCGCCCGCGCCCGGTCCGGCTTCAAGCCGGCGGCGAGATGGGGCAAGGCCAGGTTTTCGTTCACGCTCAGGGCGGCGCTCAGATGCAGGCGTTGCGGCATAAAGCCCAGCTGCGCGCCGCGCCAGGCGTCCAGCTGCCGGGGCGACAATTTGTGCAAGGCGGTGCCTGCCAGCGTCAACGCGCCGCTCGTCGGCGTCGCCAAGCCGGCAAGCAAGGCCAGCAGGGTCGACTTGCCGCTGCCGGAGTCACCGCGCAGCAGCAAATGCTGAGCGCTGGGCAGTGAGAAATCCTCAAAAACCAGCTGCGGCCCTTGCGCGTATTGGTAGCGCAGGCCTGCCCATTCAATGCCGGCGGCGCTCACTCAAACCGACGCGTCATGCCGGCCGCACCAAACGCGCAAAGGTGGCGAGAAACTTGTCCACCTTGGCGGCCACCACAAAGGCGCAATAGCCCTGCTCCGGATTGCGCGCGTAGTAGCGCTGGTGATAGCTCTCGGCTGGCCAGTAATTGCGCTCGGGGCACAGCTCGGTCACGACCCGACCCCGGTGCGCCGTTTGCGCTTCGGCCAACATGGCGCGGGCCTCTTGCTCCTGCTCGCCGTCATGCGTGTAGATGCCGGAGCGGTATTGCGTGCCGATATCGGCACCTTGGCGATTCAGGCTGGTCGGGTCATGAATGACAAAAAACACTTGCAGCAGCTCGCTCAGGCTGATCTCGCTGGCATCAAAGTCCACCCGCACGACTTCGGCATGGCCGGTGTTGCCGGTGCAAATTTGCTCATAGGTCGGCTGCAGCACGTCGCCGTTGCAGTAGCCCGGCTCGACCCGGTGCACGCCCTTGACGCGCTCAAAAACCGCCTCGGTGCACCAAAAGCAGCCGCCGCCGAGGGTGATGCGTGACCGGTTCTTTGCCATTTCGCTCATGATCTGAATCGACCTCGCCTATCTCGGTTTGAATACGGAGTGCGGAGCATAGCCGAGCCGGGCGCTGCTGCCGCCGGCCAAGGTCAATGGGCGCTCAGCTGCAGTTCCGCAAAGGGCGTCCAAGCTTGGACAGGTTCGGCGCCGGCCTGATGCAAGCTGGGGGCGCCAAGGAAAATTCGGCTATTGGGCAGGCCCTTGGCGATCAAGGCATCACGCACCATCACGCCACGCTCCAGGGCCAGGGCCCGCACCTGCTCTTCGCTGACGGCATAACTGGACAACAACAAAGCCCGCATCTCCGCCGCCGGGATGTCCTTGGCAAAGCCGATGAAATTCTTGGGTTTGTTGGGCAGTTTGGCGGCCTGATAAACGGGCTTCAGCAAGCGCTCCCTGTCCATATCGCTCAGGCTAGTCTCGGCCTCGGGTGGCTGGGTCGCAGCGGTGGTTTGCTGCCGCAGCAGTTCACGCTTGCGTTCGCCCAACAACGCGGCCTCGAGCTGACGCTCTTGCAGGGCCGCGTGCTCGGCGGCCGGATCGGCCCAGGCCTTGATCGTCAAAGACAAGCCCGGCCGCTGCGCCATCATCGTGGCGACGCTGTCCAAGGCTGCCGGTTTGAGTGGCTGGGCGCTGCCGGGGGCAAACTCGAATCGGCTCAGGTCGGCATCGCCGTTGCCACTAAAGAGTGAGAACGGCGCCGCCAAGGCCCGCCCCAGAAGGTTGCCTATGACCTTCCAGATCACGCCGCCGACCGTGAACTCGGGCTCATTGATGGAGCCCTTGATGGGCACCTCGACATCGATGACGCCGTCCTTGTCCTTCAACAAAGCCACCGCGAACAAGACCGGCAACTTGGTCGCGTCCGGGCTGTCGACCCGCTCACCAAAGGTCAGCTGGTTCAAGATGATCTGGTTGTTGGCCTGCAGGCTGCCGCCGGGATCAATCTTGTACTGAACCTTGGTGGAAAACTTGCCGCGCTCGATGGCATAACCGACATACTTGGCGGCGTAGGGTGACAGCGGCGCCAACTCGATATCGCTTGCCGACGCGCGAATATCCAAGGACAGGGGCCGGCCCAGCGGATTGACATTGCCCACCACATCGAGCTGGCCGGTGCCGGCCACCCTCCCCTGCAGGCTTAACGGCGCCGGCTCGGGGCGCTCCGAACTGAAGGCGCCCAAGCTGCCCTGCAACTCGGTCAGTCGGGCGCTGTAGTTAGGCCTCACAAAGCGGTCATTGAAGTCAAGCCGGCCCTTGGCGACGCGAATCTGCCCAATCGATATCGGCATGCGGGGGCCGGCCGGGGCACTGCTCGCGGCGTCGGCAGCCACTACAGCCGCGGCCGCCTCGCGCTCCGCCGGGCCAACATCACGCAAATTAACCTTGCCCTGCTCGTTGATGATGACGCGGGCGAAAAAGTCGTTCAGCGCGACCTCAGTGACCGAGATCGCGGGCGGCTCGCCGGCCTTGAGCTGCAGCTTGAACCCCTCCAGATTCAGCGCTTGCCAGCTCAACAACTCCTCGCCGACCAGTTGCTGGCCATCGACCTGGCGCGCCTGGTGCAAGAGCAAATCGGCCAGCAAGAGCTTGCCACTGGCCTGTGCGTTCAGGCCCGCCGGCACCAGCCTTGCATCGAATTGGGTCCGCAGGCCGAGTTCACCCTTTTGCAATTGCAGACCCCAGGCGGGATCGAGGTAGGGGTTGAGCAGGTTCAGCGGCAGCCGGTCGGCGGTCAAATTGCCGCTGGCCGCCAACGGCGCCAGGCTCGCCGCACCGCGCCAGCGCAGCTGCCCCAGCGGCGGCGCGCCGCGCTTGACCGCCCCTAGCTTCAAATTCAAATTGACCGGCGTTGCTTTGGCCTGCGCGGGCCAGAACAGCGCACCGAGCTCCAGGCTAATTTGTTCGGCCACCAAGTTGACCGGCGGCGCGTGAGGGGCGCTATCCAGCCAACGCACCACCCCTTGCTCGAGCTTGAGACTTTGGAGTTGAAACGCCCAAGGCGAGGCTGCTTGGCCGGCTTGGGCCGCACCCGCCGCCTCGGAGTGGTTGCTCTGAGGCTGCAAATCCTGGTAGTTCCAACGACCGTCCTTGGCCCGCGCCAAGGCCAGGCTCGGCCGGCTCAGCGTCAAAGCCCCAGCGCGTGCCTTGCGGCCCGCGAGGTCGATGCTCAAACGGTCAAGCCCCACTGCCGCCATACGAAGCATCGGTTCGCGTGCGGCCGCGCCGCCAAGCGCCAGCCCGGTCAACTGCAAATCACTCAGCGTCACGGCGGCTCGTTGGCCGGGGTTGGCCTGCAACGGCTGCTCCAGCGACAAGCCGACCTTGCCGCTGGACAGGCCACTCAATCGAATCGGTGCCTGGGTCTGCACATAGGGCCCAAACCATTGCAGATCAAAGCCTTGCCACTGACCCTCCAGGCTCAAGCTCGCGGGACTGATGCTGCCCTTGCCTTCAATCGACGCCGACTCAAGCTTGGTGCCTGCGCCGGTGGGGCGAAAGCGCAACGCCAAACTGATTGGACTTGGCCCCGTCAGCGGCCAGGCCAATGCGCTCAATTGAAAGCCTATGTCGTGCGCCTTGAAACCGGCGCCGGGCTTGATGGAGGCGTCTTGCCAATCAAGCTCTCCGCCACTCAGGTCAAACTTGCCCATCGAAAGCGTCCATGTTGGGCCGGTCTTGCCCAGCTCCGTCGGCGCTGGGCTGCCCTTGGCTTCGCTGGCCTGAGCGATGCCTGCAAGCCGCAGCCGGCCGCCCCGGTCCTTGGCGACCGCAATTTTTGGAGCCACCCAAGCAAGCTCACCCAGTTTGACCTTGCGCAGCATGGGCTGGACGTCGAGCAGTTGCAAATTCAAATCGGTCCAGGACAGGGCCGGCCCGCCCGCGGGTGTCTGCAGCTCAAACTGCGCCAGCCTGACCTGACCGGCGAGGCCAATCTCAGGCGCCTGCCCGATCGCCTGCTGAAAACTCAAATTCAGATGGGCAGTGGCCCTGCCTTGCTTGAGGCGAAGCGCGAAAGTGGCCGGTACATAGGGCGCGTAGGGCGCCAAATCCAGGTTATCCAGCTTGAAGTCCAGCGTAGCGGCGCGCTGATCCGCAAACGGCAAGGCACGCCCTTTGGCGCCAAAAGCAACGCCGTTCAAGGCACCGCTGATCTGGGGCTGGACATGCACCTTGACATCGGCCGCCAGCGTCGACAAAAAGGGCAGATCGATTTCCAAACGGTTCAGCTCGTGGCGCCGGCCGGTCGGCCGATCATCCAACAACACCCGGCCATCGCTCAAGCTGATGTTGTAAAGCGCGAGCGCCAAGGGCCTTTGTTTGTCGCCCTCGGGCTTGTCTGCGCCAGCGGTAAAGCGGGCCAGCAGGTCATCAATATCGTAGTGGCCGGCCCCCAGCCGGCTCAGGCGCAATGTCGGGCGCTCAAGGCTCAAGGACTCCACCACCGGACTGCGAAGCCATAACGAACTGGTGGACAGGTTCAGCGTCAAGCGCTCCAGTTCCAGCAGCGCATCGCTTTGGGGCGAGGCACCGGCGACCCTGATCCCTTCCAGCGTCAATGCCAAGCTCCAAGGGCGAAAGCTGACCGCCCGCACCGTGACCTCGCGCCCCAGCGCCTTGCTGGCCAAGTCGGCGCCGCTAGCCTGCACCCAGCGCGGCAGCAAAAGCCAGCTGGCGAGGAAAACCAGAACAAAAAATGCAAACAGGCCCACCAACAGAGTCCGCCAGGATCTAGAGGCCAGCAGGGGTGTCGAGTTTTCCAAGTTAGTCATTGCAGCCATCAATTGACGAGACGGCACAATTGTGGAATGGAATCGACGCTGTCTGCAGCGTTGTCCGGCAGTTAATGCCCAAATTCACTGCGCTCCAGCGCTGCTGTTTCCCTTGTTCAGTCCCCTCGTTGATGCCTGCCTCACTACTACATCAAGCCAAGCCCTTGGCACTGGCCCTGCTGCTACCCCCGGCGCCATTTCTGCTGCTGATCGCGACCGGCGCGATCTTGCTCAGCCGAGCCGGCAGGCGGCCCATCTGGGGTCAGATGGCCATCGGCCTTGGTGTGTTGGGAGTTTGGTTGAGCGCCAGCCCGGCGCTGGGTCAACTGCTGTCAAGGGGGTTGCTGCAACAGCCTGCAGCGTTGAGCGCCACTGATATGACGGCGCTGGGCCAGCGCCAGCGCGCGCAGGCGGATGTCGCGGTCTTGGTCTTAGGCGGCGGGGCGCGTCAAGATGTGCCGGAATACGGCGGCGCGGCCTTGAATGAGATCAGCTTTGATCGGCTGCGCTATGGCGTGTGGCTGGCAAGGCGGATCCAGGCCCCACTGGGCTTCTCCGGCGGCATTGGCTGGACCGCGCGGCGGCTCAAAGACAGCGAAGCGTCGATCGCCGAGCGCACGGCCAGCGAAGAGTTCGCCCTGCCCCTGCGCTGGGCCGAGGGGCACTCACGTGACACCCGCGAAAATGCTGCACTCAGCCTGCAAATGCTGAAGGCAGACGGAATTCGCAAAATCGTCTTGGTCACGCATGAGCAGCATATGCACCGCGCGCTGAAGGCCTTTCACGCCGAAGCGAAGGGCGAGATCGAGATCATTGCAGCCCCCGTCGGTCTGCTGCAGGACGGCATGTCCGAGTTGCTGGACTGGGCGCCCTCCGACGAGGGCTTTGCGCGGGTGCGCTATGCCGTCTATGAATGGCTTGGGCTCAGGCTCGGTCGTTGAAACTCGATTGAATGGCTGGCGGCTAGACGCAGCCAGCCAAGCCTCTCAGCCCCGGACCGCTTCGGCCAAACGCTCGGCACAGCGTTGCGCCGTTGCGCCGTCGCTGGCTTCGACCATCAGGCGCAGCAGCGGCTCGGTGCCCGATGCGCGGATCAGCACCCGGCCGCGGTCCGCCAGCTCGGCGCTCACCTCGGCCTGCACGCGGGCCAACTGGGCATTGCTTTTCCAGTCCTGGCCCGGCTGCAGGCGCACATTGATCAAGACTTGCGGGAACAGCGTGACCGCCGCCAATTGCTCGGCCATGCTCTTGCCGGTGCGCATCACCGCCTGAAGAATCAGCAGGGCGCTGACGATGCCGTCGCCGGTGGTGTGCTTGTCCAGCGCCAGGAGATGGCCCGAGCCTTCTCCACCCAACTGCCAGCCGCGCGAGCTGAGTTCTTCCAAGACATAACGGTCACCGACCTTGGCACGCACAAAGTCCACGTCCAAGGCCTTGATCGCCAACTCGACCGCCATATTGGTCATCAACGTGCCGACCGCGCCAGGCACTGCCAGGCCCTGCGCCAATCGATCGGCCACCATCAAGTACAACAACTCATCGCCGTTGTACAAGCGCCCTTCGGCATCGACCAGTTGAAGCCGATCGGCGTCGCCGTCCAGCGCAACACCGTAGTGAGCGCCATGCTCTCGCACCGCCGCGACCAAGGCGGCAGGCGACGTGGCACCGCAACCGTCATTGATATTGAAGCCGTTCGGGCTGCAGCCAATCGAGATCACTTCGGCGCCCAACTCATGGAACACATCGGGCGCCACGTGATAGGCCGCACCATTGGCCGCATCAACAACGATCTTCAGGCCCTTGAGGCTCAGGTCCTGCCCAAAACTGTTTTTGCAGAACTCGATATAGCGGCCCCGCGCCTCGGCAATTCGACGTGCCCGGCCCAAGTTGGCTGAGTCAATCCAGGTCGGCGGATCTTCCAGCGCCAACTCGACGGCCTGCTCCCAGGTGTCCGGGAGCTTCTCGCCCTTGGCCGAGAAGAACTTGATGCCGTTGTCGGCAAACTGATTGTGCGAGGCGCTGATCACCACGCCCAAGTCTTGGCGCAAGGCGCGCGTCATATAGGCCACGCCGGGCGTCGGCAGCGGGCCGGTCAACAGCACATCAACGCCGGCCGAAGCAAAGCCCGCTTCCAGCGCGGACTCGATCATGTAGCCGGAGATGCGTGTGTCCTTGCCGATCAAAACGCTCGGACGTCCGCCGTTCTTGCGCAAGACCTGACCCACCGCATGACCGAGGCGAAGCATGAAGTCCGGCGTGATCGGGCCCTGCCCGACCGTGCCACGAATACCGTCCGTACCAAAATACTTGCGACTCATTGTGAACATTCCCTGTAGAAAACTGTGGCTATTGTCGCTCGGCCAAATGACGCGGCGCCGACACTGACGACATGGCCGCCGCAGCCGTCCAAACCTTGATCGCATCCACGGTGGCAGCGACGTCATGCACACGCAAGAGCTTCGCACCTTGGGCAACGCTGGCCAGCGCTGCGGCCAGGCTGCCGGCCAAACGCTGTTCGACGGGCCGCCCCGTCACGTCGCCAAGTGCTCGCTTGCGCGACCAACCCACCAGCAGCGGATAGCCCAGATCAAGCAGTTCCGCTTGGCCCGCCAGCAAGGCGAAATTCTGTGCGGTCGTTTTGGCAAAGCCATAACCGGGATCAAGCACGATGCGCTCGGGCGCGATACCTTCGGCTCGCAAGGCGCTCACGCGTGCCGCCAAAAACCCAGCCACATCGGCCAGCAGGTCGTCATAGGTGGTCAGCGACTGCATGGTGGCGGGCGAGCCTCGCATATGCATCAGGCACACGCCGCACTGCGCATGCCGAGCCAACACGGCCAAAGCCTGGGGATCCTGCAGCGCATGAATATCGTTGATGGCATCAACGCCCAAGTCCAGCGCACGTGCCATCACCTCGGGTTTGCAGGTATCCACCGACACCGCCACACCCATAGACATGGCAGCCGCCAACACCGGTGCAATCCTGGCCCATTCCTCTTCATGCGACAGGGTGACCGCCCCTGGGCGGCTGGACTCGCCACCAATGTCCAGCATGTCCGCGCCCTCGGCCAGCAAGCGCTCGCAATGCTCGATCGCACGGGCCGGCGCCGCATGTTGGCCACCATCGGAGAACGAATCGGGCGTCACATTGACGATGCCCATCACACGTGGTCGGCTCAGATCAATTTGAAAGCGGGTCGTTTGCCAGTGCATACAAGTGAGGCTGATAGCGTTGACTTAGCAATTCGGGGTCCGTCTTCACAGACGGACCCCGAACTTGGTCACTAGAAAAAGGCTTTGGGCCTGGCTTGCACCCTCAAATCGCAGGGGCCGGTGTGTCAGTGCTGACCGGCGGTGGACTGCTGTCCGACTTGCCGCCGCTTGGTGGCGTCCAGTCCTTGGGCAAGCGGGCGGGCTTGCCGGTCATGATGTCTTCGATCTGGTCGGCATCAATGGTCTCGAACTCCAGCAAGGCCTTGGCCATCGCATGCATCTTGTCCTGGTTCTCTTCGATCAGACGGCGTGCGATGCCGTACTGCTCGTCGATGATGCGGCGAATCACCAGATCGACCTTGCGCATGGTCTCCTCGGACATATTGGTGGTCTTGGTCACCGAGCGGCCCAGGAAAACCTCGCCCTCATTGTCCGAATACACCATGGGGCCCAGTTCATCGGTCATGCCATAGCGGGTCACCATATCGCGGGCGATCGCCGTCGCACGCTCGAAGTCATTCGATGCGCCGGTGGTCATCTGGTTCATGAACACTTATTCGGC
>JADMJQ010000269.1:11283-20324 GCA_018780415.1 Roseateles sp. | reverse complement strand
GCATGGACTTTGTCGACCACCTCCTTGCTCAAACCCTTGGGTCCAAGCACACCGTAATAGGCCATCCGGTTGACCGGCTCCAGGCCCAATTCCTTGAAGGTCGGCACATTGGGCAACTGGCTCAGGCGCTGCGGTGCGGCAACCACGATGGGGATCAAGCGGCCGTCCTTGATGAAGGGCAAGGCCGAGGGCAGATTGTCAAAAATCATCGGTACCTGGCCGGCCACCGTGTCGTTGAGTGCGGGGCCCGCACCGCGGTAGGGAATGTGGGTGACGTACACACCCGTCAAACTCTTGTACAACTCCATCTGCAGATGGCCAATGCCGCCGGTGCCGCTGCTGGCAAAGCTGTACTTGCCGGGGTTGGCCTTCAGCTCGGCCAAAAAGCCCTTGTAATCACGGGCCGGAAACGAGGGGTGAACGGCGATCACATTGGGTGTGGCCGCCACATTGATGATGGGCGTGAAATCAGTGACGGGGTTGTAGGCGATCTTGGGGTTGATGGCCGGGTTGGCGGCCGTGGTCGACACCGTGGCCATGCCCAGCGAGTAGCCGTCGGGCGCGGCCTTGACCGTGTCGCCCGCGCCAATCGTGCCGCCGCCACCGGCCTTGTTCTCGACCACCATGGTCTGGCCCAGTGACAGATTGATCTTCTCCGCCAGGATGCGGGCGACGATATCGGTCGTGCCGCCCGGGGCAAAAGGCACCACCAAGCGCACCGGCTTGTTCGGATAGGTCTGTGCGAGCGCGGGCTGCAAGAAGCCGGCCGTGCTCAAGACCAGGACACTCGTACTCAAAACCCAATGACGACGATTCATGCCGATCTCCATTTCATGATTTTTGCGATCTCAATGACCGGGCGTGAGCATGCCACAACATGACAGTTTCAAGTCGCCAAGGCCCAATCAATATGCTCACCGACCAGGTCGCCGGCGCCGGCGCGGCTCTGCTGCAAAGCGCGCCGCAAATCGCCCTGCTCCGCGGCCCGCAAGGCATTGCCGATTGCCACCGCCAGATTGCGCTGCCAGCGCTCGAAGCCGATGCGGCGGATCGCCGAACCTTCGGTCCGACGCAAAAACTCGGCCTCGTCCCATGCCCATAGTTGCAGCAGGCCCGGCGCCTGCAGGCCGTCACGCGCATCAAAATCAGCCAAGCTTGACTTATGTGCGAACTTGTTCCACGGGCAAATGAGTTGGCAGTCGTCGCAGCCGTAAATTCGATTGCCGATCAAGGGCCGCAGCGCCAGCGGGATGGGCCCGGCATGTTCGATCGTCAAATAAGAGATACAGCGCCGCGCGTCGACCCGGTACGGCGCCACGATGGCCTGCGTCGGGCACACAGCGATGCAGGCCGTACATTGCCCGCAATGCGCCGAAACAGCCTGGCTCAGCGGCAAAGGCAGATCGACATAGATCTCACCCAGAAAGAACATCGAGCCGGCCTCACGGTGCAGCGTGAGCGTGTGCTTGCCGCGCCAACCCAGGCCCGAACGTGCCGCCAACTCCACCTCCAGCACCGGCGCCGAGTCGGTGAACACACGGTGGCCAAACGGCCCGACGGCGGCCGCCAGCTTGCTTGCCAACTGCTGCAAACGGCTGCGCAAAACCTTGTGATAGTCCCGGCCGCGGGCATAGATAGAAAGCTGCGCGCGCTGCGGGTCGGCCAGCCCCTGCCACTCGATGGCCTGCCAATCGGATGCGGTGTTGCGCGGCAGATAGTCCATCCGCGCCGTCAACACCCGCAGGGTGCCCGGCACCAGCTCGGCCGGCCGCGCACGCTTCAGACCATGCGCCTGCATATAGTGCATCTGGCCGTGGAAGCCGGCCTCCAGCCAGGCCAGCAAACCGGGCTCGGCCGAACTCAAATCAATATCGGCCACGCCGATCTGGGAGAATCCAAGTCCAAGTGCCCAGCCGCGCAGTTGCTCCAGCAGCTCGGCCAGCGTTTGTGGGTCCAGCGTCGGTGGGTCCAGCCCTTCTTCTTCATTCATCTTCTGTGGAGCTTGCGTCATTTGCGCATTCTAGAAACTCAAGCACTGCTTTGGCCCGACGAGGCCGCTTGCGAGGCCTTTGCGCTGTCTTTGGCGCGCGCCTTGGGCGCTGGCGGAAAGCCCATCAATGCCAGTATCGAACTGCACGGTCAGCTCGGCGCCGGCAAGACCAGCCTGGTGCGCCATCTGCTGCGCGCCCTGGGCGTTGAGGGCCGCATCAAAAGCCCCAGCTACGCAGTGATGGAGAGTTATGACTTGAGCGCCAGCTCACCACTGATCGGCGAAGTGAGTCACTTTGATTTCTATCGCTTCACCGACCCCCGTGAATGGGAAGATGCCGGCTTTCGCGACATCTTCGCCGCGCCCGGCTTGAAGCTCAGCGAGTGGCCCGAGAAGGCTGCCGGTGTGCTTCCCCCGGCCGATTTGCAGATCTGGATTGAGGTCGAGGGCGACGACAGCCGCCGCGTGCGCCTGCTCGCCGGCAGCGACTGGGCCGTCGCTGCCTTGCATCGCCTGGAGGCCAGCAGATGAGCGCCAGGCGCGCGGCCTTGCGGGCGATGGGCGCCTTGGCCCTGGCGCTGCGGCTGCCCAATTTGGCGCAGGCAGCGGCCTCCTTCAGCAGCATCGTCGCGGTACGCGTGTGGCCGGCCAGCGACTACAGCCGCGTCACCTTGGAGTCTGACAAACCGCTGCAGGCCAAACATTTTCTGGTCGAGGCACCCGATCGTCTGGTGATCGACATCGAGGGCCTGGAGCTGAGCGCCGGCTTGCGCGAACTGCTCGGCAAGGTGCGCGCCGATGACCCCTTCATCGGCGGCGTGCGGGTGGGCCAAAACACGCCGCGGGTGGTGCGCCTGGTGATCGACTTGAAACAGCCGGTGGCGCCGCAGATATTTACGCTAGCACCCGTGGCGGCCTACCAGCACCGGCTGGTGTTTGACCTCTACCCGCAGCAAGTGGTTGACCCCTTGTTGGCCCTGATTCAAGAAAAAGAACAAGCCGAGCAAAGTGCCGCTCAATCGGTGCAAGACGCTCTGGGCGAACTGATTGGTCGCATCGACAAACCACCCCGTACGGCACTCCCGCCCAGCCCACCGGCGCTGGCGGTGCAAACACCGGTGCCCTTGCCACCTTTCCCAAGCCTACCGGCCGCATCGGCGGCTGGGGGCCAAGCTACGCCGCCGCCCGGCTTCAATCAAGCCCGGCTGGACCGCCTGATCGTCATCGCGCTGGATCCTGGTCATGGCGGCGAAGACCCCGGCGCCGTCGGGCCATCCGGCCTGCGCGAGAAAGACGTGGTGCTGGCCATAGGCCTGAAGCTGCGCGACCGGCTCAATAGCAACCCCAATATCCGCGTGATGATGACGCGCGACGCCGACTTCTTTGTGCCCTTGCATGAGCGCGTCAACAAGGCGCGGCGGGTGCAGGCCGATTTGTTTGTGTCCTTGCATGCCGACGCCTTTTTCACGCCCAAGGCGCGCGGTGCGTCGGTATTCGCACTCAGCGACGGTGCGGCCAGCAGCCAGGCCGCCAAATGGATGGCCAACAAGGAGAATGCGGCCGATCTGGTCGGCGGCGTCAACGCGGTCGCCGTCAAAGACGCGGCCGTGTTGCGGGCGATGCTGGACATGAGCACCACCGCGCAGATCAAGGACAGCCTCAAACTCGGCCGCGAAGTGCTGGGCCAGATCGGCCGGGTCGGCAATCTGCACAAGCGCCAGGTCGAGCAGGCCGGTTTTGCCGTCTTGAAAGCTCCCGACGTGCCGTCCATCCTGGTCGAGACGGCCTTTATCTCGAACCCGGAAGAGGAAGCCAAGCTGCGCGACCCGGGTTATCAGGCAGAACTGGTCGAGGCGCTCGCCACCGGAATAGCACGTTACTTTGCGAAGAACCCGCCGCTGGCGAGGCACCGGGCGCTGACCTGAGGATGAGCTTGAGCTGACGCGCCCGCGCGTGGCCAACGCTCCAGGGTTTTTTAGACCATTTCCGCTAGCTCGCTATTTGAGCTTGTGCTGCGTCATGCTTTCCCCAAGACGGCCGATTGGGTGCCGGTCATTCCGGGAGCAAAGTAACGATGACGACGATGACAAGTTTGGAGCTCAAGGCCGCGCTGCTGGAAAGCCGCTTGGCCCAGAGTGGCGACAGCAGTGCCACCAGTCCCTTCGAATTCAAGACATCCACGATGCCGGCGAGCTTGGCGGACATCGTCCTCGCCGTGGCTGAGCATCTTGAGCATGGCGGCCAAGTCTACGGCCTGGCCTCGCATTGCCAGGCCTTGAACATTCACCCCGAACTCAGCCAAACGTTTTGGCGCTTGAGTCAACTGATACGAAATCAAGGCGTGATGTGGTTGCTGCTGGCCGACTGGGCCAATCGGCGCAGTGGCCCGCCCAGTCAAGCCTACGCTGCCCAGCAGCAAGTAGTTCAGGCGCTCTGCCAGCCCCATTTGCAATGCCTGGACCCGGCCTTGGTCGACGATGCCGGCCGTCTGTTCGATCGCTTGCTGAGCGCCTACGGGAACGCCAACTGGGACCACACCGAGCCCAAACGTTTCCTGAGCGCGTTGGGAAAGCGCTTTGCTTGATGCCAAAAGAGTGAGGGGCCGTGGGCGGGGTGGCTGGTCTGTAACTTTATGTCATCGACATCGGGATCGTGGGTATTGCGTGTGATGATCGGAACAAAAAGATGTCACATCGGCTTGGGTGGGTTCCCGGATGCTCCTCTTGCTCAGGCCAGGGAACGCGCCCGGAAGGCACGTGACGAGATTGCTCAGGGCATTGTGTCGTGGTCCAACTAAATTGGACAGCTCAATAAGGGCCTGTAGCCCCTGAGACCAAGACAAGCATGACAGACAAGAAGCAACGCCGCGAACGCCGGAGTATGGAACCCGCGTTCAAACTCCAAGTAGTGAAGATGATCCGAGAACAGGGCCTGACGGTTTCGCAGGTCTGCAAGGATCTGGATTTGACCGACAGCGCCGTGCGGAGTTGATTGAAGCAGCTCAGCGAAGAGGCCGCCGGTCGCCCCGGCATAGGCAAACCGCTGACCGCGGAGCAGCAACTCAAATCGGACAAGCATTGTTAAAAAATGCCTCGGCCTCCTTCGCCCGGGAGATGAAGTGATTCTTCATCTGACCGAGACCTCGGTCAACGCGAAGAAGGCCTCGGTGAGCCAGTGCTGCCGCGTGTTGGGCTTGAGCCATTCAGGCTTCTATGCAGCCCGCAAGCGGCTGCGCCAGCCCGAGCAAGTCGACCCTTTGAGCGTGCATGCGAAGGCGGCGTTTGAGGCAATACATTTTCACAACCCAATATAATTACAAACAGATATAAATACAAACAGATATAATATTAGCCATATGAATGACAAGCCAACACAAAACAAGGTGTTTGATTCTGTAGCCGAATTGTTCTCGCTGCTATCGACACCTATCCGGCTGAAGATCATCAGTTCAGTCTGCCATGGCGAGAAAAATGTCTCCGAGCTGCTGAGTGAGATCGACACGACGCAGCCAAATATGTCGCAGCATTTGTCCACCTTGTATCGCAGCGGGGTGCTGTCCAAGCGGCGCGAAGGCACGCAAATTTACTATCTGCTGCAGAGCGAACGGGTCGCTGCACTTTGCCGTGCAGTCTGTTCTCAGGTGGAAATGGAGCTGAATCCCGCCGAAAAGATCGAAGCCAATCAGCGCCTGATGCCACCAGCCTCACGTTGATCAACAGAGCACGATCAGCATGCTTGCCGTAAGCGTCGGGCCATTGTCACTGCCGGTCGCGCCCCTGTTGTTGCTGTTGGCGACTGGGCTGGCCTCTAGCTTGGCCAACTACTTGGTCAAGCATTGGCTCACAGTCAAGACTTCCGGCGAGCCCCCGTCAGCCCTGGCCACCGAGGCCACAGGTGCCATCTGGGGCGCTTTGGCGCCAGGCCTCTTGGCCGCCCGTATTGCTTTTGTCGCGCTGCATGCCGAAGCCTATCTGGCGACCCCCTGGGCCTTGCTTGACGTACGCGATGGTGGCTGGCATGCCGGCGCCGGTGCTCTGGGTGGTGCCGCTTATTTGCTCTGGCGCAGCCGCAAGACGCCAGCCTTGCGGCGGACGCTACTAACGGCCACGTTGATTGGCGCCGGCTTCTGGCAGCTGGGCAGTTGGCTGACTGCGCTGCCTCAGGCGCGGGCGATGCCGGCTATTGATTTGCTTGCTCTGAATAGCGGCAAGTCGACGAACATTGAGCAGGTGATGCGCAGCGCTCAGGAGCAAGGACGCCCTGTCGTGCTCAATCTCTGGGCCAGTTGGTGCGGCCCCTGCCGCGCCGAAATGCCGATGCTGCAAGCGGCACAGCAACGCGAGCAAGACGTCGACTTCATCTTCGTCAACCAAGGCGAATCGGCGGCAGCGGTGCAGGCCTATCTGGATGCTCAGAAATTGCAGCTTGCCAACGTCTATCTGGACGGACCTTCCAACCTAGGGCCAGCGCTCGGCTCCCGGGGCTTGCCCAGCACCTTGTTCTACTCATCCGATGGTCGCCTTCATAGCGCCCATATGGGCGTACTCAACGCCGCCGCCTTGGCCAGCAAGCTGCAAGACTTGCAGCGCCAATGAAATTTGAAGTTTAGAGTGGCTGATCGATGTGTGAATTGTTTGCCATCTCTACCAAGAACCCCAGCACGATTCAGATGTCGCTGGCGGAGTTTTCCCGGCATGGCGGTCTGATCGCCCCTCACAAAGATGGTTGGGGCATCGCCTGGTACGAGAGTCTTGACAGCAAACAGTTGCGCCTGGTCAAGGAGGCAGGCCCGGCCGCCAGCAGCGCGAGCTTGCTGGAACTTCAAGGGCAGGCTTTCTTGACCACGCTCGCCATCAGCCATGTGCGCCGAGCGACGCGCGGTGGCGTTGCCGAGCGCAACAGCCAACCCTTCGCGCGGGTTCTTGGCACGCGCTGGCACAGCTTTGCACATAACGGCGATCTCCCCGGCATCGAGGCCCAGCCGAACCTCATGCCCAACGCAATGCGCCCCGCCGGCGAGACCGACTCCGAGCAGGCCTTTTGTGCGCTGCTTGAACGTTTGCAAGCGCTTTGGGTGACCGACCAAGCGCCAACCCTGGCTGCGCGCGTGAAGCTGATCGATTGCTTTGCGGCCGAGGTGCGTCGTCTCGGCCCCGCCAATTTCATTTACAGCGATGGCGATGCCTTGTTCGCACATGCGGACCGGCGCCATCAGAAAGACGGCAGCGTGAGCCCGCCGGGTCTGTGGCGGCTGAGTCGGCATTGCGAACAGGGTGGTCTATTGCAAACTGCCGGTCTGCGCGCGTCTGCCGCGCCTGGCATCGCTCAGGACGTGGTGCTGTTCGCCAGCGTGCCGCTGACCGATGAAGACTGGCTGCCAATGGCGAGCGGCCAGATTCTGGTCGCCCGCCGAGGCCAGCTCATTTCAAGCTGACATGCACAAGCTCAGTCCAAGGACCGCCCCTCACCGACCTCTTCTTCGGTGCGACCGTCGCGGATTTGATAAATCCGCTTGAAGCTGGGGATGATCTTCTCGTCATGCGTGACGACGATGACGGCTGCGCGGTACTGCTCAGCCATTTGCTTGAGCATGCGCATGACGCTCAACGCGCGTTCGCTGTCCAGCGGCGCGGTCGGCTCATCGGCCAGAATCACCGGCGGCCGATTTGCCAAGGCGCGAGCAATCGACACCCGCTGCTGCTCGCCGCCAGAGAGCTCGGAGGGCTGGGCGTTCGCCCGGTGGCCCACGTCCAGTGCCTTCAGCAGCTCAAGCGCACGCGCTCGTGCCAAGCCATTCGGCTGGCCCGCCAGCATCGGCAATAGCGCCACGTTGTCGGTGACGTTGAGAAAAGGAATCAGATAGGGAGCTTGAAACACGAAACCGATGTTGTCGCGCCGCAAGGCGCGTAGATCGCGGACCTTCCAGCCCTGGTCGAAAATAACTTTCCCGCCCAGCGTCATGCGGCCGCTGGTCGGTGCGATCACTGCGCCCAGGCATTTGAGCAAGGTGCTCTTGCCCGAGCCCGAAGGGCCGATCAAGCCCACCACCTCGCCCACGGCCACCCGCATATTGACGTCCTTCAAGGCATCGACGGCGGCGTCTCCCGCGCCATAGCGTTTGCTCAGGTGCTCGATTTGGATGCCGATTTCACTCAACTCAGCCTCCAATCGCTGCGGCCGGATCAACCTTCAGCGCCACCCGAATGGCAAGCAGGCTGGCCAATGCACAGATCAACAGCGTCGCCAGCAGGCCGCGCACCGCGTCGCCCGATTCCAGCAGCACGTATTTCGGGAACACCGGCGCCCACAGGCTGGCCGCCAGTTTGCCGACGATGAAGCCGATAAGGCCCAAACCCAGGGCCTGCTGCAAAATCATTGCGGCGATTGTGCGGTCGCGCGTACCGATCAGTTTGAGCACCGCAATCTCGCGGATCTTGCCCAGCGTCATCGTGTAGATGATGAAGGCCACCACCGCCGCGCTGACCACGGCCAGGATGGCCAGGAACATGCCAATTTGCTTGGCCGAGGTGGCGATCAGCTTGGCGACCAAGATTTCCTCCATCTGGGCGTAGCTGTAAGCCTCCAGCCGCTGCCAACGCCGAATCCGCGCCGCCACTTCATCCGCAGAGCTGCCGGCCTGCAACTGCACCAGCACCGCGTTGACGTTGTGATTGTTGGCCTGGCTGGCCTGCACAGCCTCCAGCAAACCCGGCACACCGGGCCGGTTCAGGCTCGGATTGGCGGCCAGCCGCGCGCGCTCATTCAAGATGGCGTCGTTGTCCTTCAGAAACTGTGCCTGCTGAGCGTCAGGCAAGGGGATGAAGACCATCGGGTCGCCCCCCGAGGAGACCATGCGCCGGGTCAGCCCCACCACTTGGTAGTCATGGCGGCGAATGCGCAGGCTTTCACCGAGCTTGAAACCGGTACGCTCATCGACCACCGCCTCGTAATGGTTGCGGGTGATGTGTCGCCCAGCGATCAAATACTTGGGCGCACCCGGCAGGCCAGCGGGTTCGCGCTCGAAGCCGACCACCATCGCTCGCGTATCCGT
>JADMJQ010000269.1:5518-11273 GCA_018780415.1 Roseateles sp. | reverse complement strand
GAACCTGCTTGGTCAGGTAGCTGACTCGGGCAGCCCGCGCCACGGCGGGCAGGCCACGCAGCACGTGGACCACATCGCCCTGCAGGCTGGACGATTCGGCGTAGGGGCCTTGCGTGTTTTGCTGCACCACCCAAAGATCGGCCCCACTATTGCCCAGCAAAGCGCGGGCGTCATCGACCATTCCGCGGTAGACGCCGGCCATCGTCAGCGTGACGCCTATCAACAGCCCCAGACCCAGTCCGGTCAGCAAGAACCGGCCCCAGGCATGCAAGATGTCGCGGCCGGCCAGGCTGATCACGTGCCGCCCTTGAGCAGCGTGTCCACCACCTTGATGCGGCTGTCAGGGCGCAGCTCCGTTTCACTGAAAGTCACCACCTTGTCGCCCTGTTTGAGCACTGGCTGGCCCGCCATCGGCAGAACCTGAACCCGACCGTCCAGGCTGCCTAAACCCATGCGCACCGGCACAAAACTCAGGCCCGCGGCATCAACACGCCACACGCCAAGCTGGTCGCCGCGCCGGTGAAAGCTGGCATTGGGCAGCAACAGCGCCGCAGCCGTGGCGGGCAACTGCAGGCTGACCTCGGCCAACTCTCCTATCGTCAAGCCAGGCGGCAGGCGGTCGAAAGCGACCAAGGCGAGCCGCTCCTCGGTGACGCTGTCACTGACGGACTCGACTCGCGCAACCCGGCCGGCCAGCGTTTGGGCGGCGTTAGAGCGCAAAACGATCTGGGCCGGCAAGCCCGCCACCAAGGCTGAGGAGCCGGCCTGATCCAGCCGCAGCTTGATCCACAACGAGTCCGGATCAATCAGGCGCAGCACCGACTGACCCACGAGGACCGTGGAGCCGGCTTCGGCCTCCCGAGCTATCACCAAGCCGGCACTGGGTGCCAGCAGACGCAGTCTGGCGCGTTGCTCGCTCAAGCCAGCGCGCTCCGCCTGCAGGCGCTGCAGTTCATGGCGCGCCGCCGTCAGATTGGCTTCAGCACCAGCCCGCCCAGCGTCGGAGGAGGTCTGCTCCTGAAGCTTGGCCTCGACAGCGCCAGCACTGATGAAATTCTGAGCTCCGAGGTCGACATAACGCTGCGCATTGACAGACGCCAACTGCTGCCTGGCGCGACTGTCCGTCAGCTGAGCCTGCGCGCTGGCAATCAGGCTGGCAGCACGAGCGCTGCTGGCATCCAGCGCAGTCAGGCGCTGCTCCAGATCGACCGGGTCCATCTCGGCCAGCAACTGACCGGCCTTGACCGTCTCGCCCACATCGACCGACAGCCTGAGAACCCGGCCCGCCACCGTTGGCCCGACCGCATAGCTGCGTCTGGCCTCAACCAGCCCAATGCCGAACAAGGCCGGGCTAAAGCTACCGGGCTCCACCTTGACCCAGCTCACTCGCGTCGGTGCCAGGGGGCCGACCCGGCTGAACAGGAAGACCAAGCCGCTCAACAGCAGCAGCAACAGCAAGGCAAAGCCAAGGCGCTGCGGGAGAGATTTGGGAAGCTTCATCACAAATGCCTTGAATTCCTATTGCGTGTTCTGAAGCGCTGCCCTTGAGCTCGCACACTATTTCAGGCGCAGGCCGGCCGAGTCCCAAACTTGAGTCTCAATGGCGATGCCTTGGCCCACACTTTGGGTAACGGTGCAGTAGGTCTCGAACTGATCAAGCACCCGGTCAAGATGTTGCAATTGCGCACCCGGCACGCCCAATCTCAGCTCGGCACGCATGCGCAGCACCCTCATCCGCCCCTCGGCATTGCGCCCCACCTCGGCGCTGACTTGGCAACTCAGCGGCTCGGGGGACTGCTTGAACTTGCGCAGCGCAAACAACAACGAATCCGACAGGCAGTTACCCACCGCTGCGGCCAGCATTTGCACCGGCGAAGGGCCCTGCCCTTTGCCCAGCGGCGCCGGCTCGTCGCACATCAGCGCCGGAACTTCGGCCCCAAACTCGACATTGAATTGGTAGTCCTGCTGTTGGCGCAGGGTGACGGTGATGATGCCTTCTGCCATGGCGATGTCCTTAGAGAAAGAGTGTTGGCGTCAAAGTTGTTGGCAAAACATCAGGCGCTGCGACGCACGCCCAGCTTGGCCAGCATGCTTTCCATCAGACACCAGCGGGTAAAGCCGCTTTGCAAAAGATTGACGCCAACAAAGGCGGTGAAGGCCAGCCACCAGCTCGAATGGAAGATGGGGCTGGCGGGGCTGCCCAAGGCCAAGGACAAAAGAATGAAGATGCCGGCGACGACGCGGACGATTTGCCAAGTGTTCATGAAATGCTCCGTTTGAAAAAAGGTTGAGGGTGATTTATCTGAGTGCGGCATTGATGCCGGCCATCGCGGCTTCGTCCAGATTGCCGCTCAAGGCGGCCAGGCGCAGGCGGTCCATCAGCAAGGCCACATGAGCCTGCGCCAAGGCCACGGCTGCAGCCAAGCTGTCGTTGCCCGCATTGAGTAATTCCTGGGTCGTGCGGTGTCCGACCTCGCGGCCAAGCCGGGTCGCGGCAAGGCGGGCCTCACTGGCTTTCAAGCTCTCCTGCAAGGCGTTGACGCGCTCGGCACCGACTTGCAGACCCAGCCAACTGGCACGCACTTGCTGCTCCACCTGCTCGCGACTCAGCTCGGACTCCAGCTGCGCTCGCTCCAACAGCCTGAGCGCCTCGACCTCTTTGGCCTCACGGTAGCCGCCCGAATACAGCGGCATGGAAAACTGCAGGCCCAGCATCTGCCTATTGGCAGAGTTGCTGGCCGAGCCGAAGTCGCCGTTGCCGCTGAGCCTGTCACGCATCACCTGCGCCACCAGCTCCAAGCGCGGGCTGGCCGAGAGCTTGTGCTTGCTCGCATCAAGCCGGGCCAGCTCGACGCCGAGCAAGCGCATGCGCAGGCCCGGGTTGCTCTGCAGCGCCTGCGCCAACATGGGTTCCAACCCCGTTAGGTCGGTTTCAGTACTAGCCAATTTTCTAAGCGGCAAGCGGGCCTCAAGGCCCTGCTGCGGCAGCCCGCTGCTGTCGGCCAAGCGCCGCTGTTTGAGCTGCACCTCGCTGCGTGCCGCCAAGGTTTGAGCGCGAATGCCGGCCAAGCGCGCCGCGGTCTCATGGCTGTCGGTCACCGGGCTTGAGCCGTTTTGAAACCGCGCCACGGCTTCTTCATGCGCGGCCGCCACGGCCAGCTGCTGCTGCTCCACCAAGCGCAATTGCTCCTGAGCCAAGGCGAGATCGAAATAGCGCTCGGCCATGCGCAGACCCAAGCCCTGCTGAGCGGCCAGCAGTTCCAGGTCGGCCATATCTGCGGCCAGATTGAGCTGCTGGGCCTGCGCACTGCGTTCCGGGTGGTAGAGCGGCTGGCTGGCCTGCAGCGCGACATTGCCGGCCGTGCCCTGCCTGACCGAGGTGTTGAAATCAACCCCGGTTTGCTGACCCAGCCCGGGGGCGCTGAACTGCGCTCCGTGCATGCTTTGCGCCGCCGTGGCCAAACCGGCGCTGGCGCTCAAACCCACGCTGGGGCGCCACAAGGATTTCGCTTGCTCGCGCTGCGTCTGGGATGCAGCGTGACTGGCGCGGGCGACCGCGTACTCACGGTCGCTGGTCTGTGCGCTCTGCCAGACATCCATCAGCTCGGCGGCCTGGGCCGCGGCCGCTGTGCCTAGCCCAAAAGCCAGCGTCGCCAACCACAGACGCGGCTTGATCATGGTGCGGCTCATGCTTGACTCCCCATCAGAGCTGGCCCCGTCAGCAAATGCAGGCGCTTGCGGTAAGCCATGTAATAGAGCGTCGGGATAACGATCAAGGTCAGCAGGGTCGAGACCGCGATACCGAAGATCAGCGAGATCGCCAGACCATTGAAGATCGGGTCATCGAGGATGAAGAAGGCCCCCATCATGGCCGCCAGGCCGGTCAGGATGATGGGTTGCGCGCGCGTCACCGCCGAGCTGACGATGGCGCGCTCAAACGGCATGCCCGTGCGCACCTGCAGATTGATGAAGTCCACCAACAAAATCGAGTTGCGCACGATGATGCCGGCCAACGCGATCATGCCAATCATCGAGGTGGCCGTGTATTGCGCGCCCAGCAGCGCGTGACCCGGCATCACGCCGATGATGGTGAGCGGAATCGGTGCCATGATGATCAGCGGGGTCAGGTAGGAGCCGAACTGCGCCACCACCAGCAAATAGATCAGCACCAGGCCTACCGCATAGGCCAGGCCCATATCGCGGAAGGTCTCATAAGTGATCTGCCATTCGCCGTCCCATTTGAGCGCGTAACCACGGAAAGCGTCGAGCGGCTGGCGGATGAAATACTCGCTCAGGCCTTGGCCGTCGGGCGTTTTGATGTCGGCCAGCTTGCCCCGCATCGCGAACATGCCGTACAGCGGGCTGTCCACCTTGCCCGCCATCTCGGCCACGACGAAGTGCACCGGTGCCAGATCCTTGTGATAAACGGTCTGCTCGCGCAAGCCGTCGCTGATCGTCACCAGCTCACGGATCGGCACCAGCTGACCTCCAGCGGCGCGCACGGTCAGTGCCAGCAAGGCATTCAGATCGCCCTGTTTTTCAGGCGCCAGTTGCAGGCGGGTGGCCGCCGGGTATTTGCTACCGTCATGCAAATAAGTAACGTCCTCGCCGGCCTGCGCCGTGTGCAGGGTGCTGACAATCGCTTGTTGGGACACGCCCAAGAGCGCGGCCTTGCGCCTGTCCACCAATAACAGCTTGCGCGGCGCGGCGCTAGCACCCGAGTCATCGACATCAACCACGCCGGGCGTGGCTTCGAACAAGGCGCGTACCTGCTTGGCAACCGCCGCCCGCCCTTGCGCTTCCGGTCCGTAAATCTCGGCCACGATGGGCGCCAACACCGGCGGCCCGGGCGGCACCTCGACGACCTTCAGATTGGCGTTGAAGCGCTTGGCAATCTGCTGCAGTTCGGGACGCAGGCGGGTAGCGATGGCATGGCTCTTCTCGCTGCGATGATGCTTGTCGACCAGATTGACCTGTATATCGCCCTGCTCGGGCTGCGCGCGCAGATAGTACTGGCGCACCAGGCCATTGAAGTTGATCGGCGCGGCGCCGCCGGCATAGGCCTGATAGTGGGTCACTTCGGGCACGGTGGCCAGGTAGGCACCCAGCTCACGCAGCACGGCGGCGGTCTGCTCCAGCGGCGCGCCGGCCGGCATGTCCAGCACCAACTGGAACTCGCTCTTGTTGTCGGAAGGCAGCATCTTCAGCAGCACCAGGCCGGTCGCCGGCAAGGCCAGCGAGATGGCGATCAGCACGGCAATGCCAGCGCCCAGCAAGCCGCGATTGCGGCCACCGCGCTGCGGGTCCAGCAGCGGCTTGAACACGCGCTCGAACAGCGGTGCCAGCTTGGCCGACAGGCCGTGCAGCGCATGCGGGTCAACTTGTGCGTTGGCGGTGGCATCAAACGGAATGGCGTTCATCCACAAAAGCAATCGCCAGCGACAGCAGCATGCCCATGCTGGCATTGATGGGAATGGGACTCATATACGGGCCCATCAGACCGGACACAAAAGCCATAGGCAGGAGCGCGGCGATGACGGTCAGCGTGGCCAGGATGGTCGGCCCGCCGACCTCGTCCACGGCGCCGGGAATCAGTTCGCGCAAAGTCTTGCCGGGGAATAGCTGCTGATGCCTATGGATGTTCTCGACCACCACGATCGCGTCATCAACCAAGATACCGATCGAGAAAATCAAGGCGAACAGCGACACCCGGTTCAGGGTGAAGCCCCAGGCCCAGGACGCGAACAGCGGCACC
>JADMJQ010000269.1:0-5508 GCA_018780415.1 Roseateles sp. | reverse complement strand
GCGATGAAGACCAGGGCCACCACCGAGGCGGTGGCAAACATCAGCTTCTGGATCAGCTTGGCGGCCTTGTCATTTGCTGACGCGCCGTAGTTGCGGGTCTCGCTGACCTCCACTTCGGCCGGGATCACGGTATTGCGCAAGGTTTCCACGCGAGCCATCACCGCATTGGCCACGTCGATGGCGTTCTCGCCTGCCTTCTTGGTGATGGCCAGCGTGACGGCCGGGTAGTCTTGGCCCTTCTCGCCATGCCAGACATAGTGACGTGGTCGCAGCGCGCCGTCGTGGACCTCGGCGACATCGCGCAGGAACACAGGTTTGCCGGCATGTACGCCGACGATCAGCTCGGCCACATCGCGCGCGCTGCTCAAGAACGGCCCGGCTTCCAGCGTCACCGCACGATTGCCTTGCAGCAGTTCACCCAGTGGCAGACCCAGATTAGCCGATTGCAAGGTCTGCTGCAGTTCCGCCACGGTGACGCCTGAACTCGCCAGGCGGGCCGGGTCGATATCGATCCGCACCCCGCGGCCGGGGCCGCCAATGGTCGTCACCTCGCGTGTGCCGGGCACACGCTTGAGTTCAATCTCCATGCTGTGAGCGACTCGCTCCAGCTCGAAAGCGCCGATGTCCGCTTGCTTGCTGAACAGCGTCAAGGTGACGATGGGTACATCGTCAATGCCCTTGGGCTTGATGATGGGCGGCAGCACACCCAGGCGCTGCGGCAACCAGTCCGCATTGGACTGAACGGTGTCATGCAAGCGCACCAAGGCCTCGGTGCGGCTAACGCCGACCTTGAACTGCACCGTCAACACCGCCATCCCAGGGCTGGAGGCCGACATCACATGCTCGATGCCCGCGATCTGGCTCAAGACCTGCTCGGCCGGCGTGGCGACCATCTGCTCCACATCGCGGGCGCTGGCGCCCGGAAAGGGGATCAGCACATTGGCCATGGTCACATTGATCTGCGGCTCTTCCTCGCGCGGCGTCACCAGGACGGCAAAGATGCCCAGCAACAGAGCCAGCAAGGCCAGCAAAGGCGTGATTTGCGCGCTCAGGAAGAAGGCCGCAATGCGCCCCGAAACACTCAAGGAGTTGGATGTCGTCATAGCCTGCTCCCGCTCAGCGGACTTGCGCCGCGACCTGCGGCTCCAAGGCGATGCGCTCGCCGGCACTCAAGCCGCTCAGCACCTCGACCTGATCACCTCTGACCGCACCCAGGCGAATCTGGCGCAAGAGCGGCTTGCCGCTGGCGGCAATGACGTAGAGCCCGTCCAGCTCGGCGCGCCTCACCAAGGCTGTGCGCGGCACCAATATGTTCGCGGCTGACACGCCGCTCGCACCTGCGGCTGGCGCGGCAGGCAGGCTGACGCGGGCAAACATGCCGGGCACGACGCCGGCCGGCTTGGCCGGCAGGTCCAAGCGCAGCTGCATGGTTTGAGAGACTGCGTCGGCGGTGGGCAGCAGTTGCACGCGCAAGGCGGTGATGGCGGCACCAGCCTCGCCCAGGGCGGGAATTTCGATTCGAACGTCGCGCGTGCCCTCAGCCATGCTGAGGCTGCTGGCCACGCTTTGCGGCAAATGGGCCGTCACCCGCAAGGCAGCTGGGTCGTAGACGGTCGCCAACGGGCGGCCCGGCATGGCCATATCGCCCAGCGTCACCGGCAAATCGGCGATCACACCGTCATAGGGGCTGCGCACAATGCTCAAACCGCTCTGCGTGCGTGCCACAGCGACTTGTGCCAACTGCGCATTGGCTTGTGCCTGGCCGGCCTTGAACTGCGCTTCGGCCTGATCCAAGGCGGCCTGGCTGATGTAGTTCTGCTTGAATAGACGCTGCTGACGCTCCAGCTCCTGGCTGGCCAGTTGCAAGGCCGCCCGAGCCGACTGCGCTTGTGCCTCGCTGACCGCCGTCGCCTGCTCGGCCGCTCGGGCATCAATGCGCATCAATACCTGACCAGCCTTGACCCGGTCACCTGCCTTGACGTCGAGCTGCACGACGGCACCAGCGACCTGCGCTGCCAAGACGGTCTGGCGCAAAGCCTCGACCTGACCGTCAAAGCTCAGCCGCTGGCCCGCAGCACCGGCCTGCACCAGCAGGGTCTTCAAGGCCGGTGTTGGCTTGGGCTGCGTGTCGGCTCGCGCGGCAATTGGCTGGGCCAAGAGCGCCAATAGAACAAGCAATGAGGCCGCAGTGGCAACGCCACGGGGCAAGGCCGGCTTCATCAAGGAGGCGGTAGATGTCATATTTGTCTGCATGGCGGTGGTCGCTGGTGAGAGCTGGACATTTGTATATCGTTATCGTATTATTTACGCATTCACGCAAATAGTCAAACATCGGCAACGCATCAATGAAGAAACCTGCCCAGCCCACCATCCCGGCCGCTGACATCGCTGAAACCAGCGAACAAGCTGTCGCCAACTTCGAAGCGCTAAGCGACGCGGCACTGCAGCAGGTGGCGAGCTACTTTCAAGCGCTGGCGGAGCCGACGCGCCTGCAGATCCTCAATCTGCTGCGCCACCAGCCCTGCAAGGTCGGCGACTTGGCCGAGCTTTGTGCCTGCTCGGCCGCCAATGTCTCCCGACACTTGAGCCTGTTGCAGCAGCGCGGTCTGGTGACGCGGGAAAGTCGCGGCACCAGCGCCTACTACCGCATTGCCGACCCCGCCGTCTATGAGCTGTGTGAACTTGTCTGCGGCCGGCTCGCCGATCAGGCCGAATGCCTGGCACGCGAACGCGCCGCCTTCCCCTTCAACCCAGCAAGGAGTACCTAACCATGAACCCAAGTCAGCTTCAATTGGACCCGCTGTCTGCCCAGCATTCTCTGGCCCTGCCGGGCTGCTGGTTGATCGATGTGCGCGAGGCGCATGAGGTGGCGCGCGCCGGCTTTGACTTGCCCAATGTGATCCATCTGCCTTTGAGCGAGTTGCAACAGCGCCATACTGAGTTGCCGCGTAACGCTGATCTGATCCTGGCCTGCGCGGCGGGTGGGCGCAGCATGCAGGCGCTGCAGTTCATCTCTCCCCACACCTGACCACCCTCGCAACAAGGAGCCTTATGTACTACATCATCGAGAGCGACAAATCATTCGAACAAGCCAGTGCCGATCTGGAAGCGGCGGTCAAACGTCAGCAGTTCGGCGTGCTGCATGTGCACAACCTCGGCGCCACGCTGCGTAGCAAGGGGCTGGCCTTCGAGAATGAGTGCAAGGTCTTTGAGGTCTGTAATCCGGGCCAAGCGGCGCGGGTGATGGCCATCGATATGCGGCTCAATATGGCCCTACCCTGCCGCATCTCTGTTTACACCGAGGCGGGCCGCACCAAGCTGGGCATGATTGAGCCGGTGAAAATGCTAACGGCGCTCTCGGTTGACCCGGAGCTGGCCGGCATTGCGGCCGAGGTGGAGGCGCAGATCCGCGTCATGATGGATGAGGCGGCCTGATTGAGCTGAAGCGCGATGGCCGAGTTTTTCAAATCATCGACGCTTTGGGTGATCGACTTTCGCTACCTAGGTCGTGCGCGGCGCTGGTTCAAAGCCTTTGAGCGCTCGCTTGATGCGAGCGCCATTGCCGCCTCCCTCAACGAAGAGTTGCGCGAACTCTATGCCGACCGAGCCCAGTTGGTGGCAATCCAGCCCGCCAACGAGGAGCAAGAGGCGCAATACCTACGCGGTGATGAGCCGAAAAACCAGTACTGCCCGACCCGCAAGGGCTGAAAAAATCGACAGCCGGCTGACTTCGGCCCTTTGTCAGGAGTTCAGCGAACCCCAGCCGGCATCAAACGTTCTTTGGTCTCGATCTCCGCACTGGGGTTCATCTCCATCTCCACCTGCGTGCAGACGGCCCGGCAAAGTGCCGCAACCCGCTCGCTCTGCAACTGGTAATAGATTTGCGTGCCCTCACGGCGCTTGGACAGCACCCCGCTGCGATACAAGGTAGACAAATGCTGCGACATATTCGGCTGCGTGGTGTCGATCTCGCTCAACAGCTCGGAGACATTCTTCTCGCCATGGCAGACCGCGCTGATGATCTTCAAACGGATCGGTGTTGACAGCAGTGAAAACAGTTCGGCGACCGATTCAAAAACTTTGTCTTGCGTTGCGCGAGCGTCCATGATTCCCTATGGTGGTGGCAGGGTTTCATTGTATTCGCAAGCAACGATATAGCACCCCGGCTGCGCCGGTTTAGGGCCATCTCCTCATTTGAACTTGTAGTGCTGTTGGTTCAGCACCGCCGCCACTGCGGTGACTTCCTCGGGGAACAAGCCAAAATTCAGCTCGGTATTGCATTGCTCGACCATGCCGCGCAAGGCGCCGGCGGTATTGACTCGCTCCAGCGGCCTGTAAACGCCCGAGCCGTCGCCACCGAATTTGCGCGCATGGCATTCGGCACAGCGATGCTCTTTGATCAAACCCTGGCCCAGCTTCAAGTCGGCGTCCTTGAAGATCGCGGCCCCCTCTTGGGCCAAGACCGGCGCAGTCAGCATCACAGCCAGCACGCTGGCGAAGAACCGCGATCGAAAGCAATCACTCATAGCGACTCCAATAGACAGCCGAACCGGCTCCGTCCGGCCATGCTACTGCGGTCAAGGCGACTTGGCACCTGCCAAAACCCACGCAGCCAGCGTGTTGGCGTCGGCCTCGCTGAGCGCCGCCTGAGCCGGCATAGGCACCGGACCCCATTTACCGGAGCCACCCTTCTTGATGCTGTCGCTCAACTTGGCAACGGCGTCGGCTTGACCGGCATATTTCTTGGCGACTTCGGCATAGGCCGGGCCGACCAGCTTCTTATCAACCGAATGGCAGGCCATACAGGCATTCTTTTGGGCCAGCACCAAGTTTGCCTGCGCGGGCAGGCTGATGCCTAGAGCGGCCAGGGTGGCCAGCTTCACAACTGTCTTCAACATCTAGTTCTTCTCCAAATCCAAGCGGGTTTTACGCACTCATTAATCCATTTATTCGCACTGAATGATATTTCAGTTGGATGTGAAGCTATCCTGGGGCAACTACCCGGTACCGTCGCTGACCAACACCTCAGCGGTAGCGAGGCAGCATCGCCTCCAGCGGCAGCGGCCTGATATGCGCCGCCCGGCCTGCGCAGCCGAAGGCCTCGAAGCGATCCAGGCACAGCGCCTTGGCGGCCAGACGCGCGGCCGCAAAAGCCTTGCGCGGGTCAAACTCAGCCGGCTGCTCACGCATCAGTCGGCGCATCGCGCCGAACATCACCAGGCGAATATCGGTGTCGATATTGATTTTGCGCACGCCGCTTTGAATCCCGCGCTGTATCTCCTCCACCGGCACGCCGAAGGTCTCGCGGATCTCGCCACCATATTGCCGGATGATGGCCAGCCACTCCTGCGGCACGCTGGACGAACCATGCATCACCAGATGCGTGTTGGGCACGGCGGCATGGATCTCGGCAATGCGCGAAACGTCCAAGGTCTCCCCGGTCGGCGCGCGGCTGAACTTGTAGGCGCCGTGGCTGGTGCCGATGGCGATGGCCAGCGCATCGACGCC
>JADMJQ010000333.1:12071-20335 GCA_018780415.1 Roseateles sp. | reverse complement strand
TGCCACTTCCACTTCTCGCTGCAAACATTGAACATCAGCAGCGAAGCCCACGACTGTAGCATAGAAGACGGCCTTGGCCAGAAACTTTCGAGGGCGTTTGAATCAAACGCGTGTCCTAGGCCACCGGCGCCTTGGCAACAGCACGCTCGCTTCCCCGCCTCTGAGTCAGCGACGGGGGCTATTGCGCGGCCTTTGCAGGCTTATGCCGTGCGAATGCCAGCTCCGCTTCTTGCCTGGGGTCCTCACTCCCCATGATGTCGGGCATATAGGTAGCCAATCTTGCGGCATCAGCCCTGAGTACGCGTTGCTTGACCGAGGGGATTTGAGACGGGTGCATTGAGAAGCTGCGCAAGCCCATTGCCAACAACAAGTCGGTGAAAACAGGATCTCCTGCCATCTCGCCACATACGCTGACAGACTTGCCTGCCGCACGAGCGTGCCCGATCGAGCTGGCCAGCAGCTGAAGAACAGCCGGGTGCCATGGGTCATAAAGATGGGCAACTGCCTCGTCAGCACGGTCGATCGCCAATGTGTATTGAATCAAATCGTTGGTGCCGATAGACACAAAATCCACATGCCGGAGCAACAAGGGCAGCATGACAGCCGCCGCTGGGATCTCAATCATCACGCCCAATTCGACATGGCCGTAGGCGTGCCCCGCATCACTGAGCTGCTGCTGAACCTTCTTGACCGCCTCCAGTATCTGACGCACTTCGTGCAGATGGGCCACCATAGGAATCAGCAACCTGACTTTTCCGAAAGCACTGGCTCGGTAAATGGCCCGCAATTGCTGACGGAACATACTGGGCTCGGCCAGGCTCCAACGAATCGCCCGCAGGCCCATGGCCGGGTTCAGCACATGCTCATGTCGCAGCTCGCTAGCACTCATGCGGTCCAGCGGTTTGTCCGCGCCCACGTCAACAGTGCGAATCGTCACCGGCATCCCGCGCATCGCCTCGACCGCTGCCCGATAGGCAGCAAACTGCTCATCCTCGCCCGGCAATTCGCCGTTCCGATTCATGAAAAGGAACTCACTGCGGAAAAGGCCGACTCCCGTCGCGCCCGCCTCAATGGCACCCTGAGCGTCAAACGGCAGTTCTATATTTGCGTGCAGCTCAATCCGCTCACCGTCCAGCGTCACTGCCGGTGTGTGGCGCAATCTTGCCAACCGAGCGCGTTCGAGTTCGCTCTGGCGTTGCCTGAAACGGTACTCCTCCAACATGATGGGCGAAGGATTCACGATGACGGTGCCCGCGTCGCCGTCAATGATGATCCAGTCGTCTTGTCGAATCAGCCGAGAAGCTTCGCGCGTACCCACGACCGCTGGAATATCCATGCTCCGCGCCACGATCGCCGTATGCGAGGTCTTGCCGCCAATATCGGTGATGAAACCGTGAAAGACACTGCGTTTGAACTGCATCATGTCGGCCGGGGCAATATCCGCGGCCACCAGCAGCAAGGGGTCCTCTCCGGCAAAGTCGCGCTGAACGACGCTTGCCGCATCTACCGGCACCAAGCCCTGCTCGCGCGCCAAGGCGCTCAACACCCGCTCAACCACCTGCTCCAGGTCAGCCTTGCGCTCCCGCAGATAGTCGTCTTCCATCTCATCAAACTGACGCGCTAACACCTCCAACTGGGCCGATAGCGCCCATTCAGCGTTGTAGTGGCGATCCACGATCCACTGCATAGCGGCCCCGATGAGTGCCTCATCGTGGAGCAGCATCAAGTGCACGTCCAGCAGCGCTGCCAGCTCCTGTGGCGTATCTCCGCGCAGGTCCTGCTTGAGTGACTCAAATTCGCGTGCCACCTCATCCCGAGCCCGGAACGCGCGCTGGATCTCGGCCTCGACCTGTTCGGGGCCGACGAAATAGTGCGCCACGTCAACGCGGCTGGAGGCCACCAATACAGCACGGCCAATGGCCACGCCGCGCGAGACCGGAATGCCAAACACCTGAAAGCTCATGCACCGACTTTAGCAGCCGCCGGCATTGGCATTCGGCGTCATCGAATCGTCACTCACGCGTCATGGCAGCGTCACCCCAAGCACCGAGCATCCGCCTGCCAACCAACGACCTAGACGAGGCCGCTCATGAGGGATCTCCCGCTGTCCACTTTGCCTTACGCTGACCACCGCCCTGCCAGGCTTGAGCGCCCGCCAGCACCGATGGGCGCCAAGGAAGCGACTCCAAATCGCTTGATCGCCACCTGGGCCAAAACAGAAGCAGAGGTGTGCGAGGCGCAGCAACTCCGCTACCGCGTCTTCGCCGAGGAAATGGGCGCACGCCTCAACTTGCCGGCCGGCGCACCGGCGGGTCACGATATCGACACCTTCGACCCCTTCTGTGAGCATCTGCTGGTGCGCGAAGTCAGTCGCGACGACCAACCGGGTCAGGTCGTCGGCACCTACCGGGTCTTGACGCCTGCTGCAGCCAAGCGGGCCGGCGGGCTCTACAGCGAAACGGAGTTCGACCTGACCCGTTTGCGCAGCCTGCGGGCAAACATGGTCGAGTTGGGCCGTTCATGCATAGATCCGGCCTACCGCTCCGGCGGCGTCATCATGGTGCTATGGGGTGCCCTGGCGGAGTTCATGCTGCGCAACAAGCTGGACACCATGATTGGCTGCGCAAGCGTCAGCATGTGTGACGGCGGCCACTTTGCCGCCAGCCTTTGGAAGCAGCTGGAAAAAACCCATCTCGCCGGCATTGAATGGCAGGTGCGCCCTCGGCTACCGTTGCCGGTCGACGACTTGCGCCACGACCTCAGCGTCGAAGCGCCGCCTCTGATCAAGGGCTATTTACGTTGCGGCGCCCGCATACTCGGCGCGCCGGCCTGGGACCCCGACTTCAATATGGCCGATCTGCCGATGATGATGCGGCTGGCCGAACTGCCGGCCCGCTACCGACGTCACTTCATCGAATAAGCATCAACGGAAAAGCCTCACTGGCCTTCGCCGAACTTGTCATTCACCAAAGCAGTGATGGCGTCCTGCGCCGCCTGCTCGTCGACACCCTCGGTCTCCAGCTCAACTTGGGTGCCCATGCCGGCCGCCAGCATCATCACGCCCATGATGCTCTTGGCATTGACGCGCCGGCTCTTGCGGCTCATGAACACCTCGCACTGAAAACTGCCGGCCAGCTTGGTCAGCTTGGCCGAAGCGCGGGCGTGCAGGCCCAATTTATTGCTGATGGTGAGCGTCGACTTGATCATTGAATCTCAAAGTTCCAAAGAAGGGTTCACGGGATGTCGTTCAGCATGATGCCGGCCGCGCCGCCTTTCAGGGCTCGCTCTACCAGGGCATCGAGCGGCTCGCCGATATAGCAAAGCGAGCGCCACAGCATAGGCACATTGACACCGCTGACCACCCGCACCGCCGCACTCTGCAAGCGCTGGGCGGCGTTGCAAGGCGTGGCGCCGAAGACATCGGTCAGGATCAGCGCTTCGGCGTGGCCGGCTCTCAACAGCAGCGCCCGCGCCGCTTGCTCGGCGTCATCGACCGACATATCCGGGCTGACGTCCAACACGGTCAGCTGGGCGGCGCAGTTCGGGAAGGTGTGCTCCGCCACCGCCTTCAAGGCAGAGGCGAGCGGTGCGTGAGCGATCAAGAGCAGGCCGGGCATGGCAGGATTATCAGCGCAGTCAAACGCGTCACGATTCCAGCTTCACGGACGCCAAGAAAGCATCCCAAGCCGCCGGGTTGTCTTGCGCGCCCAGCAGCACCAGCTGATACACCCGCAGCCCGCGCGTGAACACCGCCACCCGCGCGCGCTGCTTGTCGCCGACTAGGACCTGAACCTGGGCGGCCGGATTAGCGGTCATGCCCGGCACCACCAGCGGCAAGGGCAGCGGTGTCGCCTGCGGCGGCGCATTCAATTTGAGCGCCAGCGAGCGCGGCATCTGAGCCAGCGCGGGGCCGACCAAGGCCGGGTCGGCGAGGTCGGCCCAGGCCAAGGAAAACGTCCAGCCGCCCGCCTTGCATTCGGCCAGGCCCATGGCCACCGGCTCGGCGGCCGTGGCCGGGTGGCTATTGACCGTCGGCTTGCAAGGGAACAAGGCGCTGACGCCGGCTTCGGCCGGACGCACCACGCGCCAGTCCAGTTGAGGCGAGCAGGCCGCAAGGCTCAGCGCCAGAGCAGGCCACCAGGGCGCGCCGCTTTTGAAGAAGGCAGATGGAGTCATGCGAGCATTATCGGAGGCTGCCGCACAATCAAACGCATGCAGAACACCGATCTCCCACCCTCCTCCGCCCCACTTGCCGCCGGCCACGCCATGTCGCTGGCCGGCGTGCGTGTGCTCGATTTGTCACGCGTGCTGGCCGGCCCCTGGTGCACCCAGACCCTGGCTGACCTTGGGGCCGACGTGATCAAGGTCGAACGCCCGGGCAGCGGCGACGACACCCGCGCGTGGGGCCCGCCGTATCTAAAAGATGCGCAAGGGCAAGACACCAGTGAGGCCGCCTACTATCTCGGCGCCAATCGCAACAAGCGGTCGATCGCCATCGACATCGCCAGCACAGCCGGCCAAAGCTTGATTCGAGAGCTGGCCGCCGGCGTCGACGTGCTGGTTGAAAACTTCAAGGTCGGCGACTTGGCCCGCTACGGCCTCGATGCCCACAGCCTGCGCAAGGCCAACCCTGGCCTGATCGTCTGTTCAATTACCGGCTTCGGGCAGACCGGGCCCTACAAAGATCGCGCCGGCTACGACTACGCGGTGCAGGGCATTGGCGGCCTGATGAGCGTGACCGGTGAGCGTGACGACTTGCCCGGCGGCGGCCCCCAAAAAGTCGGCGTCGCCGTGGCCGATCTATTCACCGGTATGTATGCCGCCGTGGCCATCTTGGCCGCGCTGCGGCACCGTGACGCAAGCGGCGAGGGTCAAGTCATCGACATGGCCTTGCTGGACACCCAGCTGGCCATGCTGGCCAATCTGGGCGCCAACTACCTCTGCACCGGCCATGCCCCAGCCCGCATGGGCAATGCGCACCAAAACATCGTGCCCTACCAAGTCTTCGAGGCCAGTGACGGGCATTTGATCCTGGCGGTCGGCAACGACGGGCAATTTGCCAAGTTTTGCACCATCGCCGGGTTCCCCTCCTGGGCCCAAGACTCGCGCTTTGCCAGCAACGCCGAGCGGGTGCGGCACCGCGACGTATTGGTACCTATGCTTGCTGCAGTCGTCAAGACCCGCCCGCGCGACGCCTGGCTGGCGGCATTGGAAGCGGCCAAAGTGCCCTGCGGCGCCATCAACAATCTGGCCGAGGCCTTCGCCGACCCTCAGGCCCAAGCCCGCGAGATGACCATTGCCATGCCGCACCCCAGCAGTCCGGCCTTGCGTCTGGTGGCCAGTCCGATCAAGCTGTCCCTCACGCCGGTCTGCTACCGCCACGCGCCGCCGCTGCTGGGCCAGCACACGCGCGAGCTCTTGCGGGAGGCAGGGCACGCCGATGCCGACATTGATGCCTTGATGCAAGCCGGCGTGATCACCTGAGCCCAGGCGACCCTGCGTGATTCTGCCCCCGGGCAAAGCGTGTGAAATTGCTCACAAAGAGAGCTAACTGCGTATTTAACGCTCGCTCCCCCGGATCGAGGGATGGACGGTAGCGGCCGTTGCGGGAGTTTTGCCCAAAATAGCCTTCAAAAGAACAATAGCCGCCGCAAAATTCACACGCATGCCCATGTCCAATCCGCCGCCCTCCAACCCTGTATCTGCCAGCGCGGCCGCCAATGATGTGGCGGGCGAGCCGAGCCCGGTGCAATGGACCGAGATTGTCCAGCAGCTGGGCGCCGAGATCGCCGGGCCCTTGAGCCTGGCATTGGAGCGGATTCACGACCTGGTCAGCACCGGTCAAATCGACAGGCAAAGCTTGCGGGCCTTGCGCGAAAGCGTCGGCCAAGCCCGCGAAGCCGGCATGCTGGGGCAACAGCTGGCGCGCTTGGCTTCCGGCCGCCTCAAACTGACTCGGGAGCGCATGCACCTGACCCAAGTACTGCGCGGCGTATTGGCGCAGCGCAGCAGAGAAACCCAAGCCCGCGGCATTCAGGTTCGGCAGATCCTCAAACCCGTGGAGATCATGGCCGACGGCTCGCTGCTGTTCGCCTTGCTGAACGCGCTGATGGACTGGGCCTTGGCCAGCACCCACAGCTCCATCGATCTGCGCCTTGATCTGAGTCCTTGGCCGGCCAAGGCCAGGCTGGTTTGCCGCTTCGCCCACCGCTCACTTGATCTGCTCGATGACCCGCGTGCCGCAGAAGCGCCCCAAGCCTTGAACTCGCTGGCCTGGCGCCTGGTCGAGCAAACCGCGCTGACCATGGGGGTGCTGCCGCTGCGGGAGAGCGAAGCCGGCATCACGGTGCTGACGCTCGAATTCCCTCAGACCTTGGGCGAGGAGGCCGGTGGTGCAGCGGCGACAGCAACGACCGACCGCGAACAGGCCCTTGGCGGCGCCCGCCGCAACAAACACAGCAGCGAACACGGGGCGGAGTACTTGCCCTCGAGCAATTCCAAGCCGCTCGCGGGCAGCCATGTTTTGATCATTTCGCAACAGCGCGAACTGCGCAGCCAGATACAGGCCGCCATTCAGCACATGGGTTTGATCGTCGACCTGGTCGGCAGCATGGCCGAGGCCAGCCAGTTCTGCCAGGACGGCCTGCCCCACGGCATCGTGTTCGAAAGCGCGCTGCGTGGTGACGACTTTGAGCAGCTATTTACCGATGTGATGCGCGAAGTCCCCGACTTCTGTTTCGTCGAGGTGCTGGACGGGCAGCACCTGACCCAGCTCTCCACCGCCACGGCAGATGGCCTGGCGCGCATCTCGCGCCTGCATCTCGACGACGCACTGCCGTCGGTGCTGATGTTCGAGCTGTCCAAAGGCCTTTGAGACGTTCCGACGCGGCCGCAACATCGGCGCCCAGCCCACGCTAAACTCCGCGCATGAAATTGCAACGATTTTTGCTGCCCGTCCTGGTGGCGGCCCTGGCCGGCGGCGGCTACTTCGCCTATCAAAACTTGGGGACTCGCGAAGCGGCACCCGCTGTCAGCTATGTGCTGCTCGACGGCCAGCGCGTGGACTCCAGCGCCTGGGCAGGCAAGGTCATGCTGGTCAATTTCTGGGCCACCAGTTGCACCACCTGCGTCAAGGAGATGCCGGAGATTGTTGCCACGCATGAAAAATTCAAGCAGCGTGGCTTTGACACCCTGGCCGTGGCCATGAGCTACGACCCGCCGGCCTTCGTGGCCAATTTCGCCGAGAGTCGCAAACTGCCGTTTGGCGTCGCCATCGACAACAACGGCAAGATCGCACATCAGTTCGGCAAGATCCAGCTGACACCGACCACACTCCTGATCAATAAACGCGGCGAAATCGTCAAACGCTATGTCGGCGAACCCGATTTTGCTGCGCTGCACGCCTTGGTCGAGAAGCTGCTGGCCGAGCCGGCCTAAAGCGCGCCACTCCACGAGGTCGACTCCATGTTCACCCGCCTTGCACGCCACCTGCTTCTGATGGGCTTGTGCTTGGCCTTCAGCACCGGACTGCGGGCCCAAGCGCTGGACAAAAACACCCTGGTGCTGGCGGGGGAAGATGATTGGTCGCCCTACAGCTCGGCCGAGAAGCCAGGCGGCGACTCCAAGACCAGCCCGGTTGGCTTCAGTGTGGACTTGGTGCGCGCCGTGCTGGCCAGCCAAGGCCTACAGGTCAAAATCATCAATGTGCCGTTTGCTCGGTGCATGCTCTACGCCAAGACCGGCGAAGTCGCCGGTTGCTTCAACGCCACCATCACCGATGACAACCGCGCCGACTACCTCTGGCACCAGCCGGCGATGTTTGAGGAAGAGCTGTCGATCTTTGCGCGGGCCGACAGCCAGGCCCCGGAACTCAAACTCGCAGACCTACGCGGCAAACGGGTGGCCTATACCAATGGCTACACCTACCCCAGCGAGTTCATGCACGACAGCCGGATTCAAAAATTCGTTGCCGTGTCCGACGCCGCCTTGATACGCATGCTCCTGGCCAAACGGGTGGACTACATCCTGCTCAATCGCACACCGGGCTGGATGCGCATCGAAAACACGCCCGAGTTCAAAGGCCAGGTCAAGCGCGTCGGCCTGCTGTCGATGGATGGTTTTTGGGTCGCTTTTTCCAAGCAACATCCGCAAGGTGAACGCTTGGCCCAGGCCTTCAGCGCCGGCCTGGCGCAGATGCGCCGCGACGGCAGCTATCAGCGCCTGCAGGACGACTTCCGCCGCCGTGTCAATTACCGCTGATTGCC
>JADMJQ010000333.1:0-12061 GCA_018780415.1 Roseateles sp. | reverse complement strand
TTGCCCTCCCCTACGCTTCGGCTCAAGCAGACTTTTATCCAGGAACCCGACATGATTCTCGAAATTGCCGAAATCCAGATCCAGCCCGGCCAACAGGCGGCCTTTGAAAGCGCCATCGCCCACGGCATCAAGAACGTGATTTCGCAGGCCCAGGGCTTCATCAGCGCGCGCGTTCAGCATGGGCTGGAGTCGCCCGAGCGCTACATGCTGCAAATCGAATGGGCCACGCTGGAAGACCATACCCTGCACTTCCGCGATGGCCCCTTGTTCCCGGCTTGGCGCGCCATCGTCGGCCCCTTCTTTGCGCAGCCGCCCAGGGTCGAGCATTACCACGCTGTGATCTAAGAGCTTGTCTCAAGTCAAGCGGCCGATCACAACGCTTGACTAGACTGCCGATGATGCAAGCCCCGCTGGGGCAAGAGGCGAGCCCATGGACAAGCATTACCTGACCCCACTTTTCACGCCTGAGTCCATCGTCGTCTTTGCCGGGCCGGTGGAAGCGAGCGAGACCAGCAGCGGCCACAGCCCCCAAGCCTTGGCCGTGCGGCAAGCCTTGCAGAGCCAACGTTTCAGCGGCAGCCTGCGCTTTCTAGACATTCACAGCAGCGGCACGCTGGCCGATCTGGCGCAGGCGCGCGCCGACCTCGCCATCATCGCGCTGCCACCGCAAGACATCGCGGCCGCCCTAGAAGTAGCCGGCCGCATCACCTGCCGCGCCGCCTTGGTGGTCTCCAGCGGCGTCAGTGCCGAACAAGCCGCGGCACTCAAGCGGACCGCCCGCCGGGAAGGCATGTTGCTGCTGGGTCCCAATAGCCTGGGCTTCCAGCGCCCGGCCCTGCAACTCAATGCCAGCGCCGCCGGCCCCTTGGCGCAAGCCGGCTCGCTGGCCCTGGTGTCGCAGTCCGGCGCCCTGACCGCGTCGATGCTGGACTGGGCGCGCAGCAATGCCGTCGGCTTCTCGTCGGTGGTTTCTTTGGGGCCCAACACCAGCGTCGACATTGCCCAGGTGATGGACTTCCTCGCCAATGACGCGCAGACGCAAAGCATCATTGTTTACCTCGAAGGCATAGGCAACGCCCGCCGCTTCATGAGCGCGCTGCGCTCGGCCGCCAACGCCAAACCGGTGGTGGTGCTGAAGGCCGGCCGCAAGCCCGCCGGCAACGCCGCCGCCCAAACCCATAGCGGCACCATCGTCGGCAGCGACGATGTCTTTGACTCGGCGCTGCGCCGCGCCGGTGCCGTCAGAGTGCGCTCGTTTGTCGAGTTATTTTCGGCCGCCAAATGCCTGGCCTCACGCTACCGCCCGGTCGGCAAACGGCTGGCCATCGTCACCAATGGCGGCGGCCCCGGTGTGTTGGCGGCCGATTGGATCAACGAAATCGGTCTGGAGTTGGGCACGCTCGGCGCCGACTCTGCCGCCGCACTCAAGCCGCTGCTGCCCGAGCAGGCCAGCTTGACGGACTTGATCGATCTGTCCGAGGACGCCGGCGGTGCGCATTACCAAGCCGCGATTGCCGCGGCCGGGAGCGACAAACAGATTGACGGCGTGCTGGCCATCTACTCACCCAAGTTGGGCGCAGACACCACCGCCGTGGCGCGCGCCCTGGCCGAAATGAAACGCAGCCTCAGCAAGCCCTTGCTGGCCTGCTGGATGGGGGACGCCTCGGTGAGCGTCGCCCGCAGCACATTGGGCGAGGCCTCAATACCGAGTTTTCGTACGCCCGAGGCGGCGGTCGGCGCCTTCGGCAATATCGCGTCCTTCTATCAAAACCAGCAGCTCTTGCAGCAAACGCCGCCGCCGCTGTCCACCTTGGTCAAGCCCGACATCGAGGCCGCCCGCCTGGTGATTGAATGTGTGTTGGCCGAGCGCCGCAAGGTCTTGACCGAGATCGAGTCCAAGACCCTGCTGTCGGCCTTCCAGATTCCCGTCACGCACACCATCCTGGCGCGCTCGGCCAATGAGGCGATGATGATCGCCACCCAACTCGGCTACCCCGTCGCACTCAAGGTCGACTCGCCCGACATCACGCACAAATCGGATGTGCAGGGCGTGGTCCTGAATCTGAGTCATGGCGCCGCCGTCAAGGACGCTTACACCGACATGATGGAACGCGTCACGCGCCTGGCACCGCAGGCCCGCATCAACGGCGTCACCGTGCAGAAGATGGCCGCCGCCAAGCGTGGGCGCGAGATCTATATCGGCCTGGTCACCGACGACCCCTTCGGCCCGGTGATCGTGTTTGGCGCTGGCGGCACCATGATCGAGTTGCTGAATGACCGCGCGATGGAGTTGCCGCCGCTGAACCAATACCTGGCACGCCGCTTGATCGAGCGCTCGCGTGTGGCGGAAACCCTGGGCGACTGGCGCGGTGCCAGCGCCGTCGATATGAATGCGCTGGAGCAGCTGCTGTTGCGCGTGTCCGAAATGGTCTGCGAGCTGCCGCAGCTGCGCGAGATGGACATCAACCCCATCATCGTCGACGAGTCCGGCGCCGTCGCGGTAGACGCACGCATCGTCATCGACAGCGCGCCGCTGGCGATTGCCTCGAACGCCGGCCCCAGCTCCCAGCAATATGGGCATCTGGCCATCCTGCCCTACCCGGCGCGCCACGAGCAGGTCTGGCCTATGCGCGGTGGCGGCGACTACACGGTGCGGCCGATTCGCCCCAACGATGCGCAGATGCTGCAGCAGCTGGTCCACAGCCTGTCAGCCGAGAGCCGCTATTTCCGCTTTATCTCGTCGATGACCGAATTGCCTCCGGCCATGCTGGCGCGCTTCAGCCTGATCGACTATGACCGCGAGATGGCCCTGGTGGCGGTCTCAAAGCAGCGCAGCATCACCGCCAGCGGCGAGACGGTGGAGACCGAACGCATCATCGGCGTCTCGCGCTACATCACCAACCCCGACCAATCGAGCTGCGAGTTCTCGCTGGTCGTCGCCGATGATTTCAGCGGCAAGGGCCTGGGCTCGCGGCTGATGGAAAGCATCATGGACGTGGCGCGGGAAAAAGGCCTGAGCGAGATCGAAGGCCTGGTGCTGGCCAAGAACCCGGGCATGCTCAAGCTGATGAAGAGCCTGGGTTTTGCCATCAAGCCCTTTGATGAAGACCCGGACTTCAAATGGGTGACGCACAGTCTGTAAGGCACCATCCCTAGCCTGGCGGACAACGGCCTAGGGCTTGTTTTCGCTCTGCATCACCGCTCGGAAATGCCGGCCCTGCAGGGTTGGCTCATAGCTCCAGTCCTTGATCATTTGGGGTGCCCAGTCAGGGTCGAATACCCAGGCGACCCAGCTGATCCCTTTGCGGCCCAAGTAGTCTGTGATGCGGGGGCCATAACTGCCATCATCGATGACGGGGATATGGGCGCCCTTGTCGCCCGCCAATTGATAGCCGATCTCCGTGGCGATCACCGGGTACTTGTCGGCGACAAAGCCCCAGTCACGCTCCCAGTTCTTCTCATAGGGTGCGGTCACCTTCATCGGATAGGGGTGGCTCACATAGGCCACGTTGGAGCGCGCTATCGGCGCCGTCGCAATCGGCGTCAAGTCGTAGGCCCAATTGAAGCCGGCAACCAAAGAGATCGCATCCGGGTTGTGCGCTTGAATGATGGTGATCACCTCTTCGTTGATGGCCTTCCAGTCGGCCCACGTCAACACCCCCAAGCGACCGCCGAAGACGGTCGGCTCATTGAATATCTCGTACATCGCCACTGAATTCACGCCCTTGTAACGCTCTGACACCGTGCGAAAAAAGTCAAATGTCTCGGCCGGGCTGGTGGCGTAACTGCCGTTCTGGAACAGCTCGGACTTGAGATTGCCGATCGAATGCCAATCCACAATCGCGTACAGGCCTAATTCGTTGAGCCAACGGATGGTCTGATCGAGCAGCGGCAAATAGCCCGTCTTGCCGCGCCGCTGCCAAGCCGACGGATGAACCGGAATACGCACGACATTGGCGCCCCAGGACTTGATGACTTCAAAGTGCTCGCGGTTGAAGCGGTCCTCAGCAACAAGCTTGTCCGGGTCCGCAATACTGACCCCCCGAAACACCACGACGGCGCCCTTGTCGTTGACGAACCTGTTGCCCTGCACTTTCACAAGCGGCAATTGCCGGGCCGCGTTGCCCAAGTCAAAGCTGGCAATGTGCTGGTCGCGGCTCCACCAGCCCGGGCTGTTTTGCCAAGCATCCGCATGCTTTTTGGCGCCCTCGTCCGCACCAGCAAAGCCGGCCAGGCTGCTCAATAAAATCAAGGCGCAACGCGTCAGTGTTTTCATCCGCCAAAGAGCCTCTGTGCGCAGAAGATCAACACAGCCAGCGAGGCCGCAGCGCTTATCCACGTGGCGATCTTGGCACCACGGGCATTGCCCAGATAGTGTGTTTCTCCGGCAGCCTTCGCGATGCGCGCGGCCTCGGCCGCGAGGCCAAAGCTACGCCGCGCAAAAAAAGCCTTGGGCAAGAGCAGGGCCAACAGAACCAGTAACTGCGTCAAGCCGCCGCCGGGCTCGGCGCCCTGCAGAGAACCCAGAACCTTGGCGTCGACGATCAGCAAGGTCAAAATTCCCAGCATCGCAAACATGGACGCGCGCCCCGCGATGGCTTGCACTTGTTGCTCCACGGCCGTCAAACGCGAAGGGTCGTCCACGGTCACTTGCGCGCCGCCCGCACCAGCCTCCAAGAGCGACTTGGTCTCCTCGTCCCGCTGCGGAAATGGCGCCCGCCAGGCGGCCAGAATCGACGGCACCGAGGCAAACATCACCACCAAGAAGAAAGTCGAAAACCCCAGCCATTCGGCGAGCGGTCCCGAGATCATCGCCGTCGGCACCAAGACCAGATTCATCAGCGCGGTGGCAAACGCGTAATGCGTCATGGTCGAGCGGCCAGGTGCCAGCTGCTGCATCAGATAAATCATATTGCCCACCATGCCGAAGCCGTAGCCGAACTTCTCGATGCTGACCAAGGCCACGATGGCGTTGTAGTCCATGCCTTGGCCGGCTGCGGCGTAATGCCCCATCAGCAGAAAAGTGAAATGCGGAATGTTCAGGCTCAGGCCGAGTATCCAGAGCGAACGCCGCAGCCCCAGCTTGCCGGCAAACGCGCCGCCCAGCAGCCCGCCGGCGATGCTGGCAAGCGTGCCGTAGACCGCGTCGATATCGCTGACCTGGCCGGCGCTCAGACCCAGCCCGCCTTGCTCCTTGCTGCCCTGTAAGAACAGCTGGCCTTCCATCAGGATCAGGCCCTCGCCGAGCCGGTAGAGGAAGACAAAGGCGATCATTCCCCAGAACGCACGCTTGTGAAAGAACGTCGTCGCTGTGGCGAGGAATTCGCGCCAGACTTGGGCCGCGTTGTCGGGTCGCTGGCTGATGCTGCCGCTCGGCAGCATGAACACGTGGTAAGCCGCCAGCAAGCCCATCGCGGCAGCGCAGCTCAACATCACATTGCGCCACATCAGCTGCTCGGACCAGCCCTGGCTGGCCTGCAGTTTGAACAGCACCGAGATCAGCAGGCCGGTCGCCAGCACCTTGCCCAGCACCCAGAACGCGCCCTGCAAGCCGGCCAGCCGCGCCTGGCCCGGCTTGTCCAGCGCGGTCAGATAGATGCCGTCGGCGCAGATGTCTTGGGTCGACGACGCGAAGGCCGCCACCCACAGCAAGGCAATGGCGATCTGGAAGAAGCCGGGCTCGCTGACCGCCATCGCGATGGCAGCGAACAAGAAACCACAGAGCAGCTCCATCGTCAGCACAAAGAACTTCTTGGTCCGGTACATGTCCAGGAAGGCCGCCCACAAGGGCTTCAGCGACCAGGCAATGCCGATGCTGCCCACGGCGACCGTGATCTGGCTGTCGGCAAAACCCAAGGACTTGAACATGCGCACCGAGGTGCCGTTGATGACGTTGTAGGGGATGCCCATGGCCAGATACAGCGAGGCCACCCACAACATATTGCGCAGGGCTGAGGCTGGTGCGGTTTTCATCGTCGGGGTTCGATCTACAGAAGTGATAACGTCCATAGTCAATGCACCATGCCAAGGTCGAGCGCCCGGCAGGCGCCCAACAAAGCGGCCTGTTCGCTGGAGCGCACGACGAAGCTGGGGATGTCGCTCAAATAGGCCCTGAAGCGGCCCTTGGCCTCAAAGCGCTGGCGAAACTTCGAGGCGGCGAAGCGATCGCCCAGGCGGGGCACGATGCCGCCGCCAATATAGACACCGCCGCGCGCACCCAGGGTCAAGGCCAGGTTGCCGGCGGCGCCGCCCAGCAGGCTGCAAAACATCTCCAGGGCGGCTTCGGCAATCGCATCGCTGCGCGCCAGCGCCGCCGCACTGATCTCTTGTGCCAGCAAACCGTCGACCCTGAGGCCATGCACTTGCGCCACGGCCAGGTAGAGGTTCTCGAGGCCGGGGCCGGACAGCGCCCGCTCGGCCGACACATGGCCGAAGCGTCGCTGCAAGATGTCCAGCACCGCGCGCTCCTCGGCATCATGGCCGCTCAAGCTGACATGGCCCCCCTCGCCGCTGATGGGCAGCCAGCTTTCGCCACTGAACGCAGGCAACAAGCCCGACACCCCCAGGCCGGTGCCGGGCCCGATCAAGGCAATCGGGGCGCCTTGCACGGCCGCTCCGCCGCCGACCTGGCAGCGCGCGTCGGCGGGCAAGGCCGGCAGCGCCATCGCCAGGGCCGCGAAATCATTCAAGACCAAGAGGCGCTGCAGCCCCAAGGCCTCTTGCATGGCCTTGATCGAGAACGTCCAGCGGTGATTGGTCATGCGCACATGGTCGCCGGTGACCGGCGTCGCAATGCCAATCGCGCTACAGCGCGGTGGCCCCAAGCCCTCGCGCCACAGGTGGTGGCAGATCGCGTCGCAAAGCGTCTCAAAATCAGCGCAGGCATAGCTGCCGGTCTGCTGCAATGGTCCGTTAGCGATGAACTGGCTGGCGAAACGCACATTGGTGCCGCCGACGTCGGCCAGCAGCCGGGGAAAAGAATGGGGCGGTGCGGAGCGGTTCATGGGGCGGGCCTCGCGGTGGGCGTCAAGCGGCGCCGTCGCGGCGCGTCAGCTTGAAGTTCTCGATCAAGGCGCGGTACCAATGCGCACTGTCCTTGGCCAGCCGTTGCTGGCTGGCATAGTCCACATGGAAGATCCCGAAACGCTTGGTGTAGCCCGAGTTCCACTCAAAATTGTCGAGCAAGCTCCAGTAGAAGTAACCCCGCACATCGACGCCAAGATCCACCGCCGCCGCCAACGCCAGCAGATGGCTGTGCAAATAGGCGATGCGCTCGACATCGGCGATCCGCCCCTCCACCACGGTGTCGGCATTGGCCATGCCGTTCTCGGTGATGAAGATCGGCGGCGGCGAATATTCACGGGTGATGCGCACCAGATGCTGGGTCAAAGCCTTGGGGTAGATCTCCCAGCCCATATCGGTAAAGCCCTGCTTGCCAGGCGCCGGCACGGCCGGGGTCTGCGTGCTGATGAAGCTGCGGGTGTAGAAGTTGACGCCCAGAAAGTCCAGCGGCTGTTGAATCAGCGCCAGGTCTTGCGCCTCGACCTGCGGCGCATCGTCGCCCAGATACTCGATCACATCGGCCGGATAGCTGCCGCGAAAGATCGGGTCCATATACCAGCGCACATTCAAGCCGTCGTCGATGCGCGCGGCCTGCCGATCGGCCTCGATAGGTTCGGCGGGAAAGGACGGCGTGTGGTTCAAGACCACGCCGAGCGGCGACTGCGTGACGGCGCGCATGGCCTGGATGGCCGCGCCATGCGCCAGCATCAGGTGGTGCGAGACCTGGGCCGCCGTCTTGCGGCTGGTCATGCCGGGCGCGAACTGCGCCGTCTCATAACCCAAGGTCGCCACGCACCAGGGCTCATTCAAGGTCGCAATACTGGCCAACTTGGCACCGAAGCGGCGGGCCACCTCGGCGGCGTAGGCGGCAAAATGCGGGACGATCGCGCGTGCGGTCCAGCCGCCGATGCTGTCGTGCAGCGCCTGCGGCAGGTCCCAGTGGTAGAGCGTCACATGGGGCTTGATGCCGGCCTCGAGCAAGGCGTCAATCAACTGCTCGTAGAAGGCAAAACCGGCCTCGTTCCATGCGCCCTGCCCCAAGGGCTGAACGCGCGGCCAGGAGATCGAGAAGCGGTAGGCGTCCAGGCCCAGCCATTTCATCAGCGCCACGTCATCGCGGAAGCGGTGGTAATGGTCACACGCGACATCAATATTGGAGCCGTCGTTGATGCGGCCGGGTTCGCTGCAGAACTTATCCCAGATGGACGGGCCTTTGCCGTCAAGCGCGGCCGCCCCTTCGATCTGGGCGGCGCTGGTGGCGGAGCCCCATTGAAAGTCGCGAGGCAAGCGGCTCGCCAGAGTTTGGATGTGGGCTGGGGAGTTGTCGGAGGCGGTCATGGATGTGGAATTCAGAACTTGGATCGGCTCGGGCTTAGCCCAAGATTTGAGGGGGCCGGCGGCGCAGTGCGCCGGCGGTCCGCAGGTGGATCAGCTTTGCCAGTACGACGGAGATCCTCGTGCGAAGCGGCGCCATAGTAATGAACGCATGACAACGTTGTCAACATCAATATGACAACGCTGTCTCTGCACCCGAAGTTGCGCCAAACAAGTCTGGGGCAGCGGCGCGCAGATTCTCTACCCCGCGCTGAATGCGGGACCAGGCTCAAAGAGTCTGCTTGCCGTGAATTCCTAGGGGCCCTAGTGCAAACCCGACTATTCCGACATCAGTTGGTATCGCTACCATTTCGACCACAAAGCGAGCTGACGCTGCGCCAAGTGGTCGCAACGACGGCGTCAGAGGCAGCGACAAGCGGCTGTTGTTTTTGGCGACCAAGGGAAAACGACAACGTTGTCAATATCCCGTTGACAACGTTGTCTTTTGCTCATTACCATAACGTCGCTTTGTTTGACAGACCTTCGCCATCGCGGCGGCGAGGGTTGTTGGTCGGGTACGTAGGCGGCGTCGAACCGGATCCGCGAAACGTGGCGCCGCATCATAAAAATAAGCTCGGACACACCGAGATGGATGAACTTTTGGACTTATTCGAAGCGGTTCGCACGGCAACGGCAGCGTGCATAACGAAACGGCAGCCAGCGCCAGCGCTGGATGTTTGATCGGCCCTCAATCAAGCCGGCTGCGGAGACGAATTCGCAGCACGGTACCAAGCGCAGAACCCATAGGAGACATATGAAAACAACTCAGCTTCACCCCCTTCAGAGCGCCGGCGCACAGCGACGCGCCCTGCACCTGAAACCCGTTGCCACCGCCTGCGCGGCCCTGCTGACCTTGCTGGCACCCTCGGCGCAGGCCCAGCAAGCGGCAGCGGCCGCACCGGCGGCCGCGTCGCAGCTGGATACGGTCGTCGTCACCGGCATCCGCCGGTCGCTGGAATCCGCTGTCTCGCTCAAGCGTGAGAACCAAGGCGTGGTCGACGGCATCGTCGCCGAGGACATCGGCAAGTTCCCCGACACCAACTTGGCCGAATCGATGCAGCGCATCGCCGGCGTGTCGATCGAGCGCGGCCAAGGCGGTGAAGGCTCACGCGTGACCGTGCGCGGCATCGGCGCCGACTTCAATATGGTGCTGCTGAACGGCCGCCAGATGCCGGGCGCCTTGCTCAATAGCGCCGAGGGCGGCAGTTCGGCCAATTCCTCGCGCGCCTTCGACTTCTCCAATCTGTCGACCGACTCGGTCTCGGCGATCGAGGTCTTCAAGACCAGCCGCGCCGGCAAACCGGCCGGCGGCATCGGCGCCACCATCAATATCAAGACCGCGCGTCCACTCGACAGCAAAGAGCGCGTCGCGAGCTTCTCGGTCAAGGCCAACCACGACGCCTCCAACGGCCGCCTGCCCGATATTTACCAGGGCAGCAGCCTGACGCCCGAAATGTCCGGCATCTACAGCGAGACCTTTGCCGACGGCAAGCTCGGCATCGCCATCAGCGGCAGCTACTCCAAGCGCGAATCCGGCTCCAACAAGGCCTACACGCAAAATGGCTGGCACCCCTTCCTCGCCGGCGAAACCGGTTGGGGCTCGATTCCGCTGCCGGGTGAGCCCGGCTATGACAAGATCATCAACCGCCCGACCGGCAACACCCTGTACGCGACGCCAGTGGAGCTCCGCTACGCCTTGACCGCGCTGGAGCGTGAGCGTGTCAATGGCCAGTTGGTGGTGCAGTACGCACCGAGCAAGGACCTCAAGTTCACGCTCGACTACACGGTGGCCAACAACACCATCAACAAGAAGAACATCGAGGTGTCTTCCTGGTTCAACTTCGCCGGCGGCCCGTCAGAGTGGACCAACGGACCGGTGTCCGGTCCGATCTCCTACTCGGCACTGTTCCCCGCCAACGACCATGACCTCGCCTTCAACGGCGGCGAGTATGGCGAGAAGGCCGAGAACGCCTCCACCGGCTTCAATGTCGAATGGAAGGTCAACGACCGGTTGAGCCTGGAGTTGGATGCCCACAGCTCCAACGCCAAGACCAAGCCCAACAGCCCTTACGGCACCTACTCGGTGATGGATGCGGGGATGTTCAGCCAGGGCGATGCCTTCGCCTACTACAGCAAGGATCTGCCCATCCTGAGCCTGCCCAACACGGTGTTGGACACCAAGAAGATCACCGTGACCGGCACCCGTTTCGACAATGCCTTGAGCGATCAAAAGATTGATCAGGCGCAGTTCCGCGGCAGCTACAAGCTCAGCGCCGACAACAAGCTGAACTTCGGCCTGGCCAGCACCAAGGTGAACAACCGCTCGGCCTCGGTCAACCACCAGAACGGCGACTGGGGCGGCGTCGGCGCCCAGGGCGACTATCCCGCCAGCCTGTTCACCAAGGAAAGCCTGCCGGGCTACTTTGGCCAGGTCAAAGGCAGCGATGATTCGCGCCTGCTGCAGAACTTCTACTCCTTTGACTTCAATGCGCTGCGCAACCGCGCTATTGAGATCGCGATGAAGTCGGGCACCTCCAGCCACCCGGCACCGCTGACGCGGGAAGAAGCCGAGGCCTATTTCTCGGCCTATACCGACTTCAGCAAGGGCGCCGACCTGCGCACCGAGGAGAAGTCAACCAGCGGCTATCTGCAGTACGACCACAGCTTTGACACCGCCATTCCGATGAATCTCTCGGTCGGCGTACGGCGTGAATCGACCAAGGTCAATTCGTCCTCGCAAGTGCTGGCCTTGACGGGCGCGAGCTGGGGCTCCTTGAATGAAATCGTGGTGCAGTCCGGCGGCACCACCTTCGGCACCTCCAGCGGCAAGTACAGCTACTGGCTGCCCAGCATCGACTGGGATGCCGACCTCTCGTCCAACCTGAAGCTGCGCGCCAGCTACGGCGAAACCATAGGCCGTCCGGGCTGGGGTTCGCTGGCGGGTGGCATCACGGTCGGCGATACGGCCAACGCCGGCGGCGGCACCGGTTCGACCGGCAATGCGGCCCTGAAGCCCCTGCTGTCGAAGAACTGGGACACCTCGCTGGAGTACTACTACAACAAGTCCAGCTATGTGGCGGGCGGCCTGTTCCGCAAGAACATCAGCAACTTCGTCGCCAGTACCACGGTGCCTCAGGCGGTGGGCGGGGTCCGCACGCCGATTGGCGGCAAGTACTACAACGCGGCCATTGCGAGTGGTTGCGCCAAGACCGATCCGAAGTGCCAGCGCAACTACATCTTCAACAATTTCAACGGCCAGCCGGGTGTGACCAGAACCGGTGTCAATGCGGCCGGCGAAATCCAGGGCACCATCGTCGGCCAGGCGGATGATCCTTTGCTGCAATTCGCGGTGACGACCCCGTCCAACGCCGAGGGCGATAACCTCAGCGGCCTTGAGTTGAACGCGCAACACCTGTTCGGCAACAGCGGCTTTGGTCTGGCCGGCAACTACACCAAGGTGTCATCGGGCTTGTCCTATGACAACCAAAGCACCAAGGCGCAGTCGGCCCTGGTCGGTGTCAGCGATTCGTACAACCTGGTTGGTTTCTACGAGGGCGGCGGCTTCTCGGTGCGCGGGGCCTATAACTGGCGCGGCGAGTTCCTGGCGGCCACTACCGACGGTGCC
>JADMJQ010000141.1:17092-20652 GCA_018780415.1 Roseateles sp. | reverse complement strand
GAGCATCTCGTAGTGCATGCTCTCTTCCTGGATCTTGCTGCGCTGGTAGCCGGTTTCCATCGCGCCCAGCACGCCGCCGCGCTCGGCGATTTTCTCGAACTCGCTCAGCACCGCTTCTTCCAGCAGTTCGGTCAGCTCCTCGATGATGAAAGCGCCTTGGCTCGGGTTCTCGTTCTTGGCCAGGCCCCACTCGCGGTTGATGATCAATTGGATGGCCATCGCGCGGCGCACCGATTCTTCCGTCGGCGTGGTGATCGCCTCATCGAAGGCATTGGTGTGCAGGCTGTTGCAGTTGTCATAAATCGCGATCAGCGCCTGCAGCGTGGTGCGAATGTCGTTGAACTGGATCTCCTGCGCGTGCAAGGACCGGCCCGAGGTCTGGATGTGATATTTCAGCTTTTGCGAGCGCTCGTTGGCGCCGTACTTGTCGCGCATCGCCACCGCCCAGATGCGCCGCGCCACGCGGCCCAGCACCGTGTACTCCGGGTCCATGCCGTTGGAGAAGAAGAAGCTCAGATTCGGCGCAAAGTCATCGATATGCATGCCTCGCGCCAAATAGGCTTCGACAAAGGTGAAGCCGTTGGACAGCGTGAAGGCGAGCTGGCTGATCGGGTTCGCGCCGGCCTCGGCGATGTGATAACCGCTGATCGAGACGGAGTAGAAATTGCGCACATTGTGGTGCACGAAGAACTCGGCGATATCGCCCATCACCTTCAAGCTGAACTCGGTCGAGAAGATGCAGGTGTTCTGGCCCTGGTCTTCCTTCAGGATGTCGGCCTGCACGGTGCCGCGCACATTGGCCAGCACCCAGTCCTTGATCTTGGCGGCTTCGTCTGCGGTCGGGTCGCGGTGGTTGTCGCCCTTGAACTTGGCGATGTTCTGGTCGATCGCGGTGTTCATGAACATCGCCAGAATCGTCGGCGCCGGCCCGTTGATCGTCATCGACACCGAGGTTGTCGGGCTGCATAGATCGAAGCCGTCGTACAGCACCTTCATATCGTCCAGCGTCGCGATGCTAACGCCGGAATTACCGACCTTGCCGTAAATGTCGGGGCGCGGTGCGGGGTCGGCGCCGTAGAGCGTGACCGAGTCAAAAGCGGTCGACAGGCGCTTGGCCGGCATGCCTTCACTGACCAGCTTGAAGCGGCGATTGGTGCGGAAGGCGTCGCCCTCGCCAGCGAACATGCGGGTCGGGTCCTCGCCCTCGCGTTTGAACGCGAACACGCCGGCGGTGTAGGGGAAGCTGCCGGGCACATTCTCCAGCAGCAACCATTTCAGCAGCTCGCCATGGCACTCGTACGCAGGCAACACTACCTTGCGGATCTTGGTGCCGGAGAGGCTGGTGTGGACCAGGTTGGTGCGGACTTCCTTGTCGCGGATCTTCACCACATATTCGTCGCCGCCATAGGCCTGCTGCATGTCCGGCCATTGCTTGAGCAGTTGCCGTGCTGGCGCGTCCATCTGCGCTTCGCGCGCTTCGGCCAGCTCGCCCAAGGCAAGGCGGGCGCCTTGTTTGTCCGGGTTGGCCTCCAGCAGCATGCGCGTGCTGCCCCAGAGTTGTTGAATCTCGCGCGCCAGCGTGGCCTGTTGGCGTGCGCGCTTTTTGTAGCCGCGTACGGTGTCGGTGATCTCGGCCAGATAACGCACACGCGCAGCCGGCACCACCGGGGTTTGGTGGGTGCTGTGGCGGGTGTTCACTTGCGGCAGGCGGCCGTCCTTCAGCTGCAGGCCGAGCTCGGCCAGGCGCGGCTTCAAGGCTTGGTAGAGTGCGGTCACGCCGTCATCATTGAAGCGGCTGGCCATGGTGCCGAAGACCGGCATCTGGTCCGGCGGCGTCGTCCAGGCCTCTTTATTGCGTTGCACCTGTTTGGCGACATCGCGGATCGCGTCGAGCGCGCCCTTGCGGTCGAACTTGTTGATCGCCACGAACTCGGCGAAGTCCAGCATGTCGATTTTTTCGAGCTGGCTGGCGGCGCCGAACTCGGGCGTCATCACATACATCGGCACGTCCACATGGGGCACGATGGCCGCGTCGCCCTGACCGATGCCCGAGGTCTCGACGATGATCAGATCAAAGCCGGCCACCTTGGCGGCGGCAATCGCGTCGGGCAGGGCGGGGGAGATCTCGCTGCCGAAGTCGCGGGTGGCCAAGGAGCGCATGAAGACGCGCTGACCTTGGCTCCAGGGACTTATCGCATTCATGCGGATGCGGTCGCCGAGCAAAGCGCCGCCGCTCTTGCGACGTGAGGGGTCGATCGAGATCACGGCCACGCGCAGGCCGTCGTTCTGATCCAGACGCAGGCGGCGAATCAGCTCATCGGTCAGGCTGGACTTGCCGGCGCCGCCGGTGCCGGTGATGCCCAGTACGGGCACCTGAATGCTCTTGGCGGCGGCTTGCAGCTCGGCCACTAGGTTCGCATCGGCCTTGTCGTTTTCCAAAGCCGTAATCAGCTGTGCCAGCGAGCGCCAAGCGGCCTCGCCGTGGCCTTGCAGGCTGGCAAGCGATTTGGGCGCGTAGACGCTGAAGTCCTGGTCGGCCTTCATCACCATCTCGCCGATCATGCCTTGCAGGCCCATGCGCTGGCCGTCCTCGGGGCTGAAGATGCGCACACCATGCTCGGCCAGATCGCGGATCTCGGCCGGCACGATCACGCCGCCGCCGCCGCCGAAGACTTGGATATGCGCGCCGCCGCGTTGTCTCAGCAACTCGACCATGTACTTGAAGTATTCGACATGGCCGCCCTGGTAGGAACTGATGGCGATGCCCTGTGCGTCTTCTTGCAGTGCGGCGGTGACGACCTCATCGACCGAGCGGTTGTGGCCCAGATGGATCACCTCGACGCCCATGCCTTGCAGGATGCGCCGCATGATGTTGATGGCGGCGTCATGGCCGTCAAACAGGCTGGCGGCCGTCACAAAGCGCACCTTGTGGGTGGGGCGATAGTTGGCGAGGGCCTTGTATTCGGCGGACAAATCGGTCATGGCAGGTCTCCAGCGGCAGCACGGGGCTTGCGGGTTTGTAGCAGCAAAACTGCTGTGATTCTATGGCTTGATTGGTTGACGTTTACGTAAACGTCATGTGCTTGGGTGAATTTGCGCGTCGGCGCCAAATTAAATGAACCTGACCCCATTTAAAGGCGTGCCGTCAAGTGGGGCCGGGCTGCTGCCAGATGTCGTCCAGATGGCTGAAACCCCATTCGCCAGGGGACTCGCGACCCAGCACCTTGTCGCGTGCGCCGGCTTGCGACAGGTCTATCGTTTGCACCGGGATGGGCAAGCTGGAACGGGTGGAATAGAACACCCGCACCACCGGCGCGGCCAGATTCAGCGGGTTCATCTCGGTCACGACGGCCAGCCGGCCCGACTCCAGCCTGACCAGGCTGCCCACCGGGTAGATGCCAATGCTTTTCACCAAGGCTTTGAAGACCAGCGGGTCGAAATGCCCGCTCCACTGCGCCATGCGCTGAATCGAGCCGGCCGGGTCCCAGGCGTCTTTATAGGGCCGGGTCGAGGTGATGGCGTCGTACACATCGCAGACCGCCCCCATGCGCGCCAGCAGG
>JADMJQ010000141.1:11291-17082 GCA_018780415.1 Roseateles sp. | reverse complement strand
CGCCGGTGGGCACGCAAGCGCCATCCTTGAGCATCTGATAGCCGCGCAGCGGGTGCGAGCGGATGATCTCGAACTCGGCGTCGCTGAGCTTGCCGGGCTTGTTCAACACCGCCATCGGCATCGCCATCTTGCCGATATCGTGCAGCAAGCCGGCCAAGCCGGCCTCGCGGGTCTGCTCATCGTTCAGTCCCAGTTGCTTGGCCAAGGACACCATCAGCGCGCACACCGCCACCGAGTGCATATAGGTGTAGTTGTCCTTGGTTTTCAGGCGCGCCAGGCTGATCAAGGCGGATGGATTGCGCGCGACCGAGTTGCTGATCTCCTCGACGATGGGCAGGCATTGCTCGGCGTCCAGGGCCTTGCCGAGCCTGGCCTCGCCGAACATCGACATCACCGCCTCGCGCGAGCGGTTCACCAAAATGTTGGCACGGGCCATTTCGGCCGCCATGCTGGCGGGCGCGCGGGCGGCGGGGATGACGGGTGCCGTGGTCACGTCGGGTTCTTTTGCCGCGGGTCCCAAGTCCAGCATAGTCGGTGCTGCCGCCGGGCTGCTGACGTCGGCGCCCCGTTCCAGGTCAATCCAAAGCGCCGGTACGCCGCTGGTCAGCAAGTTCTCCAGGTCCGCTTGCTTTTGCAACAAGAACTTGGTCTTCCAGAATGGATGCGACAACCAGGAGCCCTCCAAGGACTGGATGAACATACCCAGCTGAACTTGTTGTACGGAGATCTTCTTCAGCATCAAAAAAGGCTCCAGCGTCCGCGCCCATTCGCTACATCAAAGGGAAGTCATCGGCAAGAATGGCAAACAAATGAACCTGACCCCATTTTTCAGGGTGCTATGCGTTGGAGGTCCGCAGCGGCCAGGCCGACCAGCAGGGCCTGGCCATCGGCGCGAACTCTGAACTCGCCGTACTTGGCTTGCTGCCAACGCAGGCCGTCGCCTTCGCGGAAGAACCAGGCGTCGCTGACCAGGGTCCAGCCGCCGTTGCGTGGGCTGAGCTCAATCAACTGCTCATTGGCGGCCAGCGGCGCGCCAGGTGCTTGCAGCCGAACGGCTTGGGCGACGCCGCTTGGGTCAATACGCAGCACCAGCAGTGGCCGCCGCGCGCCAAGCCTTGGCAAATTGGCCGCGTCGACGTCGGTGCCTAAATCGTAATTCAAACGCATAAAGTCGCCCTGCATCAGCGAGCGCGGATCCACCGGCGCCAACGCCACAAACAGCGGCCGCCCCTCGGCAATCAGACGCTGCTTTTGCCAGATGCCTACGTTGACGACCAGCAGGGCCAAGAGGCCGCCGCCCAGCAGCCAGGCAGCCGCCGGCATTGTTTTGACGCGGACCGGCGCGCTAGCCTCGGCACACAAGGCCGCGCCATGCCTGCGCGCCGCGATGGCGGCCGCAAGTGCCAGCAAGGCCGCCGCGCCGAGCAGTACCAAGGCCTTTTCGGTCAAGCTCCAGCTCAGCTGATAGTAGGACGCCGCCAGCACCCAAACGGCGGCTATGGCGCAGGTAGCGCTTAAGCGCCAGCGCTGTGTGGTGGCGGTGAAGGCCAGCGCCAGCAGCACGCCGCCCAGCGTCGACAGCCAGGCGCACAGAGCCGCCAACACCAGCGCCACGGCCAGCGGCAGCGCTCGGCGCAGGTCGGGCCAGGCATGGGCGGCCAAGCCATAGCCGAGCAGTGCCCCTGCGACCGACGCGGCCGCAAGGCCCCAGCTTTCATGCGGCAGCGTGCTTGCCCAAAGCCCGCGAGAGCTGCCGCTGATGACGGCCAGGCCCAAGATCAGCATTGGCAACCAGCCGGCGGCCAAGGCCTCCAGCAGCGCTGCCGCCCCGGCGTGACGGCCTTGCAAGCCATGGCGCTGCTGCCAAAGCATGGCCAGCAGCCAGATCAGCAAGGCCAGATGCAGAGTCAGCCAGGACAGGGCCACGCTGTCGCCGAAGTAGCTGCTGGCCGGCTGCAAGGCCAGGCCAAAGCAGAGCAACGCCGCCGCCCCCAGCAAGACGCGCAACCAGGCCTTGGCCACCGCGCCCGCCAGCACCAGCGCCGCCAGCATCAGCAAGCTGGAGGCCAGCGACTCATGCAGATCGCGGTACAAACCCAGCGCCAAGGTGGCGCCCGCCAGCAGCAAGGCGGGTAGCGCCAATTGCTCGACAAACAACGGTGCCGAGGTCGACCGCAACACGGTGACGGCGGCGGCCAGCATGAGGGCGCCGACCCAGTACGGGCCACTGCCTTGCGTCAGGCTGTCGCCCAGCAGTTGGTAGGTGAGCAGGAATAGCGGTACCGCCGACAGCCAAGCGCCCAAGGCAGTCATCAGCAACACCGACCAGGGCCGCTGCTCGCTGGCAGCTTCCAGCGCATCGCTGGGCAGCAGTCCGGCTGCGACGGCCCGCTGCACCAAGGTCGAGGGCGCTGTGCCCAAAGCGTCAGGCTTCATGTGCCGGCTCGGTCAGCAGGCGACGCCGCTTGAGTCGCATCAAAGCGCTGACGCTGGCGGCCATCAACAGCGCTGCGGCCACACCGGTCAGCAGTAGTTTGAAAGGGTCGCCGCTCAAGGGCCCGATGCTGGGGCTTAGCGCCTGCGCAAAACTAAACACCAGCAAGATATTCATCCCTAGGGCCAGCATGCTGAGCAGGCTCAAGTCAAAGTGGCGCGGGCTCAGGGTCAGCGGTGCGGCGGCCAACAACAGAAAGCACAGGCCCAGCCAAAACTGCGGGCCGGTGCTGGCGTGAAACAAGCCGCTCAGCGCGACGGCGGTGGCGAAGGCGCTGGTCATGGCCATGGCGCTGCGCAGTGCAATCGTGCCGGCGCCGGTCCAGCGCCGGCTCAAGGGGCTGAGCAGCAGCAAGAGCAGGGCCGCCAAGCCCAGCGCCAGAGCTTGCACCGCCAGGTCCGCCGATAAGCCGGTGGTTTGAGCGACCCAGCGGCCCGCCAGATGCGTCTGCATCCACAGACCAATCGCCAACATCACGATGACGGCCCAAAAGGCCCACAGGAGATCGCTGCGGGCGCCCAAGGCCAGCGGCAGGCCCAGGGCGGCCCAGAGTGCAAACAACTGCCAGCTGTCGGCACCGGTTTGGTAGGTCTGGCCAAAAAATGCCAGCAAGCCACCCAGGCTGAGCAGGCAAAACAAGGCCAAGGCCGTGCGCACCTGTGGCAGCAAGGCCGCGCCCAGCGCACTGGCGAGCAGCAAGAACTGCAGCAAACCGAAACGTGCGGCCCGACCCCACTCACCCCAGTTGGCGGCCAGCCACATCAGCAGGCCCAGACCGGCCAAGCCCGCCGCCAACAGTGCCGTGCCACGCAGCACGCGCTGCGGCAGATCGGCGGGCTGTTGGTGCAGGCCGGCCAAGCGATGCAGTTGCGCCGCCGCCTGCGCATCCAGGCCATAGCGGGCGCTGAGTTGAAAAAGTTCGAGTCGTGATGTCATTAAGAACTTGTCCGTAAATAGTCGGGGTCGGCTGACGGCCGCTTTGAACGCATAGCTGCGTTGCAGATCCTCGCGATACCTACGGGTATCGCTGTGGTCTGCGCCTTGCTCTACGCTCAAATCGCCTCGTCATCCTCTGACCCGCCTATTTACGGAGAAGTTTTAAGGCCCCGGTGCAAATAATAAGGGGCGGCCACGGCCGCCCCTGGAAAGACTGGTTCGCGAGGTGCTCAGCGCTCCATGATCTGTACGACTTCACTCTTCATGATGGTCATGCGCTTGCCTTCGGCATCACGGTACTCATAGCTGCCGGCCTTCTCGTCGTAATCGGGTTTGCCGTCGGCAACGATCATGCGACCTTCCTTGGTGCTCATGATGTACTGGGTCGAGCTGCAGCCCGCCAGCGTTGCGAGCAGGGCCAAACAGATGGGGACGCTTAACTTCATGGCTTGATCTCCGGTTGAAAGTTGACTCATGAGGCCGGCCGTCGGGCATCGACCGCCGCCAGTATTCCATGGCCGCAAGGCGTTAGCAAATCGCTAATTTTTTGGGCATGAAACTTGCTTCGAACTCGCGTTACCGCCATCACCATGCAAAAGCCCCTCAATCCCACCCCTACCAGCCCCGCCCAGGGGCTGCGCGTGCTGCTGATCGACGACGGCGCGCACCGCGTGCAGCTGATTCAGCAAGAACTGGCGCGCCAGGGCTGCGAGGTGGTCGGCGTGATCGAGCAGGGCGCGCTGATCCACGACTGTGTGCTGCGCCTCAAGCCCGATGTGGTGATCGTCGACAGCGAGTCGCCGACACGCGACACCTTGGAGAACCTCGCCACGCTGTCGCTGCAGATGCCACGCCCGGTGGTGGTGTTCTCGGAGGATGGGGATCAGGCCACGATGCGCCGCGCGCTGCAGGCTGGCGTCAGCGCCTATGTGGTGGCGGGGCTGCAGCCCGAGCGGCTGGCCTCGGTGTTGCAAGTGGCCTGCCTGCGCTTTGAGCAAGACCTGGCCCTGCGCCAGGAGCTGACGCAGGCGCAGGCGCGCTTGAGCGGGCGCAAGAGCATCGAGCGCGCCAAGGGCATCTTGATGGCGGAGCTGGGCCTGGATGAAGACGCCGCTTACAAGCGCATGCGCCGCTTGGCCATGGACCGGGGCGCGCCCTTGCTCGATGTGGCCGAACGCATCATTGATGCGCAGGCCTTGCTGCGCTGCACCAAGTTGGGTTGATTCCCGGCCGGTGCATGCCTTCAAAGCGTGCGCAAACCTCTTTTGATCCCCTGGTTTTGGCTGGCACGAGTTCTGCTAAGTAGATCCTGAGACCCACAACGGCGTGGGTCCACTCAAGCAAATTTTCGACGGACAACGGCGTCCGACCTGGTTTCTCGCTTTCTTTGGAAGGCCTGAGCGGGTCGGCGCCGTTTTTGTTTTTGGAACTGGAGATGTTGATGAGCAAAAGTCTTGAACTTCAAGGAGAAGGTTTGATGAGCGCAGATCGACGCAAACTTTTGACCGGCGCCGCCGCCGGCGCGGTGTCTGGTCTGGCCGGTGCCTTGCCCGGTGGTGCCTGGGCCGCCGGCTCCGACAAGCCCGAGAAGGAAGAGGTCCGCATCGGCTTCATCCCCCTAACGGATTGCGCCAGCGTCGTGATGGCCTCGGTCTTGGGCTTCGATAAGAAGTACGGCATCAAAATTGTCCCGACCAAGGAAGCCTCCTGGGCCGGTGTGCGCGACAAACTGGTCAACGGCGAGCTGGACATGGCGCACTCGCTCTACGGCATGATTTACGGCGTCCACCTCGGCGTCGCCGGCCCCAAGAAAGACATGGCCGTCTTGATGACCTTGAACAACAACGGCCAGGCCATCACGCTGTCGAAGAAGCTGGCCGACAAGGGCGCCGTCGACGGTGCCTCGCTGGCCAAGCTGATGGCGACGGATAAACGCGAATACACCTTCGCCCACACCTTCCCGACCGGCACCCATGCGATGTGGTTGTATTACTGGATGGCCGCGCATGGCATCAACCCGGTCAAGGACGCCAAGGTCATCACCGTGCCGCCGCCGCAGATGGTGGCGAACATGCGCGTCGGCAATATGGACGGCTATTGCGTCGGCGAGCCCTGGGGTCACCGTGCCATCGTTGACGGCATCGGCATCACCGCCGTCACCACTCAAGACATCTGGAAGGACCATCCCGAGAAGGTGCTGGCCACCACCGGCGACTTCGTCAAGAAATACCCGAACACCGCGCGCGCCGTGATGATGGCCGTGTTGGAGGCCAGCCGCTGGATCGACGCCGGCCTGCAGAACAAGCTGAAGATGGCCGACACCATCGCCGACAAGGCCTATGTCAACACCGGCGTCGACGC
>JADMJQ010000141.1:4731-11143 GCA_018780415.1 Roseateles sp. | reverse complement strand
GAACGGCCTGGGCAAGACCTGGGACGACCCGAACTACATGAAGTTCTTCAACGACGGCCAGGTCAACTTCCCGTATTTGAGCGACGGCATGTGGTTCCTGACCCAGCACAAGCGCTGGGGCCTCCTTAAAGACCACCCGGACTATCTGGCGGTCGCCAAACAGATCAACCAGGTCGACTTGTACAAGCAAGCGGCCAGCGCGCTCAAGATCAATGTGCCCAAGGACGGCCTGCGCAGCTCCAAGCTGATCGACGGCGTGGTCTGGGACGGCCGCGAGCCCGCCAAGTACGCAGACGCCTTCAAAGTCAAAGCTTGAGGAGTTCATCATCATGGTCAGTGCCGTCTTCCATTCCCCCCGCGACGTCAGCATCGAGTTGATCAAGCCGCCTGTTGCAAAGCCCCAGAAGGCGCTTGCTAAACCGCCAACTGCGCGCCCGCCGGTCGATTGGCGTGGTGTCTGGCTGCGCGTGCTGCCGCCGGTCCTGGGCCTGGCCCTGCTGATCGGCATCTGGGCCTTGGCGACGCAAAAAGGCGGGCCTTTTCCAACCCCGTCGGCCACCTTCGATGCCGCCGTCAAACTGTTCGCTGATCCGTTCCGCAGCAACGGTCCGAACGACCAAGGCATAGGCTGGAACATCCTGGCCTCGCTGCAACGGGTGGCCTTGGGCTTCGGGCTGGCGGCCCTGGTCGGCATCCCCTTGGGCTTTGTGATCGGCCGTTTCGAGTTCGCCAACCGCATGATCTCGCCGCTGATCAGCCTGCTCAAGCCGGTCTCGCCGCTGGCCTGGTTGCCGATCGGTTTATTGGTCTTCAAGAGCGCCAACCCGGCCGCAATCTGGACCATCTTTATCTGCTCGATCTGGCCCATGGTGGTCAACACCGCGGTCGGCGTGCAGCGCGTGCCCGAGGACTATCTGAACGTGGCGCGGGTCTTGAAGCTGTCTGAATGGAAAGTTATCACCCGCATCCTCTTGCCGGCCGTGCTGCCCTATATCTTGACCGGCGTGCGCCTGTCGGTCGGCACCGCCTGGTTGGTGATCGTAGCGGCCGAGATGTTGACCGGCGGCGTCGGCATCGGCTTCTGGGTCTGGGACGAGTGGAACAACCTCAATGTGGCCCACATCATCATCGCCATCTTCGTCATCGGCATCGTCGGGCTGGCGCTGGAATGGTTGTTGATGGCGGTGGCAAAACGCTTCTCTTTCGAGGACTGATGCAATGAGTACCAAAAGTTACATCGAAGTGCAGGCGGCCGAGATGCGGTTCAACACCCGCAAAGGCTCGTTCCACGCCTTGGCCGGGGTTGATCTGCAGGTGCAGCGCGGCGAGTTCATCACCCTGATCGGCCATTCGGGCTGCGGCAAGTCGACCCTGCTGAACCTGATCGCCGGCCTGCTGCGCCCGACCAGCGGCGTGCTGCTGTGCGACAACCGCGAGATCACCGAGCCCGGGCCGGAGCGCGCGGTGGTGTTCCAGAACCATTCGCTCTTGCCCTGGTTGTCCTGCTTCGAGAACGTCTATCTGGGCGTCGAGTCGGTGTTCGAGCGGACTGAGGCCAAGGCTAAATTGGTCGAGCGCACCGAGGCCGCGCTAGCGCTGGTCGGCATGAGCCATGCGACGCACAAGCGCCCGCACGAGATCTCCGGCGGCATGAAGCAGCGCATCGGCATCGCCCGCGCGCTGGCCATGCAACCCAAGGTTCTCTTGATGGACGAGCCCTTTGGCGCGCTCGACGCGCTGACCCGCGCGCATCTGCAGGACGAGCTGCTGAAGATCGTCGCCACCACACACAGCACGGTGGTGATGGTCACCCATGATGTCGACGAGGCGGTGCTCTTGAGCGACCGCATCGTGATGATGACCAACGGGCCGGCGGCCACCATAGGCGAGATCCTCAGCGTTGATCTGCCAAGGCCACGCAACCGGGTCGAGCTGGCCGACAACGCCCGCTACCTAGCGGCGCGCAAGAGCGTGATTGACTTTCTCTACACCCGCCACGCCAAGATCGAAAAGGCAGCTTGACCGACCCGTTGAACCCGATCGCCAAATTGGCCGGGCCATCGGTTCCATAGCTGGATAGATGCGGTCTGCCTACTCTTGACTCAGGGCTCATTCGCAAGTTTTGAAGCGAACTTCAAAGCGCGGATGAGCTCCTTCAGCAGCAGTCAAAGGAGTACGGTATGAACAAGCATTCTTTCGCCGCCGGCCGTGTGCTGGCGAGCCTGGCCCTTCCGCTGGTCGCCTCCTGGGCCGGTGCGCAATCTCAAGCGCCAGAGACGCAGCCGGCCACGACCGAACTGGGTCGGGTCGCCGTCAGCGGTCGCCCGGTCGAGCGGCTGGTCAAGGTCAATGTCCAGCAGGTCTGCCCGACCATGGCGGCCGAGTTGCAAGAGTCGCTGGAAGGCCTGGCCTGGCGCTTTGGCGCCATCGGCATACACCGGGTCGATTTCAAGCTGACCGGTCGCGAGATCAGCGAGGTGCAAGCGCCGGCCTCGGTTTGGGACGCGCGCCGGTCGATCAAGCGGGCCGTCAATGACCTGCACTGTGACGGCGGCAATGCCGGCAGCGAGCACTATGCCTTCCTCTTGCAGGTGCTGGACCCCGACGCGCCGGTGACGGGCGCGGCGGTGGCAGTCAGGCAGGCACCGGCGGGTGAGCAGCAGGTGCTGGTGCTGGCGGGACGTTGACGGCCGCATAAGCAAGAGTCTCCGCTTGTTGTGGCGGGTGTAAAGCTTTGCGCGGGGTGGAAGTGGATGCCCGATGTATTGACAACAGCGAGGCGGCTGATCAAGCTTTGTGCCGCGATTGAGCACCCGAAAAGAGGATAAAACCATGCGCGACGCCACCATCATCAATCTGCGGCCTTGCCCGAGGAACGCAACTTGACCGACCGTGCCTCGGCCGTGCTGGATCAGGTTTTCTTCGAGCTGGATACCGATAAATTCCAGCAGATCACGGCCCTGCTCGATGCGCCGCCGGCTCACAACCCAGGGATTGAACGTCTGATAGCTGTGACGGCGCCTTGGGTTGCTGCCGAGGCATGAGGCAGCCATCTGCTGGCCACTTGCTTCAGATCAGCCTTCATCCCCTGTATCCCCTTCATCCTGGCTCAATTTCTTTTTGCTCGCGCGAGTGCAAGGCCAAGCTTGAGTTGATCGGCCTGGGGAGTTTTCTAGCCTGGATGGAGGGGATGAAGGGGATGAATGCAGTTGTTGAGGTTCGGGCGGACGATCGTGCTCACCTGGAAAATTTGAAACAGAAAGTTCGCAAAGGAACAAGATGCCCGGAGTTCCTTTCTGTCTTTGTGCTCTTCGCGGCCTTCTGTTCAAAGGTCCAGCGCCATGCACGCAATATGGAAGCGTTGAGCGTACTCGACCGAGTACTCTTTCTTATTTGCTTGGGAAATTGATCCAGCAGTTGCGGGGCAGGGCGTGGCGTGGGGCTATAGTTGGTGCCAACCGGAGCGTTGAATTTTGTTTGCCGAGCGGGCGGGCGGAATAGCGTAAGGCAGATGGCTATTGAATTCAATATTGATTGACGCATCCGAGGTGAAATAAATCTGGCCTACCCTTTGAGTCGAACACCAAGCTCATCTGTTGCTTTGCCGGCTTGTTGTGACGACATGAAAATACAGTCAACGCGTCGCGACCCCAATATTCATGGGGCTATCGGCCCGCTGCCCGCAGCAGAAATGGGGAGACAGGCGATGGGCAATTGCGGATAAAACTGTCTCCCTACAACACGTAGGCGTTTTGGTGTCGAAGGAAGAAGATGTTTAGCGAACCAGACCGAAACTTCATGACCAACAACATGAAGATTGTTGTTGCATCTATTGAATCCCAACTGAATGAGCCTTTTTTTGCTCAGTACAAGGAGGTTGCGGTTGAAGCGATAGGAAAGTACATCAAAGCAATAATTGAATTTGAATCATCTGGAACGAAGCGAGACTTAACCAGCGGCCAAGATAATTCAGCAGAAGAATTTATAAGGAATCATTACTGCGAAATCGAAAAAGATATCTCGAATGAAAACGTTAAGCAAGTGCTTGACGCGCTGAGGTACTCATTTTCATGCTACGCATACAACGGACTCCATCAGCTTTACACCCGCCAGGAGAATGAATGCTGGCACCCGAAAATAAATCTTACTGATATTCTTGAGCCCAACGATATAGATTCCCTGAATCCAATTTTAACTTTGTATCGTGGTTGCGATCGCAAGGAGCTTGAGAGCAAATCATTCGGTCAGTCTTGGTCAACATCCCTTGAGGCAGCCAATGAGTTCGCCTACGTTCACTACCAAAGCCAACCTTGGTTTGACTCGGGCAACAGAGTCGTGTTGAAGGCAAATTATTTGCGAGATCACGTACTCTATTCGCACCAATCAGGAGAGTATGAGATTGTCGTTAACATCGATAAGTTGGTCGACGTAAATATATTTTCATGAATTTTTTGTCAGCATAAATTGCCATTCCCTGAAGGCCGGGATATTAGATTCAAAGCCAATGCAAATATGCTCATGGCCAAACTGGTCGTTCAACGCGGACGGCAACACTGACCATGGCCTCGTCAGTTCCATGGCTAGCGCAGGTGCCCTTCGCGCGTCGCGCTCCGGCATCGGTTGGCCTGAGAAGGCTGAGGGTCAGGTCTCCCAAATCCCACATCACCCTCAGTCGGTCGGTGCGGCTCCAACCGTTGATCAGGCAAGCCGCCCTCAGCCCAACAACACCTGCAAGCTCTGCTGATACTGCCCGGTCAGCCCGTCCAGATGGGTCAGCAGCAACTCGCTGCTGCGCGCCAAGCCGGCGGCAGCCTCCGGGCCCTGCACATCGCGCAGGCTGCGTAAGAGGCGTCGCCATTCCTCGCGTACCGCCGCCAGCGACTGCTGAATTTCAGCGTTAGTGAGCGGCGCCGCTTCCAGCTCTTTCAGCCCGCTCTCGAACTGCTCCAGGCCAGCCGCGATCAGCGCCGGCTCGCGCCCGGCCAGCAGGTCGGCCAGCAGGGCGTCTTTGGCCAGGCGCTGGCTCAGCATGCGCTGGCGCCCGCAGAGATTGACCAGGCGCAGCGGCTTGCCCGCGCCGCCGCTGCTGTTTTCGATCTGCGCGGCCAGGTCCTCCGACAACTGCAGCAGCGCATCGGCCGCCGCGTCGGCACGTTGCAACACGCCCGCATCGGCCTTGCCGACCAATAAATCTCGCAGCCGCAGCCAACCGGCATCTAGCGGGACCAGTTGTTCGGCCGTCACCAAATGGCGCAAGCGGGCCAGATTGGCGTCGACGCGGGCGCGTGATTCGTCCTGCAAGACTTTGGCGCGGCGCACCTCGATGCCGGCCGCGCGTTGCGCCAGCAGCTTGACCAGACGCTGCGACAGCATGCGCTGCTGGCCGGCCAGATTGAGCGCCTCGGCCTGCTGGGCCGCCTCGACCAGGGAACGCGCCACCTCGCCCAGGCGCAGATGGGTTTGCATCGCCGCCGCCCGCAGCAGTTGATAGGCGCCGGCCTCGTCGAGCGCTTGGGCCGCCATCAGCAAGCCCTTGGCGCGGTCGGTCCATTTGCGCTCGTCGAGCTGGGTCTGCAGAGTGGTTTTTGCTTGCAGCTGCCAGGCCGCCCAGCGCAGCTGCAGCAGCAGGTCGGCGGCCGCCGGCATTTGCTCCAGCCAGACCTGCACGCCCAGACTCAAGGCCCGCTGGCGCTGCGCCATGCTGGCGCCAGCGGCCACGCAGACGCTGGGCAAGGTGGTCTTCAAATGCGCCAGTTGATCCAGCAAGGGCTCGACCGCAGCGATCTCGGGCGCCCACAGCAAGAGCGCCTGCGGTGACGATTCAAGTGCGTGATGCACCAAGTTGTTGCGCTCTGCCGGGTGGCCGACGGTGCAGCCGAGCGCGGCCAGCGCGTCCGCCAGCGGTGCCCAGGCCGCCTCGGCCGGGCAAAGCAGCAGCAGATGGCAGGGCAGGTCGGCCTCGTCCGGCGGGGTTTTCATAGGGGCTTCATGGGGGCTGCATGGGCAAAGACGGTGCGATAGGCGGTTGGTCAGGGACGGCGCAGCATAAAGCAGACCCGCTCGGCCGCTGCGCAGATCGAAGCTGGCATGGCGATTGCATGGCTTTTGCTGCGGCGCAACGAAGCGCTGCACCCCGCGGCGCCCCGGCCCGCAATCATCGCAGCGGCCCTGAGCGGGTGTCGCTCATCGTTTTTCAACGGCCTCGCCAAGCTTGATGCTTGACGCGGCCTTTTTGCGTTTCAACAAGAAAATCATCATGTCTACAGGATTCGTAAAGACCTTCCTGCGTTCGGGCCACAGCCCGACGCTGTTTGCTGCCTTCCTGTACTTCGCCTTTTCCTGCTGCATCTGGGTCTTGAACGGCGCCTTGGCGCCCGTCATAAGCGAGGCCTATGGGCTAACGCCGGCGCAA
>JADMJQ010000141.1:0-4700 GCA_018780415.1 Roseateles sp. | reverse complement strand
TGCGCTTCCCGCTGGGCGTGCTGTCCCAGTACATCGGCCGCAAGAATGCCACCCTGGTCGAGATGGGCCTGATCGCCGTCGCGATGCTGTACGGCTTCTTCATGGTCGACAGCTATAACGACCTGCTCAAGATGGGCGTGCTCTTGGGCATTGCCGGCGCCAGCTTCGGTGTCGCGCTGTCGCTGGGCGCCGGTTCCTTCCCACCGCAGCACAAGGGCCTGGCGATGGGCCTGGTCGGTGCCGGCAATATCGGCACGGCGGTGTCGGTGCTGATCGCGCCGCCGCTGGCGCTGTGGCTGGGCTGGCAGGCGGTCTATGCGGTTGCCGCTGTCGCCATCCTGATCCCCATGGTGGTGATGGTTGTGTTCGCCCAGGAGCCGCCCGACGTCGACTCGCACGCCAGCCTGCGCGAGCATGCCGCCTGCCTGTTCGAGAAAGACGGCTGGGCCTTCAGCCTGATCTACGGCGTGACCTTCGGCGGCTTCATCGGCCTGATCACGTTCTTGCCGACCTATTACTACGACCAGTTCGGCGTCAGCAAGGTGCAGGCCGGCCAGCTGACCATGCTGGCGGCCTTCATGGGCGCGGCGGTGCGGGTGGCGGGCGGCTGGATCTCGGACCGCTGGGGCGGTGTCAACACCTTGACGCTGGTGTTGGTGATGGTGGCCGTCGGCCTCGGCACGGTCGGTTTCGCCAGCAGCTCGCTGGTTCTGACCACGCTGTTGTTGATCGTTACTTTTGCGGCGCTCGGCGCCGGCAACGGTGCGCTGTTTCAGCTGGTGCCGCTGCGCTGGCCGGCGTCGACGGCGGTGGCCGGCTCGATGATCGGCGAGATCGGGGCTTTGGGCGGCGGCCTGGTGCCGAACGCGATGGGCCTGTCCAAACAGTATCTGGGCACTTATGCCTGGGGCTTCGTGCTGTTCGCGGTGTTGGCGCTGATCATGTTGGGCGTGATGCGCGTGATGCAAATTCGCTGGACGCGAACATGGGCAGAGCGAGGCGGACGAGCCCGCCTCGCTCTGCCCAGTGTGGCCCAAGGGCCCCACGGGCGGGTAGTGGGGCTCCCCCGGGCCCCCTCCAGGAGGGGGTTCTAGCATGAGTGACGATGCAGCCTGCGGCTGCTTATTTGGGCAGGAAGAGCAGCCAGAAGATCAACAAGCCGTTGAACAGCAGGGACACGCTGAAGCCGATCTGCCAAAGTGCCACCGGGTTGCGGCGGGACAGCGGTGTGCTGCCGGGTGCGGGCAAGGGCCGCGAGGCGCCGCGCTCCAGAGCCAGTTGCAACTCCTCGGCGGTCTCGAAGCGCAGGCGGGCGTCGCGCGACACCGCCTTCAACACGACATGATCGAGCCAGATCGGAATCTGCGGCAGGCTGCGCGAGGGCGGCAGCGGGTCGCGCCGGTAGCGGCCGATTTGATAGGGCTCGATCTCGCCGTAAGGCAGATGGCCAGTCAGCCATTGGTAGAGCGTCACACCGAGCGCAAACAAGTCGCTGCCGGCGTCGGCGTTCTGCGGCGGCGTCGCCCATTGCTCGGGGTTGATATAGCTGGGCGTGCCGGCATGCAGCTGGCCGACGGCCTCGGGCTCGCGGCCCGACAGCGCGACGCCGAGGTCAAGAATGCGCCACTGGCCGTCGTCGCCCAGATGCAGATTGCCGGGCTTGATGTCGCGGTGGATCACGCCGGCGCGGTGCAGTCGGCCGAGCGCGCGGCTCAAGCTGCTGGCGGCCTGCAAAAACAGGCTCAGGTCCGGCCGGCCCTTGGTCATCAGCTGCTCCAGCGTCTGGCCGCTGTGCCAGTCGAACAGCAGGTAGAAGGCGCTGGGGTCTTGCAGCTGGTGCACATGGACGAAGCCGGAGGTGTCGCTGGCGCCGAGCTTTTCACCCAGGCGCTGGCCCAGCCAGCCCTCATGCGCCAGCATCGCGCGCTCCTCCTGGTCGCTGGCGCGGGCCTCGTGCAAGGCCTTCAGCGCGACCAGCGTGCCGTCGGCGCGCCTCGCCTGGTAGAGCCGGTGCACGCCGTTGTCGGCGACCAAGGCGGTGATGGTCAGGCCGTCCAGCCGGTCGCCGGGGCGCAGCTTGTGCGGCGCGGGCAGGCGCTGAGCCGCCTTCATCACGTCGGCGTACTGGCCCGGCGCCAGGCCATGGACCTGCAGCACCAGGGCGGTGGCGTTGTCATGGCCGCCGGCGGCCAGGGCGGCTTGCACCAAGGCGTCGGCGCAGGCCTGCGCCTCACCTTCGCTGGCCAGGGCCAGCATCCGTTTGCGGCGCAGCACGCCGTGCACGCCGTCGCTGGTCAGGATCAAGCGGTCACCGGCGCGCAACTCGCCCTGGGCGTAGTCGACGCGCACGCTGTCGTCGAGGCCGATGGCGCGGGTCAGGCGGTTGAAATCCGCCTGGTCGAGCGCATGGTCTTGGGTCAGCTGGGTCAGCTCACCCCCGCGCAACAACCAGATGCGGCTGTCGCCGACATGGGCGATGGTGTAGCTGTGGCCGCGCAGGACCACGGCGCTCAGCGTGGTCAAACCGGTCAGCGTGGATCCCGCGTTACTGGCGCGGCGATTGTGGTCGGCCAGCCAGGCGTTCTGGGCGCGGATCAGGCGGTCCAGGGCGACCGTGGTGTCCCAATTTGGGGGCGTGGCGTGGTAGTCGCGCACCAAGCTCATCACCGTGGTCTGCGCCGCCATGCGCCCCAGCCCCCCGGTCGAGACGCCGTCGGCCAGCGCCGCGATCCAGCCCATCGCCTCGTCCTGCGCCGTCGGCGCCAAGACGCCGGCGAAATCCTCGTTGCCTTCGCGCGGGCCGCAACTGCTGTTCAAACCAATGCTGATGTCGAAGCTCATGGCGCCATTCTCGCTAGCTTCGATCCGGCCAATTCCGCTTTGTGGTCTGCAGCCAACCCCATCTTGGTGCACTTGCCGCGCTCCGGCAGGCACGGCTCTTGCAATTCAATCTTCAAGTCAAAGAGGTCGCTATGAAAAAAATGAAACTGGTGATGGTGGGCAACGGCATGGCCGGCGTGCGTACGCTGGAAGAGCTGCTGAAGATGACGCCCGAGCTCTACGACATCACGGTGTTCGGCGCCGAACCGCACCCCAACTACAACCGCATCCTCTTGAGCCCGGTATTGGCCGGCGAGCAGACGATTGAGGAGATCATCCTCAACCCACTCGATTGGTATGTGGATAACAACATCACCCTGCATCTGGGCAAGACGGTCACGCAGATCGACCGGATCCGCCGCAAGGTGATTGCCGATGACGGCACCGAGGCGGAATACGACCGGCTGCTGATCGCCACCGGCTCCGTGCCCTTCATCCTGCCCATCCCCGGCAAGGACCTGGACGGTGTGATCGCCTACCGCGATATCGCCGACACCAACGCGATGATTGACGCCGCCACCAAGTACCAGCATGCCGTCGTGATCGGCGGCGGCCTGCTCGGGCTGGAGGCCGCTAACGGCCTGATGCTGCGGGGCATGCAGGTGACGGTCGTTCACATCGGCGACTGGCTGATGGAGCGCCAACTCGACGATGTGGCCGGTGATCTCTTGCGTAAGTCGCTGCAGGCGCGCGGTCTGAAGTTCAAACTCGGCGCGCAGACGCAAGCCTTGATCGGCGGCAAGGACGGGAGGGTAATGGCCGTTCAATTCAAGGACGGCAGCGAAATCCCGGCCGACCTGGTCGTGATGGCGGCCGGCATACGCCCGAATACGGCGTTAGCGGAAAGCGCCGGCATCCACTGCAACCGTGGCATCGTCGTCAGCGACACGCTGCAGACCATCACCGATCCGCGCATCTACTCGGTCGGCGAATGCGCGGCGCATCGCGGCATCGCCTATGGCCTGGTGGCGCCGCTGTTCGAGCAGGGCAAGGTCTGCGCCACGCATCTGGCGCAGTTCGGCATCGGCCGCTACACCGGCAGCTCGGTGTCCACGAAGTTGAAGGTCACGGGTATTGACCTGTTCTCGGCCGGCGACTTCACCGGCGGCGAAGGCTTTGAAGAAATTGTCATGAGCGACCCCTTCGCCGGCGTCTACAAAAAGCTGGTTATCAAGAATGACCAGCTGGTCGGCGCCTGCCTGTATGGCGACACGGTCGATGGGTCTTGGTACTTCAAGTTATTGCGCGAAGGCCGCAAGGTGGCCGACATCCGCGACAAGCTGATGTTCGGCGAATCCAATATCGGCGACGTTGGCCATCAAGGCCACAACAAGGCAGCCGCGATGTTGGACTCTGACGAGGTCTGCGGCTGCAACGGCGTCAGCAAGGGCACCATTTGCAAGGCGATCAAGGAAAAGGGCTTGTTCACGCTGGATGAGGTGCGCAAGCACACCAAGGCCAGCGCTTCCTGCGGCAGTTGCACCGGCCTGGTCGAGCAGCTGCTGATGTTCACCGCCGGCGGCGACTACTCGGCCACGCCGAAGAAGAAAGCGGTATGCGCCTGTACCGACATGAGCCACCAGGATGTGCGTGACGCCATCAACAAGCAGCATCTGATCAGCCTGGACGCTTGCTACAAGGCCCTGGCCTGGAAGTCTCCCAATGGCTGCCCGACTTGCCGCCCGGCCCTGAACTACTACCTGATCTCCAGCTGGCCCAAGGAGGCGCAGGACGACCCGCAAAGCCGCGCCATCAATGAGCGCGCGCACGCCAATATCCAGAAGGACGGCACCTACTCGGTGATCCCGCGCATGTGGGGC
>JADMJQ010000242.1:17594-21043 GCA_018780415.1 Roseateles sp. | reverse complement strand
GTCGCTGGTGATGTTGCGGATGCAGTTGCCGCTGGTCTGGATGCCGTGCATGTCAACGGCGGCGAGCCGGTCCATCACATCGGCCGATTTTTCCAACGGGATCCAGTTGTATTGCAGATTCTGGCGAGTCGTGAAGTGGCCGTAGCCACGGTCAAACTCGCGCGCTATTGCCGCCAGCTGGCGCAACTGGGCGCTGCTCAGCGCGCCGTAAGGCACGGCCACGCGCAGCATCGGCGCATGGCGCTGCACATACCAGCCGTTCTGCAGGCGCAGCGGGCGGAAGTCCTCGTCCGGCAAGTTGCCGGCCAGATGGCGCTCCAGCTGGTCACGGTACTGCGCCGCGCGGGCGTGGACGAATTGGCGGTCAAAGTCGGTGTAGGCGTACATAGTTCTTCGAGGAGGAATTCAGTGGATAACTTTCCAGCCGGCCAAGACCAGCGAGCCGCAGAGCAGGCCGCGCACCACGCCGTCGGGCAGGCGGCGGGTCAGCTGCGCGCCCAACCAGATGCCGGGCATGGAGCCGATCAGCAGCGGCAACAGCAAGGCCCAATTTACATTGCCCAGCGTCGCGTGGCCAATGCCCGCGACGAGTGTCAGGGGAACCGCGTGGGCAATGTCGCTGCCGACGATATAGCGCGCTTCCAGGCGCGGGTAGAGCAGCAGAATCAGCGTGGCACCGATGGCGCCGGCGCCGATCGACGACAGCGACACCAGCACGCCCAGAATCACCCCGCTGGCCACCGTCAGCGCCGGCTTGCGCGACTCGGGGATATAGCGTTCCAGCCGCAGGCCGACCGCCTGCCAAGACTTCTTGAACGCCACCACCACGGCGGTCAGCAACAGGGCGATGCCCAGCGAGAAGGTCAAGGTGCTGGCCCAGCCCTTGGTGATGTCGGTCATGTGCATGACGGCGACGGTGGCGATCGAAGCCGGGATGCTGCCGGCCAGCAAGAGGCCGGTCAGCTTCCACTTCACATGGCCGTGGCGCGCGTGCGCCACCGAGCCCGACACCTTGGTCAGCGCCGCGAACCACAGGTCGGTGCCGATGGCGACGGCCGGGCTGAGCTTGAAGACCGACAGCAGCAGCGGCGTCATCAGGGAGCCGCCGCCCACGCCGGTGATCCCGACGATGATGCCGACACCCAAGCCGCTTAAAACTGCAATCCAGTCCATGGTTCTCCTTGTTGAGCGGCCATGGTGGCAACCCTAGGGGGCGGACTTTAAAGTCCGCTCATAGATATACAAACCATTTGTTCGTAAATTGCTTATGCGCGATTTGATATATGGGCGGCACCGTGCGGCCTTGGCCCTCGGCTCGCGTTAAGCTCCGCCTCCTGATCGCCCCCGAACCTTGCTAGAAGACGTCCACATGTCCCAATTCCCCAGCTCCCGCGCCGAAGCCACCAAGGTGGCGATCTACTGGGATTTTGAAAATCTCCACGCCGTCTTGGCCAATGCCGCGCATGGCGACAGCGCCTACCGCGACAACCGCCTGAAGCTGCAGCCGGTCTTTGTCGACCTCAAGCCCATTCTTGAGTACGCGGCCTCGCTCGGCGACATCATCATCAACCGTGCCTATGGCAACTGGCAGTTTTTTGCCAATTACCGCCATGCCTTGAACGAAGCCGGGGTCGATTTGATCCAGATGTTCCCGCGCGGCTCGAATATGAAGAACAGCGCCGACATCCGCATGGCGCTGGACGCGCTCAGCGATGTGCACAACCACCCGCATCTGACCCATGTGGTGGTGATCTCCAGCGACAGCGACTTCATCAGCCTGGCGCAAAAGGTCAAGCAGGCCGGCCGCTTCATTGCCGGCGTCGGCGTGGCCGGCTACAGCAACCGCTTCTGGACGGTCAGCTGCAACGAGTTCAAGTTCTATCAAAACCTGCTGGCGGCCAGCACGCCAAGCCCGGCCGAGCCGGTGGAGCCGGAGCTGGACGCCGGCGCCGGTGTCGCGCCGCTGGTGGCGGACGAGGTCGAGGCCGTCGGCTCACCGTCGCTGGAAGACGCCAAACAAGCCCTTTTACGCGCGCTCAAGCAACTGGTCGATCGCAACGGCGAGAACTATGTGTCGCGCAGCGCGCTCAAGGTTTTTATCAAACGGCTGCTGCCCTCGTTTGACGAGCGGGCGCTGGGCTGCGACAACTTCTCGGAGTTCTTGCATCGCTTCCCCGAGCTGGTGATCGAGGTCGATGCGATCAGCGGCGGCCATGTGGCGTTCGCCAATCAGCCGGTCGGGCAGGCCGTGGCTGTGCCGGAAGAGCCGGCCGCTTAAGACGTGGCCAGTTGAACCAAGGCCCGCACCTGCTCCGCGATGCGCGGCGGCACGGCCTCGCTGCCGTCCAGCATCGCGCGGATCAGCGCCGCATTGGCCTCGGCCTCGCAGGCGTCTGACAGTGGCCAATCAAGGTCTTCGGTGTCGGCCGGATGCAGGTCCGAGCGCTGGCCATCGGCAAAGCCGTAGAGCTGGGCCTTGCGGCGCAGATGCGCATAGGCCTCGCCCTCGCTGGCCCGCATCAACAAGGCGCGCCCGCCGCCGGCGGTCAGGCCGACCAGCGCGTCGCCCATGCTGAGCAGGTATTCCGGGTGCGTGACAGCCACCACCCGCACGCTGCGCCCGGGTGCGGCGTCCAGCAGCTTGGCCACGCTGTGGCCGCTATTGCGCACGCCCAGCCGCGGCCGCAAGGCCATCAAGGCGTCCAGACCCGGGTTCAAGGTGGCCAGCGGCAAGCAGGCCAAACGGGTACTCAACAACTGTGCGGAAGCTGCGGCCACCGAGTCGGCCAAGGGCAAGCCAAGTGCCGCCAGCAAATCAAACGGGCTCTCGCGGCTGTCGAAATCATGCCGGCCGTGGATCAACACCGGCACGCCCTCGCGCGCCAGCAGCAGCGCCACCAGCGGCAGCAAATTGGCCTGCTTGCGCGCGCCGTTGAAGGTCGGCAGCAGCACGCAGCGTGGGCCTGTGATGCCACCAGGCACCTCGATATGCGCAGTGCGCGCCTGCATCGCGCGCTCAAAGCCGGCCAACTCGGCCTCGCACTCACCCTTGATGCGCAGCGACAGCAGGATGGCGCCAAGTTCCATGTCCGGCACTGCGCCGTCCAGGATGGCGCCAAACAGCGTCTCGGCCGTGGCCGCGTCCATATCGCGGGCGCCCTTGGTGCCGCGGCCGATTTCTTTGATGAGGGGGGCAAATTGCATGGCGGCAGTTTAGAGCTTCGCTTGGCCTGCCAGAATGGCGCCTTTCCAAACAACGGGATACCCCATGAGCAACCCTATTTTTCAAGCCTCCGTGCCCGTTTTCAAACAGATGCTGGGCGGCTTGTCCGACGTGCTGGCCAAGGCCGAGGCCCATGTCGCCGCGCGCAATATCGACGCCAATGCCTTGCTGCAAGCGCGCCTGTTCCCCGATATGTTCGCGCTGATCCGCCAGGTGCAGATCGCCT
>JADMJQ010000242.1:3889-17584 GCA_018780415.1 Roseateles sp. | reverse complement strand
GTGCCGGCTGCGGCCGACACCGAGCAGAGCTTTGCCGATTTGCAGGCGCGCATCCAAGCGACGCTGGCCTTCATCGAAGGCCTGGACGCCACCCAGTTCGACGGCGCGCGCGCCATCGTCACCCGCCCCGGCACGCCCAAGGAGCGTCATTTCAACGGCCAAGACTATTTGCTGCATTACGGCCTGCCGCAGTTCTTCTTCCACGTCACCACCGCCTACGCCTTGCTGCGCCACAACGGCGTGGAAGTGGGCAAGAAAGACTATATGGGCGCCTACTGAGCCAATGGCGGCTGCAGGCTCAGTTCATGGCAAACTCGGGCCGGTAGTCGCAACGTTAGTTAGTTTCTTAGTTTCAGCAACAGCGGCGCAACATCGACGCCTTGTCGACATGAAATGCGCCAGAACAGGAGATCGCCATGGCCAAAGGTCAGCAAAAAACCAATAAAGAAGCAAAGAAGCCCAAGAAGGACAGCTCCCCTCCGAAGCCGATTTCTCCCGACGCCGTGACGCCAACCCGGGTGACCGTGGTGGCCGACCGTAGCAAGAAGACGAAGTAATCCTGGCGAGCCTGTAGGCCGCAATAAAAAGTGGGCCCCGCGGGGCCCACTTTGCATGGTTCAGCCGATCAGGCTGAAATCAGGCCTCGATCAGGTCGATGACTTGGCGCCGCGGCGGCGCGACACAAAGCCGACCACGCCCAAGCCCGCCAGCAGCAAGGCATAGCTGCTGGCCTCGGGCACGGCGGTGACAGCGTTGAAGCGCAGCAGATCCTGATGGTTGGCGTTGCTGAGCTTTTCAACCTGGTACAGATTGGCGCCCTGGTAGGCCGCGCCCGCGTCCAGATAGCTGTTCACCTGGCTGACCAGCGAGTTGTAGTTCTTGCTGGTGTTGTTCAGGTTGAAGCCCTGGCCGTCCCGGTCATTGGCGCCTTCGGTGACGCTGAAGGCGCCGGCCTTGCTCTCATGCGTCAACTCCCACACGGCGATCTGGAACGCTGCGCGCTCGGCGTTGGTGTCCACCGAGGCGTAGTTGGCGGACAGCAGCTTTTGCAGATTGCCGCCCTGGCTGATGTTGAAGCTGCCGACCTGGTAGGTCTGCAGCGATGTGGAGGTGTACTGGCCCAGTTCGACGCAGTAGGCCGAGAAGCTCTTGCCGTCGGCGCTGGCAAAGTTCAGCAGGCCGGCGGTCACGCCGTTGCGGTCCGCGCCCAGTTGCTCGATGTCAATCGACACGCCGGCGCCCGCGATGCCGGTGTACTTGAGGCTGAGCTCGGCGGCCGATGCGCCCGAGGCCGCAGCCACCAGAGCGATTGAAGCGGAGGCAAAAGCGGTTTTCATTTTCTTCATGGGTGTCTGAGTGGCCGTCAAGGTGGATGAAGCTGCGAACTGTAGGGAGTCGATTGGGCCCGCGCCAGCCCTTGCGAGGACGCTGCGAACCTGGCCGTGACCTAGTGCACGGGCCAAACGCAGGAGTTTCATTTGGATACATTTCGCCCGCACTCAGGCGCTGCAGGCCGCGCCGCTAAACTCCCACCCTTGCGCAGCAGCCGCAACCCTTACCGCGAGAACCTCTCCCATGGCCGGCCTCAACACCACCACCCCCACGCCCACCGAAATCACCGTGCACCAGCAGTCGCGCGTGCTGGAGGTGGCGTTCTCGGACGGCGCGCGCTTTCGCATTCCCTTCGAGCTGATGCGCGTCTACAGCCCCTCGGCCGAGGTCAAGGGCCATGGCGCCGGCCAAGAAACGCTGCAAACCGGCAAGCGTGAGGTGCTTATTACCGGGCTGGAGCCGGTCGGCCATTACGCCGTGCAGCCGCAGTTCTCCGATGGCCACAACACCGGCCTGTACTCCTGGGACTATCTGTACGAGCTGGGCGCCAACGAGGCCCGTATGTGGCAAGACTATGAGGCCCGCCTGGCCGCGGCTGGCGCTGACCGGGATCAGCCGATGGCGGCGAAAGTAGTCGGTTCAGCGTCGACAGGCTGCCATTAGAATACGGTGAGTGTTAGCAAGTTCGCTAACATTTTGAACGCCAAAGATGAACTTCCAAATTGAGTACTTCCATGAGCGAATCCTCGCGGAAGTTGAATCTTGGCCGGTTGATGTGCTGGCTGACTATGCCCGGTTGCTGGAGTTGCTGGCGGCGCATGGCCCCAGTCTTCGCCTTCCGCACTCGCGAGCGTTTGGGGGTGGGCTGTTCGAGTTGCGCCCGCGAGGACGATCGGGCATTGGCCGCGCGTTCTATTGCTTTCTGATCGGAAAGCGAGTGGTGGTCTTGCATGCCTTCATCAAGAAATCGCAGCAAACGCCGGACAGTGAACTGAAAATCGCGCGCAAGCGCCTCAAGGAGGTCCAAGATGACTGATCTGACTTACAAGCCGCTGCGCCATGATCATGCGAGCTTCATCGCCAAGGCCAAGCAGCGCGACGGCTTCACCCAAGCGTACGACGAACTCGAACTTGAATATGCGCTGGCCAGCCAGATGCTGGCGGCTCGCTCCAAAGCGGGGTTGACCCAGGATGCGGTGGCCGAGCGCATGGGCACCACCAAGAGCGCGATTTCGCGACTAGAGTCGGCCGGCCGACATGCCCCCTCGCTGGCGACGCTGAAAAGGTATGCCGCTGCCGTGGGCTGCGATCTGCAGGTCAAGTTGGTGCCGCACAAAGTGAGCTGACGACTTGTTGCCGATTGAACGTTGACCCTCCCCAAACAAACCTGACCTTGAGACAAGCCCCATGACCAGCACCCATTTCGGCTACAAGACCGTTGACGAGGGCGAAAAAGCCGGCCGCGTGCGCGGCGTGTTCGACTCGGTCGCCTCGCGCTATGACGTGATGAACGACCTGATGTCGATGGGCATGCACCGCGCCTGGAAGGCCTACACCGTCGCGGTGGCCAACCTCAAGGCCGGCGAACGCGTGCTCGACATCGCCGGCGGCACCGGCGACCTGGCGCGCGCCTTTGCCCGCAAGGTCGGTGACAGCGGCATGGTCGTGCACACCGACATCAACGAAGCGATGCTGCGCCAAGGCCGCAACCGCCTGCTCGACGAAGGCTTGATCCTGCCCACCGGCCTATGCGATGCCGAAAAGCTGCCCTTCAAGTCGGCCAGCTTCGATCTCGTCAGCGTCGCCTTCGGCCTGCGCAATATGACCCACAAGGACCAGGCACTGGCCGAAATGTGCCGTGTCCTCAAGCCCGGTGGCCGTTTGCTGGTGCTGGAGTTCTCCAAGGTCGCCGCACCGCTGCAAAAGCCTTACGACTGGTACTCGTTCAAGATCCTGCCGCGCCTGGGTCAGATGATTGCCGGCGACGCCGACAGCTACCGCTACCTGGCCGAATCGATCCGCATGCATCCGGGCCAGCAGGAGCTGAAGGCGATGATGAAGACGGCCGGCTTCGGCCATGTCGATGTGCACAACCTCAGCGCGGGGGTGGTGGCGCTGCATGCGGGGATCAAGTGTTGAGGTGAGTGCCGGCTCAGTGTCTGTCAGTCCAGCTAGACTCAAACCATGCGTATTTCAGCCCTTGAACACCAAGCCATAGCCGCCGCCAGCCGTGAAGCCTTTCCGGCCGGCACGCGCGTGCTCTTGTTCGGGTCGAGATTGGATGAAAACCGACGGGGTGGGGATATCGACCTGCTGGTTGAATGGCCTGGCCCGATGGTGGCAACGGACGCGGTCGATCGCCGCGCGCGCTTCACGGCCCGGCTCTATCGGCTGCTTGAAGAGCAACGCATAGATGTGGTGATGACGCAAGCCGCCCAGCTAGATACGCGGCCCGTTGTGGAGGTGGCGCGCCAGCAGGGCATCGAGTTGGCTCGCACATGACATCAACGCCAGAACGTCAATCCAAGCTGGGCGTTGCCTTGTGGGAGGCCGATCGGCATGCAGCGGCTTTGTCTGACGCGCTGACCGAATGGGATGCTGCAACGATAGACAGCCTGGCTCAGCTTGAGCAAGACCGCCTGCTGCTGCGCCTCGCCGATCAATTGCTGTTCCGGTTCACAAAGCTACAAGACGCTCTGGGTGAGCGCCTTTTGCCTGCGACCCTGCAAACGCTGGCCGAGCCCTTTGAAGATTGGCCCATGCGCGACCGGCTGAACCGTCTTGAGAAGTTGGGGTTTTTGAACGTTGACGACTGGCTACGCTGGCGGGATCTGCGCAATCGCCTGGCGCATGAGTATCCCGATCAGGTCGAGCTGCGTTTCGCGACTCTCAAGGCGAGCGTCGCTGCTGCCCATGAATTGATCGCTGCTTACTGCCTTTGGCGGCAGCGCTTGGCGCCTCATTGAAACTTGACCTCGCTAAACGCCATGTCCAAGCATGGCCGGCCCTGTGAAACCAATCGTCACCCCCCAAACCAATGCCCCAACACGGAAGCTGCGCCAGAACGGGCCATTGCAAGCGCGTTCATCCGGGTAAACCGTAGGCAATCCGACCGGGATTTACCCCTGTGCCGGGGTGAATTGTCATTTTCCAAAGTTACACTCGCTCGTCCTAAATGGACGGCTGCGTGCTGCATTGCAGCAAAACTATTTGAACAGGGGTGCCGGGGCCGGCATCTCAGTGGATGAGCAAGTACAAGGGTAGACAAGTCATGAAGCTGAAGACGACTCAAGAACAAGAATTTCTGGGCACAAGCACAAGCACAAGCACCCCGCGCGGCACCCTGCGCCTGTCCGCCCTCGTCGCCGCCGTCGCGGTGACCGTCATGCTGGCCGCTTGCGGCGGCGGCAGCAAAGCCGACAAGGCCTCGCAGACCGCGGCCAAGGTCAACAAAGAAGAAATCACCGTTCATCAGATCAACTTCGTGCTGCAGCGCCAACAAGGCCTCAAGCCCGAGCAAGCCGAAGCCGCCTCCAAGCAAGTGCTGGAGCGCCTGATCGAGCAAGAGCTGGCCGTGCAAAAAGGCCAAGAGCTCAAAATCGACCGCGACCCCAAGGTGGTCCAGCAGATCGAAGCCGCCAAGCGCGAAATCATTGCCCGCGCCTATGTGGAGCGCATCGGTGAGTCCATCTCCAAGCCCACTGCTGAAGAAGTGAGCAAGTACTACAACGAGAAGCCCGCGTTGTTCAAGGAGCGTCGCATCTTCAGCCTGCAAGAGCTGGCGATTGAAGCCACGCCCGAGCAGTTCCCGGTCATCCGCGACAAGCTGGCGTCCTCCAAGAGCATGGCCGAATTCGCCGAGTTCCTGAAGGCCAGCAATATCCGCTTCAACGGCAACCAAGCCGTGCGCGCCGCCGAGCAGCTGCCGCTGGCCGGCCTGGACGCCATCTCCCGCATGAAGGACGGCGACTCCGCCGTCACCCAAACGCCCACCGGCATGACCGTGCTGTTCCTGGTCGGCTCACGCAGCCAGCCGGTTGACGAAGCGCGCGCCAAGCCCGCGATCGAAGCCTTCCTGGGCAACCAGCGCAAGTCCGAGCAAGTGCAAAAAGACATCAAGGCGCTGCGTGAAGCCGCCAAGATCGAATATGTTGGCAAGTTTGCCGAAGGCGCACCGGGCAAGGACGGCGCCGCCTCTGCACCCGCCGCCGCTGCCGCCACAACGCCAACCAGCGATGCACCGGCAGCCACAACAACCGCGCCAGCGCCAACGCCGGTGGCCCCAGCCGCCAGCGGCCTCGACGCCAGCGCCATCTCCAAGGGCATGGGCCTGAAGTGATGATGATGACGACGATGGACGTCATCCAGAACCCCCAGCGGAGCGGAACAAAGACCATGGCAATGCAAAAGAACAAGCACAAGACAACGCTGCTGGCGGCGGTCTTGATCGGCGCGCAAGCCTTGATGGCCGTGGCGCCGGCCTATGCGCAAGCTGCTGCAGCCTCGCCTATCGCCTCGGCCGAATACCGGCTGGGCGCGGGCGACGTGATGCGCATCTCGGTCTATCAAAACCCCGACCTGACCTTGGAGACGCGCGTTTCCGAGAACAACGTCGTGTCCTTCCCCTTGCTGGGCAGCATCAAGGTTGGTGGCTTGAGCGTCACGCAGGCAGAACAGCTGATCACCGACGGCCTCAAGAAGGGCAACTTCGTCAAGAATCCGCAAGTCACCATCGTGGTGCTGCAGGTCAAGGGCAACCAGGCCAGCGTGCTGGGCCAGGTCAACCGCCCGGGCCGCTACCCGATCGAAACCGCCGACATGCGCCTGACCGACCTGATCGCCAACGCCGGCGGCGTGGTCAGTGGTGCCGGCGCCGAGACGCTGATCCTCACCGGCAAGCGCAATGGCCAGCCCTACCGTGCCGAAATTGACCTGCCCGGCATCTTCGCCGTCGGCGGCGGCGCGCAAGACGTGTTCATCCAGCATGGCGACGTGATCTGGGTTGACCGCGCACCGATGGTCTATATCTACGGCGAAGTGCAGCGCCCCGGCCCGATGCGCCTGGAGCGCGGCATGACGCTGATGCAGAGTTTGGCCACGGGTGGCGGCATCACCCAGCGCGGTACCGAAAAAGGCATCCGCGTGCACCGCAAAGGCGCCGACGGCAAGGTCGAAATCATTCAACTCCCGATGGACGAGAGTTTGAAAGATGGCGATGTTGTGTATGTCAAAGAGAGTTTGTTCTAAGGATTGATGATGAATCTGGGTCAGTTTTTTTCAATTCTGCGGGCGCGTTGGATAGTAGCGGCAGTCGTTTTTTTAGCGACAGTTGTAACCACCATCACGATTAGTTTATTGTTGCCTAAACAATATACGGCTGTCGCGTCGGTGGTGATCGATGCGAAGCCTGATCCGGTTTCGGCAATGATGTATCCGGGCATGGCGTCGCCCGGCTATATGGCGACGCAAGTCGACGTGATTCAAAGTGACCGAGTTGCGTTGAAGGTTGTGCGTAATTTGAAGTTGAACGAAAGCCCGCAAATTCGTGAGCAATGGATGAGCGAGACGAAAGGCCAAGGATCAATTGAAAATTGGCTTTCGGAAACTTTTCAAAAGAATTTGGAAGTCAAGCCGGCGCGGGAATCCAGCGTGTTGCAAGTGAGTTACCGTGCGCCCGACCCACGTTTCGCGGCAGGCTTGGCTAATGCCTTTGTCCAAGCATATGTAGACACAAGTTTGGAGTTGCGCGTTGACCCAGCGCGGCAGTACAGCTCATTCTTCGACATTCGTGTCAAAGAAGCGCGCGAAAAGTTGGAGGCCGCTCAGACAAGTTTGTCCGCTTTTCAAAGTGAAAAAGGCATCATCGCCAACGATGAGCGTTTCGATATCGAGACAAGCCGTTTAAACGAGCTGTCTACTCAGTTGGTTGTGATGCAATCCGCTACGGCGGACTCCAGCAGCCGGCAGGCGCAGGCTCAAGGGGCGTCCGCCGAGCGGATGCAGGAAGTCTTGGGGAATCCGGTTATTTCAGGCCTGAAAGCCGACATGTCTCGTTCAGAGGCACGTCTTCAAGAGTTGAACTCTAGACTCGGCGAAAGTCATCCTCAAGTCGTTGAGGCCAAAGCCAGCATCGCCGAGCTGCGTTTGAAAATGGATGCAGAAATCAAACGGGTGACCGGTGGTGTCACCGTCAGCAACACGATCAATCGCCAGCGCGAGGCAGACATCCGCGCCTCTTTGGACGCACAGAGAAGTAAAGTTATCAAGATGAAGGCCATGCGCGATGAAGGCCAGGTCTTGATCAGGGAGTTGGAGAATGCTCAGCGAGCCTACGACGCGATACAGGCGCGTCGCAATCAAACCAACCTCGAAAGCCAAACCACCCAGAGCAATGTTTCGGTCTTGACCCAAGCTACTCCGCCATTGCAGCCGTCCGGACCTAAGGTTTTGCTGAATACATTCTTGTCAGTGTTTTTGGGTTTGATGTTGGCAATCGGTTCGGTCTTCATGCTGGAGATGTTGGATCGGAGAGTTCGTGCGCCCGAAGACATCGTGCACACATTGGGCTTGCCTTTGATCGGCGTAATGCCTGGACCAACACCGAGTAAGCGTCTGTTTGGGAAGGCAAAGTTGCCTCAAGATGCAGCGCAACGTTTGCTTGGCGCGGTAGGCGTTGCCGGTAAGAGCGCTTGAAAAGCGCGGTGAATTCCACTGGCACAGCAGAAAGTAATCAAAGAATGAGCAATTCAGCGTCCACAGCAGAAATTGGTGATCGTTCAATCGGCGACATCATTCGAGACACGCGTAGCCTGACAGCGGAACAGGTTGAAAAGATACTGGCACATCAGCGCGAGAAGGGGTCGCGCTTCGGGGAAGCGGCAGTTGCTTTGGGCATGGTCAGCGCAGACGACGTTATGTTTGCCTTGTCCCAACAGTTCGCATACCCCTATGCCCCAGAGGGTGGTCGGGGTGCCAGTCCTGAGTTGATCTCTTTGAATCAACCTTTTTCCCACCAATCGGAAGCGTTCCGAGCCGTCCGTAGCCAACTGATGATGCGGCTTTATGGCGAGGGCGTGCCGCGCTCTGCGGTGGCGGTGGTTAGCCCCGATGTCGGCGACGGCAAGACCTACTTTGCAGCGAACTTGGCAGTTACGTTGGCCCAGTTGGGTGGGCGTACTTTGCTGGTGGATTGCGATTTGCGCAGCCCCCGGCAGCACGAGGTCTTTGCAATCGATAACCCGACTGGGTTGTCTTCCATACTGTTAGGCCGGGGTGACGCCCAGTCCATTCGGCAGATACAGGGCGTGCCCAGCCTCTTTGTTTTGCCGGTCGGCGTCACGCCTCCTAACCCATTGGAGTTGGTCGAACGGCCAGCGTTTGGGTTGTTGATGCGCGAGCTGAGCAGCAAGTTTGATCACGTTATCGTGGATACACCCGCGGCCTCTTTGGGCAGCGATTGCGGCGTGATTGCGGCACGGTGCGGGGCGACGCTGGTAGTGGCTCGGAAGAACGAGTCCAGGGTAGATGCGCTGCAAGAGTTGGTTGCATCGCTGTCCACCAGCCCAACCCGAATCGTCGGTGTGATCATGAATGAGTTTTAACAGCTCAAGGCCTTGTAGTTTTCGAGACTGTTGATGACTTCCATCCAAACATTCACCGATAAGTGGTTCGGCAAAGGCACAGATTTGTTTGTGCTGCTTGCTTTGGCACTGGGATTTGCCGCCCTGTACGGCCCCACTTATTGGGATTTGTCCCACACAATCTGGGCCTCGGACGAGCAAGGGCATGGTCCGATCATTTTGGCAGTGAGTATCTGGCTGCTGTTTCAGCGCCGCCACGAGTTGGCCGCTCTGCCATCCAATCCGTCGCCGGCACTGGCAACCATGGTTTTCGTGATTGGTCTAGCTAGTTACTTGCTGGGGCGAACTCAGGGTATTTGGATTCTGGAAGTTGGCTCGCAGATTTTGATCTTGGCCGCGTTGCTGCTGTATTTCAAAGGCCTTGCCGGCCTGAAATGCGCTTGGTTCGTTTTGTTCTTCATGATCTTCATGGTGCCTTTGCCTGGTGCTTTGGTGGCGGCGTTGACGGCGCCACTTAAATCGATGGTGTCGGCGGTTGCCAGCGGCGTGTTGTACTGGGCAGGTTATCCCGTCGGGCGCAGTGGCGTGTTACTCACAGTTGGCCCTTACCAGTTACTCGTAGCAGATGCTTGCGCAGGCTTGAATTCAATGTTCACGCTTGAGGCCTTGGGCATGCTGTATATGAACATCATGGGTTACACGTCCGCTCGTCGGAATATTGCTCTGGCGCTGCTGATAATTCCGATTTCTTTTGTATCCAATGTGGTGCGGGTGATGATCTTGGTCCTTGTGACTTACCACTTTGGTGACGAAGCTGGTCAAGGCTTTGTACACGGTGCCGCCGGCATGGTGCTCTTCATCGTCGCACTGAGTTTGATGTTGGTCACAGACAATCTACTCAACCTGTTTGTGAAAGATCGCACCCGTAAGAGCAAGGCCCAGAGCAGGAGCTTGGCATGAAACGGCGCTCACTCAGTCTGGTGTTGCTGGCCGCCATGGTCGGCACTTCCACCGCCACCGGCGTGTTGAAGCCAACCGTGATGTTGGCCGATGAACTCGGTAAGTTGGATCTCGAAACAGTCATCCCTCATCGCTTTGGTGATTGGGTGATGGAGCCAGCCAGCGCTTACGTCGTCAATCCTCAGTCACAAGCGGTGCTCGATAAGATTTATTCGCAAACACTCAGCCGCACATTTGTGAATTCGAGCGGTTATCGAATCATGCTATCGATCGCTTATGGCTTGGACCAACGCGATGCGATGCAAGTTCATTACCCGGAAGTTTGCTACCCCGCGCAAGGGTTTGCACTCCACTCCAACGATGCGGATACGCTCAAGACGGGCTTGGGTGAAATCGCCGTCAGGCGCTTGAGCACCAGCCTGAGTGGGCAGCGATACGAACCCATCACTTATTGGACGACGGTGGGCGAGCATGTGGTCAAGAGTAGTTCGACCAAAAAATTGGCTGAATTGACCTATGGCGTACGCGGGCATATTCCCGATGGCTTGCTATTTCGCGTCTCGTCGATTGATCGCGATCTGCCAGCTGCGCATCGCAAACAAGATGCCTTTGTCCGCGATCTTCTGCAAGCCGTCGAGCCACGCTACCTCGCGCGTGTTTCGGGCTTAGGCACACGGCAAGAAATCAAGAACCGGACCCTGACATGGCTCGACTGATGAGCTGGCAAGGAGCGGGAAAATCTCGCTCGGCCTTGTTTCAGGCCATTGCCATTGGCTTGATCTTCATCCTGATTGGTGCTTTTGGCGGTTTGGCTACTGCCGTGATGGGCAGTACCGCAACTCTCTTCTTCACGGCCTTGCTGTTTGGTTTCTTCGGCCTGTTCGTGCCGCTGCGCTATATGGTGCCGGCGCTGTACATCATGTCCTTTGTTGTTGTGGGGCAGTTGATTTACTTTGCCCGTATCGACAAAGCGCTTTGGATACCTTTTCTGTTCGGCGCGCTCCTGTTGATTCGGTTTCCGTTTGATTTGATGCAACGGTCGAAATCAAGCCCGTATCAAGCTGCCTTTGTGCCCACATTGCCGGGCGGAGTGAAGGCCGCCTTATTTGTCTATTTCATGACCTTGATTGGCTCAACGCTGATTCATGTCATTGATCCTCTGCAAATATTCGTCAGTGCCAAGGAGTATGTGTTTCTCTGGGCCGTATTGCTGCTGTTGACTTTTGGCTTGGTGTCGCCAAGCTTGGTGCAAAGAATCTGGGTAACCTTACCTTGGCTCATGGTGCTGCAAATTCCGCTGGTCCTGTATCAGCGCTTTGTGATTGCGCCTTCGCGCGCGGAGCGCCATATGGGCGCCGAATGGGATGCCATCGTTGGCGCCTTTGGCGGCAATCCCGAAGGCGGCGGTTCCAGCGGCGCGATGGGTTTGTTTTGTGTGATTGGTATTGCGATCGCGGTTGCTCGCTGGCGGCGTGGTTTGTTGCCGGGCGGGCAGGCCTCGTTGCTGATCGCTTGCGGGTTTGTGTCTATCGCCTTGGCCGAAATTAAATTCGCGGTGCTGCTGCTGCCCATTGCCTTGTCCTTGCTTTATTTGCGCCAAATTGCGCGCAAGCCTGTTGAAGGTATCTTGGCAATTGTTTTGGCTTTCACGATGTCCTTCACGGTCTTGGTTCTCTACAAGACCCAGTTTGCCAATCCGGGCGAGCAGCAAACCGTCAGCGAATACACCGCAAGCCTGTTCAGCAGCCGCTCTAATGACGCGGACTTTGTGAACTACCGCACCCGAGAGATAGGCCGCGTTGCCGCTTTGAGTTTTTGGTGGCAGCAGCACAGCCTGCGTACGCCTGACACCTTGTTGATTGGCCATGGCGCAGGAGCCAGCCGGGTCGGTGACATGGTGGTTGGCGAAGCGGCCCGCAAATGGCCGTTCAATATCGCACGATCGTCCATGGCAGTGTTGCTGTGGGAAGTTGGCTTGCTGGGGACTGGGGCTGTCATCGCGTTTTTTATTGCGGCGTTTTTCGGCTTGTACCGTTTTGTGGGTGATGAGCGCTTGAGCGCGGAGCAACAAACCATGGCAGCGTCGATGGCGGTGGCGGTGGTCGTGATTGGGCTTGGCCTGCCCTACAACACCGACTTCTTGTTCTCCTATCAAGTGCAACTCTTGCTGCTGCTGAGTGTTGGCTATCTGGCAATGTTGCGGGGGCAGTACGGGCATTCTGGGCGGCCAGTTGCTTTCAGAAGCGTGGTGAACACCGGGAAGCCTGAGCTGGCAGCGGCAAGTCAGGTCCCGTCGAGTTCGCAATGACTGCGGCAGCGGTTGCCGCCGCCGCGCAAAATTCCCGGCCAATTGAGCTTGGCGCTGAAATAGCGCCGCAAATCTCCGTTGTCATCAAGGCTTTAAATGAAGAAGCCAAGATCGAGGCCTGCCTGCGTTCGGTCTTCGCCGAGCTGGGGCGCTTGAATTGCAGCCATGAGGTCATCCTCGCGGACTCAGTGTCGAGTGACCGCACGGTAGAAAAGGCGCTGCAATTTCCGGTCAAGGTGGTGCAGTTCGAACATATTCATGAACGGGGCTGCGGTGCGGGCGTGCAACTGGGTTATCAACATTCAAGCGGCGAATTTGTGCTGTTCCTGGATGGTGACATGACGCTGCAAGCGGGTTTTTTGGAGGCCGGTTTGAAGGCCTTGCGTGACGACGCCCGCTTGGGTGGCGTGGCCGGATTGCTGGTTGACACCTGTGTGCGCAATGCCTTTGATGCCCACCGCGTCAACGCCGCCGTATCGAATGTGGCGCGTGATGAGCAGTGGCTCAATGGCGGCGGCTTGTACCGCCGCGCTGCAATTACAGCGGCGGGTGGCTATGCCGCCAACCGCAACCTGAAGGGCTGGGAAGAAGCCGACCTGGGCATGCGGGTGCGGGCAGCAGGATGGCGCTTGCAGCGCATTGCCACGCCCGCCGTGCTGCATGAGGGCCATGCCGTCAGTACGGCCCAGCTTTTGCGCAGCCTTTGGCGCAGTGGCCGGGCTTTTTCTTCGGGAGTATTGCTGAAGCAAGCCTGGGGTCATGCCTGGTTCGGCGATGCGCTGCGCTTGCTGGTTCATCCGGTGGCCACCATTGTTTGGTGGATGCTGGGCTCGGTCTGCTTGGCTGGCAGTGCCGCACTGGGCAGCAGTGGGCCCGTGCAGCTCTGGTTGGGGCTGAGCTTGCTGCCCGTGATCGGCATGATGCTCAAGAAGCGCAGCGCCAAGGCCGGGGCTTTGTCTGTAGCGATGTGGCATTACTGGGCGCTTGGCCTGCTGTGCGGGCTGCCGCTCAAGACCTGCAAGCCAAGGCAGGCGTTGGCGAGCCGGGAGATCAGCCGGCAAGCAGGTGCCGGCCAAGCCCTGCCGCATGGCGCAGAAGGTCGCAGATGAGAGGTCGGCCTGCGGGCAATAGTTATTACTCCGCGAACGCGGCGCGGCGCGGCCTCTTGCATTTCGCCCTGGGCAAAGTGGTGTCTGCGGCGCTGGGCATTGCCTTTTTGGTCTTGTCGATTCGGGCCTTGGCGCCTCAAAGCTACGGGGTTTATGTCACGCTGCTGGCCGCCGCCGAGCTGTTCTATTTGGTCACCGGCCTGGGGCTGTCCACGGTGGCGCAGCGCTATGTGGCCGAATACCGCCTGAAAGCCCTGGCGCCGCAGTTCTTTGCCTTTTTGCGCCGGCAGATGCACTTGCGGCTGGCTTTTTCTGTCGTGGCCATTGTGCTGCTCTTGCTCGCCTGGCAGCCCTTGATGCGCTGGACGGGCCTTGGCCTGGCGGCCAGTTGGATGCCGGCGGTGGC